>NZ_JH980292.1:2591724-2762678 GCF_000314005.1 Spirulina subsalsa PCC 9445
TGACGGAAAATATACGGGATTTGGTCTGTTTACACGATTTAGAGGGTCGCTATCTCTACGTTACCCCCTCTTGTCAAAGCTTATTAGGGTATAGTCCCGAAGAGTTACTGAGTCATAGTCCCTATGAGTTCATTCACCCGGATGATGGGGAGTTAGTACGTCAGTCTGCCCATCATCCAGCCCGGCAGGGATTAGTTCGTTCTCAAGTGACCTATCGAGCGCGGAGTAAAAGGGGGGAGTGGTTATGGTTAGAGACGCTCACCCAACCGATTTTTAATGAGAGGGGGGAGGTGAAGCATCTGCAAAGTACGTCTCGGGATGTGAGCGATCGCGTGCGCATGGAAGAAGCGTTAAAACACAAGGCCCTCCATGATGAATTAACGGGACTCCCCAACCGCAGTTTACTCCTCGAACGGCTGGATCTCGCCATCAAACAAATTAAACACCATCCTGAGCGCCAGTTTGCTGTATTGTTTTTAGACCTCGATCAGTTCAAAGTGGTTAATGATAGTTTAGGTCACTGTATTGGGGATAACCTGCTGGTGGCCGTGGGAAAATTGCTGGGGGAGTTGATCCGAGATACGGATCTCGCAGCACGGTTGGGGGGGGATGAGTTTGTTATTTTACTCGAAGAGTTAACGGAAGTTGAAGAAGCGGTTAGAGTTGGCGAACAAATTTTACTCGCGCTGCGATCGCCTTTAAAATTGGCCCAACGAGATGTTTTTCTGACTACTAGCATCGGAATTGTCATTGGCACCCCCGACTATCACCGACCCGAAGAACTACTTAGAGATGCCGATCTGGCTATGTATCGAGCGAAACAAGACGGCCGGGGGAATTATGCCATTTTTGATCCCACTCTCCACCAACAAGTTCTACAACGGCTTCAGATGGAAAATGATCTGCGTCAAGCCCTAGAACATGAAGAGTTTATCCTCTACTATCAACCCATTATTCATCTGGCTAGCCAAACAGTGCGCGGTTTTGAGGCCTTGATTCGCTGGCAACATCCCCAACGGGGCTTTATCCCTCCCGATCAATTTATTGGCATTGCCGAAGAAACGGGACTCATTACTCCCATTGGTATATGGGTTTTACAAACAGCCTGTCACCAACTGGCGATTTGGCAACAGCAATGTCCCCAACAGGGGTTAAAAATGAGTATTAATCTTTCGGTTTCTCAACTGGACTCCCAACTTTTGACACAGTTGGATGAGGTACTCAGGCGCTATGCTCTGCCTCAGAATAGCCTCGTGTTAGAAATTACCGAGAGTATGCTAGTTCAAAATATTGACGCAAACTATGATTTGCTCAATCAAATTAAAGCGCGAGGGGTGGGTTTAAGTATTGATGATTTCGGGACTGGGTACTCTTCCCTAAGTTATTTACACCGTCTTCCCGTCGATGCGTTGAAAATCGATCGTGCTTTTGTCAGTCCTCATGCGAGTGATGCCCGAAATCAGATCATTGCCGAGTCTATCGTAGCTTTGAGCAACTTACTGGAGTTAAATGCGATCGCCGAAGGCATCGAAACCCCCGCACAACTCGAATGGTTAAAGATACTAGGTTGTGAATTTGGCCAAGGTTTTTTCTTCTCTCCCCCCCTCCCTCCTCAACAAGCGACTCTTTTTTTAAGCCAATTTTGTGAAATGCCCTTTTCTCAATTGCAGGGAGGCGATGGATACAAAAATTCTCAATAGATTGTGGCAGGAAGAATTCATGAATTCCCTCTACAATGTGTTTAAATAGGGCTAATTTACCAATAACATTCTCATCCCCTTTTTAGCAATATGTCTAATCCCGTTCTTGCTCATTCTCCCAGTCCTCAACAAATTAAAAAAGTCATAACAACCTTAGAGCAGGATTTACCGGATTTGTTTAAAACAGATATTTGCTATGATATTTATAGTCATGATATTGCGTTCAAAGATCCAGTTAATCGGTTTAACGGAAAATTTAACTACCGGATTATTTTTTGGACATTACGCTTTCATGCGGCCTTATTTTTCACTGAAATTTATTTTGATGTTCACCAAATCGCTCACCCTGAACCCGATGTCGTGCGCGTAGATTGGACAGTGCGGGGGACTTTACGAGTACCTTGGTCCGCTAAAATTGTCTTTAATGGTTACTCCAATTATCGGTTAAATTCACAAGGATTAATTTACGATCATGTTGATACTTGGGATCGTTCTCCTAAGCAAATTTTAAAACAGTTTTGGGGAAAGTAAACAGTAAGAATTTATTCATCACTGCCCCAAGCAACAACCTTAACTTTTTAAGGTTGAAAGCAAAAAATCCCCCACCGAGAAGTAGGGGATTTTTCGCTTTAGTTCGTCGATACTTTAGCCGAACTTACCAGCCGTCGAAGCAATCAAGAACGCTGCGTAAGTAAAGATGTAACCCACCGTGAAGTGAGCCAGACCCACTAAACGAGCTTGAACGATAGAGAGAGCAACGGGCTTGTCTTTCCAGCGAACTAAGTTAGCCAGAGGAGTGCGCTCGTGCGCCCAAACAATCGTCTCGATTAACTCTTGCCAGTAACCACGCCAAGAGATCAGGAACATGAAACCCGTCGCCCAAACCAGGTGTCCGAAGAGGAACATCCAAGCCCAAACCGAGAGGTTATTCACACCGTAGGGGTTATAACCGTTGATTAATTGAGCAGAGTTCGCCCAGAGGTAATCGCGGAACCAACCCATTAAGTAGGTGGAGTTTTCGTTGAACTGAGCAACGTTACCGGTCCAAACACCGAGGTGTTTCCAGTGCCAGTAGAAGGTTAACCAGCCCAAGGTGTTCAGCATCCAGAACATGGCGAGGTAGAAGGCATCCCAAGCGGAGATGTCGCAAGTACCGCCACGACCGGGGCCGTCACAGGGGAAGGAGTAACCGAAATCTTTTTTGTCGGGCATTAATTTGGAGCCACGAGCATCCAAAGCGCCTTTCACCAAGATTAAGGTGGTGGTGTGCAGACCCAGGGCGATCGCATGGTGAACCAAGAAGTCCCCAGGTCCAATGGTTAAGAACAGAGAGTTCGCGCCACTGTTGATGGCATCTAACCAACCGGGCAGCCACACCGCGCCATGATTGGGCCAAGCGGTGGTAGCAATGCTGTTGGGGTCAGAGAGCAGTAGATCCATGCCATACAGCACTTTACCGTGAGAGGCTTGGATGAACTGAGCAAAGACGGGTTCGATTAAGATTTGCTTTTCAGGAGTCCCGAAGGCAACCACTACGTCGTTGTGAACATAAAGTCCCAAGGTGTGGAAACCGAGGAAGAGGGAAACCCAGCTTAAGTGAGAAATGATCGCTTCTTTGTGTTGCAGCACCCGATCCAGAACATTTCCTTTGTTTTGTTCAGGATCATAATCCCGCACTAAGAAGATCGCGCCGTGAGCAAATGCCCCAACCATCAGGAAGCCTGCGATGTACTCGTGGTGAGTGAACAGAGCAGCCTGGGTGGTGTAGTCTTTGGCAATGAAGACGTAGGAAGGCAGGGAGTACATATGCTGGGCAACCAGAGAGGTGATCACCCCTAAGCAAGCCAAGTGCCATCCTAATTGGAAGTGCAGGGAGTTGTTGTAGGTTTCATAAATGCCTTGGTGGGGCATATTGAAGGGCCCTTGCACTTTTTTGCCAAAGAACTCTTTAGCATCACACATTTCTTTAATGCTGTGACCAATACCGAAGTTCGTCCGGTACATATGACCCGCAACAATAAAGAGAACCGCGATCGCCAAGTGGTGGTGAGCAATGTCCGTTAACCACAGGGACTCGGTTTGAGGGTGGAAGCCACCTAAGAAGGTTAAGATGGCAGTCCCTGCCCCTTGAGAAGTCCCAAAGACATGGCTAGCCGTATCAGGGTTCTGAGCGTAAACGCCCCAGTTCCCAGTGAAGAACGGCATTAACCCAGCCGGGTGAGGCTTCACAGAGAGGAAGTTATCCCAACCCACATGAACCCCACGGGACTCCGGGATAGCAACGTGAACCAAGTGACCCGTCCAAGCCAAGGAACTCACCCCAAATAACCCAGCCAAGTGGTGGTTAAGGCGGTGTTCCGCTAACTTAAACCATTGCAAACTAGGACGGAATTTGGGCTGGAGGTGCAGCCAACCTGCGAACAGCATTAACGATGCCAGAATGAGCAGGAAGATAGACCCTTGGTAGAGGTCTTGGTTGTTGGTCATCCCAATGGTGTAGAACCAGTGGTACACGCCGGAGTAGCAGATATCAACCGGGTTAGCGGCTCCTGCTTGAGTAAAGGCATCAACGGCGCCTTGTCCGAATTGAGGGTCCCAAATGGCGTGAGCGATGGGACGGACGTTTAGCGGATCTTTAATCCACTGTTCAAAGTTACCTTGCCAGGCGACGTGGAATAGGGTGCCAGATGTCCACAGAAAGATGATGGCGATGTGACCAAAGTGAGAGGCAAAAATCTTTTGATATAGATTTTCCTCGGTCATTCCATCATGACTTTCAAAGTCGTGAGCGGTGGCAATCCCATACCAGATCCGACGGGTTGTCGGGTCTTGCGCGAGATCCTGGCTAAATTTGGGAAATTTAGTTGCCATAAACCTTTTGAGGTAATTCTCCTACCTGACCAATGAGACTGATGCAATATGCTGCTCATCTTTTACTTCTTTATATACCCCCACCGAAGGGAATTGTCTTCTTTCGGTGGTGGTAAGGTTGGAAAAACGGGTCATCAAAGCCGAATTTGCGTTTGATTTTACCGTTTTCACCGGGGCTTCTAACCGACGGAGATAATTCTCGCTAGGAAGAATGCCCAAGTTGTGACGATACCACCGAGAAGGTAGTGAGCGACACCCACTGCACGTCCTTGGATGATGCTTAAGGCACGAGGCTGAATCGCGGGAGCGACTTTCAGTTTGTTGTGCGCCCAAACAATGGACTCAATCAGTTCTTGCCAGTACCCACGACCGCTAAACAGGAACATCAAGCTGAAAGCAAAGATGAAGTGACCTGCTAGGAACATGATGCCGTAGGCAGAGAGTGCAGAACCATAGGAGGTGATGACTTGAGAGGCTTGCGCCCACAGGAAGTCACGTAACCATCCGTTAATGGTAATGGAACTTTGGGCAAAGTTTCCGGCGGTGATGTGAGACACCGTACCATCGGGTGCAACGGTTCCCCAAACATCGGATTGCATTTTCCAACTGAAGTGGAAGATCACGATGGAGAGGGAGTTGTACATCCAGAACAGTCCGAGGAAGACGTGATCCCATCCAGAAACCTGACAGGTACCACCACGACCGGGACCGTCACAGGGGAAGCGGAAACCTAGTTCGGCTTTGTCAGGAATCAAGCGGGAGCTACGAGCGTAGAGGACTCCTTTGAGGAGAATCAACGCGGTAACGTGAATGGTGAAGGCGTGGATATGGTGAACCAAGAAGTCGGCTGTTCCCAAGGTAATGGGCATCATGGCGACTTTCCCGCCAACGGCAATCACACTGCCACCAAAGGCATAGCTCACAGGCTCAAGGGCGTTGGGAGCGGTGCCACCGGGGGCGATGGTGTGAATGTTTTGTACCCATTGGGCAAAGATGGGTTGTAGTTGAATGCCCGTGTCCGAGAACATATCTTGAGGACGACCAAAAGCGCGCATGGTGTCGTTGTGAACGTACAGACCAAAGCTATGGAAGCCTAAGAAGATACAAACCCAGTTGAGATGGGAGATGATGGCATCACGATGACGTAACACGCGATCCAACAGGTTGTCTACGTTTTTCGCCGGGTCGTAGTCCCGAACCATGAAGATGGCACCATGAGCGCCGGCCCCTACGATTAGGAAACCGCCAATCCACATATGATGCGTGAACAGAGAAATCTGTGTCGCGTAGTCGGTGGCTTGGTAGGGGTAGGGAGGCATGGCGTACATATGTTGAGCCACGATGATGGTTAAGGAACCTAACATCGCTAAGTTGATGGCTAACTGAGCGTGCCAAGAGGTGGTCAGAATTTCATAGAGGCCTTTGTGACCTTGACCTGTGAAGGGGCCTTTGTGGGCTTCTAGAAGTTCTTTCATGCTGTGACCGATACCCCAGTTGGTGCGGTACATATGACCAGCGATGATGAACAGAACGGCGATCGCTAAGTGATGGTGGGCTTGGTCAGATAACCACAAGCCGCCAGTCACCGGGTTTAACCCACCTTTGAAGGTTAGGAAGTCAGAATACACGCCCCAGTTCAGGGTGAAGAAGGGCTTCAACCCTTCAGCGAAACTGGGATACAATTCCGCCATTAACTTGGAGTTGAGGATGAATTCATGAGGTAAGGGAATGTCTTCCGGTGCTACCCCAGCATCCAGCAACTTGTTAATCGGCATGGAAACGTGAATCTGGTGTCCTGCCCAACCGAGAGAGCCGCAACCCAGCAATACAGCCAAGTGGTGGTTCATCATGGATTCCACATTCTGGAACCATTCCAACTTGGGAGCGCGTTTGTGATAGTGGAACCAACCTGCGAATAAACACAGACCAGCCATCACTAAACCACCGATTGCGGTGCAGTAAAGCTCAAACTCGTTGGTGATTCCAGAGGCTCTCCACAGATAGAAGAACCCAGAAGTAATCTGAATCCCGTGGAAACCGCCACCAACATCAGCATTTAAGATGTCTTGACCCACAATTGGCCAAACCACCTGCGCACTAGGTTTAATGTTCAGGGGATCTTTCAGCCAAGCAACGTAGTTCGAGAAGCGAGCACCGTGGAAGTACATCCCGCTCAACCAAACAAATACTACGGCTAGGTGTCCAAAGTGGGCGCTAAAAATTTTGCGCGAAATGTCTTCTAAATCGCTCGTTTGACTATCGAAGTCGTGAGCGTCGGCGTGTAGGTTCCAAATCCAAGTGGTGGTTTTGGGTCCTTTGGCCAGCGTCCGGTCAAAATGACCGGGTTTTCCCCACTTCTCAAAGGAAGTGGGTACAGGGTCTTTATCGACTGCTACTTTGACTTTCGCCTCTTTTGGAGGGCTGCTTGTCATGAGGGTTCTCCTCCCTAGACAACAATTGCAATTAAGGGTTTTCCCGTAAGGGATCTCTAAATTTATATCAGGTTTAGAAAAGATGTGTGAAAAATAGATTCACGGCTTTTCTGCTTTGTCCTCGGTTCAGAGGAGTCCTCCGGGGAGGTCTGAACTTTGGTCAGTCGGTGTGCGAACACTTAGTAGTAGATGATAAGTCTTAGGTTTCTTCTTGTTGAGAGGTGTTAACAATATTTAAATTTATCTCAGTTCTCTGGGAAATGAATGGCAAAATTCTAAGTTTTTGGGTAAAAAGTCAAGAATTAATGACCCTCTCTTAACAAAATGCAACAATAGCTTTCAGGTTGAGAAGCCGCCGATTATGAGGGATAATCAGAACGTCAGGATTCAGCCATAGTGGGTGATCAAGGTTTTCTCGGCACAGTCTCAAGGGTTAAACGAAGCCTAGGAAAGGGTTTTTTCCTGTTGTTCAAGAAATAAAATTAATCTATCTATAGATAGATGTGTCATGGTGACAAGCCGAATTTTGTGTTGAGTGGCAACTACTGGAGGAGTATGTTAAGAATTATTAAATCTAGCCTGTTAATCGTTACATTGTTTTTGGCCTTAGCCAGTTTAGGGGGATGTGGCGATCGCATTGAGGCCAAAAATGGCAAAACTAATCCCCAAGAAATTGGCTCCCTCGCCGAAGCGGCCCCTCCGGTATTACTGCGCCAACTCAACCAAACCTTGCAGCAATATCAACCCCAAGTGACTATCCTGAGTCCTCAACCCAACGAAACGGTAAACAGCACTACCCTAAAGGTCAAACTCCAAGTTGAAGACCTGCCTCTATTTAAGGATGAAACCCTTGGCTTAGGCCCTCATGTGAGCCTCACTCTCGACAATCACAGCAGCCAAGATATATATGATCTGAGTCAACCCATCACGTTTGAGGACTTGGAACCGGGTACCCATACGTTGCGGGTGTTTGCCAATCGTCCTTGGCAAGAAAGCTTTAAAAACGAAGGGGCCTATGCTCAAACCACTTTTAATATTTTCACCCCCAGTCAAGACAACACCCCCCAAGCGAATCAACCCCTCCTGACCTATAACAGTCCCCAAGGAGTCTACAACGCAGAACCCATTCTGCTTGACTTTTACTTAACGAATGCTCCCCTACGCTTCCTCGCTCGGAAAAACCCCCAAGACAACATCAACGACTGGCGGGTTAAAGTCACGGCCAACGGACAAAGCTTTATTCTTGAAGACTGGCAACCCATTTATCTCAAGGGGTTTAAACCCGGTGTGAACTGGGTCAAACTGGAATTAATTGATGACCAAGGCATCCCGATTGAAAATGCCTTTAACCAGACTGTACGGTTAGTGGACTATCAACCCAAAGGCAGCAACACTCTAGCGCAGTTAGTGAAAGGGGAATTAAGTCTTGATGCGGCTAAGGCTATTGTGGATCCGAATTATCGTCCTATTATTGAAGAACCGACGCTGGAAGAACCTCTAGTAGAGGAAGTACCCCCCGAAGCTGTGGAGGAAACCCCGGAAATTGAAGTGGAAACTGTTCCTGTAGAACCTGTTATTGAAGAGGAAATCACGGCTGAAGAGGAAATAGAACCGACTCCTGAAGTCGTGGAAGACGTGGCAGAGGAAATTAGTCCCCCGGCACCTGTTGAGACTCCCACGGAGAAAAAGGGACTCTTTGAGCGCTTCCGTCGTCAACCTGTAACCCCTCCTGTGGTAGAAACCCCGGCAATTGAAGCGGAATCTGTTCCTGTAGAACCTGTGGTAGAAGAGGAAACCGCGTCTGAGGAGGAAATAGAACCGACTCCTGAAGTCGTGGAAGACGTGCCAGAGGAAATTATTCCCCCGGCACCTGTTGAGACTCAAGCGGAGAAAAAGGGACTCTTTGAGCGCTTCCGTCGTCAACCTGTAACCCCTCCTGTGGTAGAAACCCCGGCAATTGAAGCGGAATCTGTTCCTGTAGAACCTGTGGTAGAAGAGGAAACCACGTCTGAGGAGGAAATAGAACCGACTCCTGAAGTCGTGGAGGAAGTCCCAGAGGAAATTATTCCCCCGGCACCTGTTGAGACTCCCACGGAGAAAAAGGGACTCTTTGAGCGCTTCCGTCGTCAACCTGTAACCCCTCCTGTGGTAGAAACCCCGGCAATTGAAGCGGAATCTGTTCCTGTAGAACCTGTGGTAGAAGAGGAAACCCCATCTGAAGAGGAAGTAGAACCTACTCCTGAAGTCGTGGAGGAAGTCCCAGAGGAAATTATTCCCCCGGCACCTGTTGAGACTCCCATTGAGAAAAAGGGACTCTTTGAGCGCTTCCGTCGTCAACCTGTAACTCCTCCTGTGATAGAAACCCCGGCAATTGAAGCGGAATCTCTGCCTGTAGAACCTGTTATTGAAGAAGAAACCCCATCTGAAGAGGAAGTAGAACCTACTCCTGAAGGAGTGGAGGAAGTCCCAGAGGAAATTATTCCTGAATAAGAATAACGGTAGATTACTGTTTGCCGATTAAGGAATAGGCATCTGCTCCCCGACCAAAAGCAAAACGCATGGAATGTTCAAGATCCTTGCTCGATAGGGTAATAAAAATCCAGAGGGCAAGGGTTAGGAATCCTGCGGAGAGGGTGAATAGACCCCGATAGTTAACCACGGTCATTAAGAGTCCGGCAAGGGGCGCACCGAGGGCAATTCCTACATCAAATCCTCCCACACAGAAGGCGTAGGATTGACCCCGTTCATTGACTTTAGACCGATCGGCAACTAAGGCTGTCATCATGGGGAGGAGTGTCCCTCCTCCAGCGCCTTGGGCTAGACCTGCCAGTAAGAATTGCCAGTTGTATTGGGCAAGGGCTAGGATCATCATGGCTAAGACGTAACAACAAAGACTACAGGTGATGAAAAAGCCGCGACCCAAGCGGTCGGATGCCCGTCCGGCGACTAAACGAATGACAAAACTGGCGATCGCAACGGCCGTGTAAAATAACCCTGCATTTAAGCCCACATTACTATCCCGAATATAAGCCGGGATGAACGCCGTTAGCCCCCCAAAGACTAGCCCCACGAAGAGTAAAATAATCGCTGGAATGCGTAGAGGAGGGCTTTTCACTAAAGACCAGCGCACCCCTAGGAGTGCTTTCGCGAGACGACGGGAGGGAGAGACGGCAGGGGTAGGGGTTTGAGGGAATAAGGGGACTTTGTAGCGCGATGCTTCCCGCACTTGACCCGCACAAAGGAAGGCTAAAATCCCCAACAGTCCGCAGAGTAGGAACAAAAATCCATAGCCAAAAATTTCGGCTAAATAGCCCCCCAAGGCCGGGCCAAGTGCCATCCCGAGGGGAACACCTAAACTCATATAACCGATGATTTCGCCCCGTTTTTCGGGGGGGGATAAATCAACGACTAAGGCACTATATCCGGTGGTAAGTCCGGCTACACTGATACCGTGAAATGCCCGAATTGCAACAAATAGGGGGAGACTGGTAAACATGGCATAGCCAAAGGGGGCGATCGCAACGGCTAAGGTTCCCACCTGTACCACCAGTTTACGACTCCGTTGGTCCGCCCACTGTCCCAACAGACCCCGAGAGAATAACAACCCAATGGCAAAACTCCCCATCACTAAGCCCACCTGTTGCTGAGTCGCCCCAGCAAATTCAATATACAGGGGTAGGGTGGGCAAGAGGGCGGTTAAACTGGTCCAGAAGCATAATCCGGTCAAAAAAAGAAAGAAGAGATTCCGTTGAGTTTCTGGGGCTAATGTTCTAAAAACCTTCACAGTAATTCGGACAAGGTAGGGATTCACGCTCTACCTTAGCACTTTAAACGGGTAAGAGAATCCGTAGGGTCGTGATCTGTTCCGGGATACTCTCCACACTAAAACTTCCCCCGTACAACTCCACGAGGCGCTGTGCGATCGCCAAACCTAAACCCGACCCCGATTGTTCATATAATTTCCGCTCAAACTGCATATACCCCCCAATACTTTGGATCTGTTCCACCGTTAAACCCCGCCCATAATTACTCACCGTAATCGTTAAAAATTGTTCCTCCCTCTGACTCTTTACCTGCACAGAGGTTTGAGCCTCGGAAAATTTAAAAGCATTGTTGATGATTTCTGTCAATATTATTTTAAAATGATTTACAGAAACTTGAGCAGAACTTGCTATAATTTCTAGTTGTAAATCTCCTTCTCGTCCCGCTTTTTTCGCTTCCTGTGTGGCAATTTCTTCTAGATAAATTTCCGTCTGTTCTGTGCGACTATTTTGTAAAGAGGCAATCTGTTCAGGCTGGATGGAGATGAGTTCTAATTCGGCATAAAGTAAGAAATTTTGGATTAATCGATATAATAATAAGCCGGATCGGTGAATCTGCTCCACAATCTCCTGAATTTCCGATACTGGTAACTCTTCCAAATCTGCCATTAATAATTCAGCAAAGCCCAAAATAGTATTCAAAGGCGTGCGCAGTTCATGGGGTAAAGAGTGGTTAATATTGGTGCGTAATTCATTGAGTTTCGCTGCCGTTTGTTGTTCAAACAGTGCCTTTCTGGTCAAACGAGAGGCAATGGCTCTGAGTAAAGCATCAGGAGTGCAAGGTTTCGTTAAATAATCATCAGCCCCCAATTCCATCCCCCGACGAGTATCTCTTTGATCGGATAAGGCGGTTAAAAAAATTAGAGGAATGGTAGCCGTGGCGGAATTTTGACGCAATTGTTGCAAGACTTCATAACCGTCTAACTCCGGGATCATAATATCACAGAGAATTAAGTCGGGTAAATAAGTTTGTGCTAAGGCTAATCCTTGCACTCCGCTATCTGCCCCCAGAACTTGAAAATCTTCTGCTTCTAACAATTCGATAATATTCGCACGGATCGGTTCTTCATCTTCAATCACTAAAATAGTGGTCATTTTATCCCATAGAATAAACGGTTAAATCGTGGCTTGTTCTGGTCTAAACTGATTGCAGTGACAGGTCATTGGAGACAACTCATTTTTAGCAAAACAGAGTGTAACAGTGGTGCCGACATTTAGTTCACTTTGTAAAAATATACTGCCTTGATGCAGTTCTAACAATTGTTGAGCAATGGATAAGCCTAAGCCCGTTCCTGGAATACTTCCTACATTACTCCCTCGATAGAAAAGGTCAAAAATTTGGTTTTTATCTTCAGATGGAATCCCAATTCCGTGATCAGTAACGTTAAAAATGATCTGATTTTGGGTTTGTTTTGCCGCGAGATAAATCGGGGTTTCAGGGTGGGAGTATTGAATCGAGTTTGCTAAAATATAAAGCAAAATTTGCTTAATTATTTTCGGATCAAGATAAACATTTTTTGTCGGGGGAGCTAGGGTTAAGTTAAGATTGATTAGCGGATAAAGTATTTTTATTTCTTCTTGTAAGTCTAAGCAAAACTGATTAATATTAATGGATTTAATCTGCAAAGGGATTTCCCGAGATTCTGCTTTACTGAAAACTAAAATTTTATCTAACAAATCTGTTAACGATTTTGCCCCAGATTGAATTCTGTTGAGATGAACTTTTAGTTTATCCTCAGACCATTGATTTCCATAGCTATTAAGTAATCCAGCAGAAAAAACAATGGTAGATAAAGGGGTACGAAAATGATGAGAAATCATGGAAATCAAGCGAGATTTTAGCTCATTAAGTTCTTGTTCCTTGGCTAAAGATTTGCGAACTTCTAGTTGAGCTTGTGAGCGCGCTAAAGCAATTTCAATAATGGGATAGATTTGATTTTTTGCAAACGGAGGACTTAAATAACCGACTGGGTTAATTCCGGTGGTATGATGTAAGGTGGTTTGGTCAACAGAATCAGTGATAAAAAGAATGGGAACGTGGTAGTCTTGGGCTAAGGTCAAGATCAAGATTTGATTGTGACCAGACAAGATGAAGGATTTTCCAACTAATAGCAAATCAGGACTATACTGAAGAATTTGTTCTAGAGTATCTTCTTCAATATTGACGAGGTATACAGCTTGATAGCCTATTTGGATTAAAAGGGCTTGAAGTTTATGCAGATTGTGCTGATCTGCATCAATAATCATGAGTTTGACGGGATTCATGGTTGGAATTTCCTTGACATCTGACAGTTGATAAAAAAAACCGTTGATTAACAGTGCTTTTTTTCAAGTCTGACAAGAGGATGTATATTTTGAAGTATATTTTGGCGCGTTGACTATTGAGATCAATTTAACTTGAGTTGTGTGCAGTAGGAGAAGGTTTGGGGAACGGGGAACAGGGAACAGGGGAAATTCCGGCTTTTGCCCTCAAGTCTATTTAATTTGGTATGAGATCAAAAAAACTCCGTCAAATCCTAAGTTTGACGGAGCAAGGACTGGTCATTTTCAGATAGACTTAGCCCACGGGAGACAAGGCCTGAACTTTTCGGCACAGGGCCTCATACCATTGTTCCATTCCTTCCCCAGTGCGGGCGGAGAGGGCGAAGATTTGGGCTTGGGGGGCGATGCGACGGATGTTATTGAGGGCTTTTTCTTGGTCAAAACCCACGACTTCGGCGATGTCGATTTTGTTAATAATCACCACATCGGCGGATTTAAAGAGGGTGGGATATTTTAGGGGTTTATCTTCGCCTTCGGTGGTGGAAAGGAGGGCTACGCGCCAATTTTCCCCTAGGTCGTAAGCGGCGGGACAAACGAGATTACCGACGTTTTCAATGACGAGGACATCTAGATGATCAAGGTCTAGGTGTTGGGCGGCATGGAGTACCATGTCAGCTTCGAGGTGGCAAAGGGTCCCGGTGGTGATTTGGACCGAGGGAATGCCGCGATCGCGCAATCGTTGAGCGTCGTTATCGGTTTCTAAGTCCCCCACGACTACCCCCGTGGCTATTTTCCCCTGTAAGTCGGTGATGGTGCGTTCTAACAGGGTGGTTTTCCCGGATCCCGGAGCCGATAAAAGGTTCAACACCCAGAGGTTTTTCGCCAGAAAATACCCTCGATTCCGTTCCGCAAGGCGATCATTTTTACTCAAAACGGCCTGGGCTACATCGACGGTTTTGGTGGGGGTGTTTTGGGGGTGTTCGTGATCATGATGATGATGGGGGTGGTCATGATCATGATGGTGGTGGGGGTGTTCGTGAACGTGAATGCCGATTTCGGGGTGGTCGTGACAACCGCAAGTTCCACACATAGTTAGGATACCTCCAAGGATGTAAGTTCTATTTCTTGTCCCGCTAGGGGTTTTTGGATATAGCTGCCACAGTGGGGGCATTCATAAATTAAGTCGGGGGGATTGAAGAACAGGTCACAGTCGGGACAAAAACAGGTGACGGGGACGTTTTCAATTTCTAGGGTGGCACCCTCGGCAATGGTACCGGAGGCCACGACATCAAAGGCAAAACTTAAGGCCTCGGGGACGACTCCAGACACCGCCCCGATGCGCATTTTTAGGCGATGAATACGTTGGGCGTTTTGCTGTTGGGCATGATCGAAGGCGATCGCTAAGGTTTGTTCCATTAAACTAACTTCGTGCATAATCTTCAACGCGACTCAACAGCATTTGAATCTCTTCTAAGGCCCGAGGAATATTCTGGGTCGTCAGGGGGGAAAAACTCTCCCCAAACTCGAAGTTTTCCGCCGGAATCAACACCCAATAACTGGCCGGAGTGACTCGATACAGCACTTGACACAAGGCCAGTAAGGACTGGGGATTACTGGCATGGCCGAGGGGAGAGTGACTATTTTTGGGGTTAATAGGGGTCACTTGTACCCCGTTAGAGTCCCCGGTGTTGGGGTACACATCGACAAAAATCACCTGTCGGGATTGGGCCATCTCGGCCGCTAATTCCGGGGTGAGTTGGTGGACGGCTAAACTGGAAACGCCCTCCAGTCCCCAACTTTCCACGGTTTCGGCGATTTTCTGCCCGGCCCCGTCGTCACTGCGCAGGGTGTTTCCGTAGCCGATAATCAGGGTAGAACAGGGAGGGGGTGATTGCATTCTGGGTGAATGGGGGTTAACAATACTCAATGTCAACTTCTTTTTGGCGATCGCGTAAAAATTTAACTAAATCTTCAATTAAGCTGCGTCGGATAGAAATATTTTTCGGCAGCAGGGGGTTTTGATAGAATTCGTTAATTTTCTGACCCACTAAAAACAAGATCGAATCGGCCTGTAAAATCTCCCGCGCTAACAAATAGGCCCCATTGGTATCCGAAGGCAGACGAGTTAAGTCACAATTACAGGCTTTAATATACTCCGTCGCCTTAGAAATGGTAAGAATCCCCTCCGTCACCAAATCCACCCCCTTTAACAGCCCAATGGGGGGCAGTTCCTTGCGCATAGTGCTAATATCCATTTCAATGCGATCGCCCAAATAAGTCGCGACAATATTCCCCGTCGTCCCCCCACAAATCACCTTACGCCCCTCAAAATCCAACAAACGGCGCACATATTCCCCATCCCGTTTATTATCCAACGGCGGCCCCGTAAAAATCATGACCGGATTCCGTTGGCGAACATAAACCCCCACAAAGGTTGCATCATCCCCAATCTTGTCATGATACAACTTATGGGTTTCCTTAATTACATTCTGAACAATCCGTTGAGAAGTATTCCCATCCTTCAAAAAAACCGACTCAATATGTTTAGAAATATTGTCCCAGCCCCAACCAAAATTTAACTCAACCCCCATCCCTGCATACAACACCCCATCACTAATTGCCCCTAAAAAATCCCCCCGTTCTAAATACCCCTCCCCTACCTTAATTTTCCGATCTAAAATTAACTCTGTCTTTAAATCCAACCGATGAACTTTCCCCTTGCGGAAGTAAAAGCAGGGCGGATTATCAAAATTAATCACCTTAAAATGATTCGTTTCGTTATCAATTTGAATAATCGTAAACGTCGAATAGGCAATTTTCCGCACCTGACAAATCGGCAATGTGGCGATAATCGTTTTTAAGACCTCCTCCAACGGCACATCTGCATTTAACATCGTAGACAGAATTTCCGTCGTCAGCGTCGCCAAAATATTCGCCTTTACCCCACTCCCCAACCCATCAGAAATAACAACCGTTGTTTTCGTCTCCGCCTTAATAAACTTAACCTTATCCCCACACAACTCCTCACCTTGTTTATTTAAACTGAGGGTATAAATATCTAGGAAATTATCAACAGTCATAAAAGTTTATTTAAACAATCCGCAATTTTTATCCAAAAAGCATCCCCAACACCGCACAGCGCCAACCGATTAATCTTGCTCCAACATCTGAATAATTTTTAATAAACTCACCTTAGTTTCCGCCGTCGTTTCGCCCAACAAACCCGCGATTTCTTGCACTACTTTCATCTGATTGTCAACCACTTCGTTAACTTTTTTAATGGTTTCATTCTTGATTTTGCGTAACTCCCGCTTTTGGTCTAACTCGTGGGTCATATTCACCATAATACAGGCCACAATACTCTGATCTTCAATGGGAAAAATGACCTGATTCACATATAAATGATACTGGGAATATTCCTTTTCCTTCCCGCGAATCACCTCATTTGTCTCCCACACCTGCTTAAAGTCTTGGATATCGTCTTCATCTAAAAATAAAGACACAGGCTGATCAATAATATCCGCCGTTTGGACATTAAACATGGTACAAAATGCCGGATTCACTAACTTAACGTGCATATCCGCATCCACAACAATCAAAGCATTGGGGTCATATTTCCAGATTAATCGCCACAGATGATCCTGATTAGTTTCTGACATTTTCCTTCGTTTCTTGAATAGCAGGTAAAATCTCTTGAATGAACTTCGCCTCGACATTTTGTGGATTAATACTCACAAAATGCTGTTCTTCAAACTTCATCACAATGCCATAACTACAAGTTTCGAGACAAAAAGAACCCTTAAGTTCAATTTTATCATTGAGGTCATATTCTGCCAGTAATTCTTGTAACTTCGGGAGGACTTCATAAACTCCCATCTGATGACAAGCAGACCCCATACAGAGGTAAAGATTGCGTTTTTCCATAATTTTAGATTGAGGGAACGGGGAACGGGGAACAGGGGGGAGAGGGGGAGTTAATAATTATTACCTATTACCTATTACCCATTACCCATTACCTATTCCCCAAAAATCACGACCTTAAGATAGAACCATCTCCGGTAATACATTTAACTCTGGTTTGTGACCATTGCCACTAATTTCTACCTTGATATCTTCACTTACTAACGGTTTCCCTTCGTAAGCATCAATGATTAACTGCTTCAAGTCTTTAATCAAGGGATAACGAGGATTTGCCCCCGTGCATTGGTCATCAAAAGCTTGATCAGCCACCTGATCTAACTGCGCATAAAAGACACTGGGATCATCCTTCAGCCATTCCTTCATACTCTTAGGAATTCCTACTTTTGCCTTCAAATCTTCCACAGCCGCAATGAGCAGATCCACCTTTTCATCTTCCGTCTCACCGCCCAATTTTAAATGATCCGCAATGCGAGAATACCGCCATTTTGCATTAGGATATTTATACTGGGAGAACGTCGCCTGCTTAAAGGGAACATCCGTCGCATTGTAACGGATAATATGGGAGATCATAAAAGCATTGGCTAATCCGTGAGGAATGTGGAATGTCCCCCCCAATTGGTGGGCGATGGAGTGACAAATCCCCAAGAAACCGTTAGCAAAAGCCATCCCTGCCATAGTCGCGGCATAGTGGACTTTTTCCCGTGCTTTTAGGTCTTTTGCCCCATTTTCATAGGAACTGGGCAAGTATTTAAACAACAAGCGAATCGCTTCCAATGCTAACCCATTGGTATATTCTGAAGCCAACACAGAAACATAAGCTTCTATGGCGTGGGTTAAGGCATCAATCCCCCCAAAAGCGGTTAAACTCTTGGGCATATTTAACACCAATTGCGGGTCAACAATTGCGATATTCGGCGTTAACGCATAATCCGCCAGAGGGTATTTAATATTATTGCGGCGATCCGTGACAACGGCAAAAGGTGTTACTTCTGAACCCGTCCCTGATGTGGTAGGAATAGCCACCATAATGGCTTTTTCTCCCAAGGGGGGCAACTCATAAACCCGTTTGCGAATGTCCATAAAACGCATGGCCAACCCTTCAAATTCAATGTCGGGATGTTCATACATTAACCACATGATTTTTGCCGCATCCATCGGCGAACCCCCACCCAAAGCAATAATCACATCTGGGTTAAAGGTTTTCATCAAGCTTAAACCCCGTTCAACGGTGTCTAACGAGGGGTCAGGTTCTACATCATAAAATGTGTCGTATTTTAGACCAATTTCGTCTAAAACATCTTCTACGGGGCCCGTCATCCCTAAATCATAGAGGGGTTTGTCGGTGACAATAAATGCCCGACGTTTTCCGACTAATTCTTTCAAAGCAACGGGAAGAGAACCATATTTAAAATACACTTTGGGAGGAACACGGAACCATAACATATTCTCCCGACGTTCGGCTACCGTTTTAATATTCAGCAGGTGATGAGGTTCTACATTTTCGCTGATGGAATTGCCCCCCCATGTCCCACAACCAAGGGTTAAAGAGGGGTCTAAGCGGAAGTTATATAAATCCCCAATTGCCCCCTGAGAGGAGGGGGTATTAATTAACACCCGGGCGGTTTCTACGCGGTCTTCAAAGGCTTTAATGTGGTCAATATTGCCGGGGTTGGTATAAAGGGCGGCTGTGTGTCCTCGTCCTCCAAATTGGACTAATTGAGAGGCTTTACTAACAGCATCTTCGTAATCTTTCGCCCGATACATGGCTAAGACGGGGGAGAGTTTTTCGTAGGCAAAGGGTTCATCTGAACCGATGGTTTCTGCTTCGCCAATAATAACCCGTGTTCCGGGGGGTAGGGTAATCCCAGCAAGGGCGGCAATTTGTTCTACAGGTTGCCCTACAATATCACCATTTAAACGGCCGTTGATGATGATTTTTTCGCCCAGTCGTTGCTTTTCGTCTGGTGTGAGGAAGTAAGCGCCGCGATCGCAAAATTCCTGACGCACTTCATCATAAACATCCTCCACCACAATCACCGATTGTTCACTGGCACAAATCATCCCATTATCAAAGGTCTTACTTAAGATAATGGATGACACCGCCATTTTAATATGAGCCGTCGAGTCAATGAGCGCCGGAGTATTTCCTGCACCTACCCCCAAGGAAGGATTCCCCGAAGAATAGGCCGCTTTCACCATCCCCGGCCCCCCAGTGGCCAGAATTAATTTCACATCAGGATGCTGCATCAAGGCCTGAGATAAGGGCACCGTTGGTTCATCAATCCAGCCAATAATCCCATCCGGTGCGCCTGCTTCTACGGCCGCTTTTAAGACAATTTTAGCCGCTTCTGAGGTGCAACCTTTTGCCCGAGGGTGAGGGGAGAAAATAATCCCATTGCGGGTTTTTAGGGCAATTAAGGCTTTAAAAATTGCCGTAGATGTAGGGTTAGTTGTGGGGACAATTCCGGCTAAAATTCCCACAGGTTCGGCAATTCTTTGAATCCCAAAGGATTTGTCTTCTTCAATGACCCCGCAGGTCTTTTCTCCTTTGTACTTATTATAAATAATCTCCGAAGCAAAGTGATTTTTAATTACTTTATCTTCGACTATCCCCATACCTGTTTCAGCTACGGCCATTTTCGCCAAAGGAATCCGAGCCGCATTGGCGGCTAGAGCCGCTTTTTTAAAGATATAATCAACTTGTTCTTGACTATAACTGGCGTAGGCTTGTTGTGCTGTTTTAACTCGTTCTACGAGGGCTTCTAAGCTTTCTGTACTGTTAACAGTCAATACCATAGGATTTGTCTGCTCCTAAGTTTTGGATGAAACGTGCTTTCGTGTAGGCAGATGATCTACCTCCATCTCTCATGTTATCGTTCTACTCTCAATTAGTGGGGTGATTTTCCATAGGGTGGGCTTTTCTTAATCTCTGGTTAAGGATTGCCTAGTGCAAATTTTCTGGGTTGGGGCCTGTCTTCTGGTTTAAATAGCTAACAGATGAGCTTAGTTTTTTAACCTATTTTTTATTGACCTGATTTGTTTTTTTTGCTATAATACAATACTAGGATTTATAGTATGCCTATCTTAATCTCCCACTACATGATGCTGGATTGAATGATGAAAAATTCAGATTTTGTAAGAGCAAGTATTGAATTATTTCCTTTGAATTTGGCTGTAAGCTGGTTTTCTTTCGTTATAACTGATTCATAAGGGTTGCAGACTTTTCTGATAGTTCTTGAGTTTGTCTGTTACTCCTTCCATCGACAATCTGATCAACGAGGTGCAATTCAAACTCATTGTAGTCACTACAGAGCGCTCGCAAGCCGTGCAGAATAGTGCTAGAGTAAAGCGGAGCATGGCAAGGTTTGAGCATAACCAATGAGTGAAGAACTGATGCAATGGTTGGCGGAAATTCGGGCATTACGCCAACAATTGACCCAAGCTGAACGCGATCGCGATACTGCCCTAGAAAGTGCCGCCCACTGGCGCAAACTGTACAATATCGAAGCGCGACAAAGACGCACCGAAGCCAGACTAGCCCAAGAGGAACAGAATCGTCTGCAACGGGAATTAGGCAAACTCCAAGACGGTCCGATGCTGATTCGGGGGAATACCATTGAGGCTGAAGTGGGGGGATTTCCTGAATTAGAGGGGATTCAGGATGTCACCCATCTTCGACAAATGCTGATGACGGTGATGCAGGAACGCGATCGCGCCCTTGAAGCCCTGAAACTAGAACAGGAAAACCATGTTCACACCCGCAAAAGTCTAACCGCCGTTATTGGGGATACGATTGAGCAATTAGCCCGTCAACGGGGAGAGAATCGTGAGGGTCAAGGTAGCCCATCGGATTCCTTAGATAAACTCGAACAAACTGCCAATAAACCAGAGATAAAAAATAAAAAATAACCACCCTTCCCACCGAGTAATCTGTTTATCTTGGGTGACAAAGAAAAACATTAAGGTTCCGGCTAACATAGTGGCCATGCCATGAAATAGCAGTTCTGGAGGGATGATGAGCTTACCCACTAAACGGGGAATTCCCATCACCACTAAGGTATTAAAAATATTCGATCCTAAAACATTACCGACGGCAATTTCTATATTGCCCTTGCGGGCGGCACTAAAACTGACAAAAAACTCAGGTAAGGAGGTGCCGATAGCCACCACACTCACGGCAATAACGGCTGTTCCAATTTGGAGGATTTCCGCGAGTTCAATGACGGATTCAACGGTGTATTTTGCCCCCAAAAAGATGGCCGTGGCACTGAGGACAATCCAGCCGATTTGCTTCCAAATAAAGCCCGTCTGAGGTTCTAAGTCACAAGCTTCTGCGCTTTCTTGTTCCCGACTGCTGACGGTATAAATGGAATAGGTAATATACCCGGCAATACAGAGGAGCGCCTCAAAAAAGGAAAAATGGCGATCGCTGACCATCAACGCCCATAAAAAGGCAGACCCCACAAATAGGGGCAAATCAACATGAATCAGTTCAAATTGAATCTTTAACTTACGATGGAGAACGGAAGCCGCTCCAATAATTAGAAAAATATTAGCAATATTTGAGCCAACAACATTCCCAAAAACGATTTCTGAGGAATTTTGGAGGACGGCTAAAACCGAGGAAACTAATTCCGGTAACGATGTCCCAATAGCAACAATAGTTACGCCTACAATGAAAGCCGGAAGACGCAAATAAAGACCGATTTTTTCGGCCGCTTCAATGAAGATGTCAGAGGCTTTGGCTAAAACAGCTAAACTGATAATAAGAACCAGTAACCACAAAATTAAAGGAGACATTATTCCCTGAATGAGAGGACAAATGGCTTAACTTTTCAGTCTTGGGCGTAGGTGAATTGAGCATTTATCCTAGGGTCTGCTGAATAACACCAGACGCTAGGCTCAACAAGGGAACAGGGAGAGAGGGGGAGCAGGGGAGCAGGGGGGCAGGGGAGCAGGGGAGAATTGATAATTATTCCCTATCACCTATCACCTATTCTCTATTCCCGACTCCCGACTCCTGACTCCCCAACTCTCGGACTTATTCAGCAAGCCCTATCCTAGATTAGGGGCTTGACAAAATGCACAAAGACCAGTAAAGCCCCCACTTAAATTTGACTTAAGCTTCTACTGCTACAGGTTCCGACTCCTCGGATTCCGCTTTATCCTCATCTAACTTTAAGGTGATATAGCGGATCACTTCTTCACTTAAACGCATCGCCCGTTCAACGGGAGCCGTTTGGGAACCATCGCCTTGGTAATGTACTAAAACATAAATCCCATCTTGGAAGCGTTGGATTTCGTAAGCTAAACGGCGGCGGCCCCAGATTTTACTTTGAATAGAACTTGCGCCTAAATTGGCTAACATCTCTTGATATTTACGGGTGGCTTCGTTAACCTGATCCTCAGATAAATCAGGACGCAGGACATACATCATTTCGTAGCTACGAATTGTCATGGTAATTTTACTCCTTCTGGACAAAATGTTATGAACACAATGTTATGAACACAATGGCCTCCGTCCTCTGGGTGTTTCTCTCGGTTTAATCCTGCAAAGAGGCAACCCACAGGCAGAAGCAAGGATTGGTGCTGTTCCTCCAATTGAATGGGTGGGGCAACAAGCCGGATCTTATCCTAACATTTTTTGGCGGCTTATGCCCTCGCTCAAACTTCCCCTGAGTGAAAGTAGCCTAGGCGAGACTGTTCTATAATTATCCTTTAAATTTACAGGCAGTTTCTAGACTTATGGCGCAACGCTACGTTCGAGTGAGTAGTTCTCAAGGACAAACCTTTTATGGTTTGCTTCAACTCAACCGCAGTGTTCAGGTATTGGATGCTCCGCCTTGGTTGGGAGGGAGGGCGACGGAGTTAATTTTAGAGGTGGATGATTATACCCTCTTGGCTCCCTGTGCGCCGTCTAAAATTGTGGCGGTGGGGAAGAATTACGCTGCTCACGCGGCGGAAATGGGAACCCCGGTGCCGACGGAACCTCTGTTGTTTTTGAAGCCACCTACGGCGATTATTGCGGTGGGGAAGCCGATTATTTATCCTCCCCAATCGCAACAGGTGGAATATGAGGGGGAGTTGGCTTTAGTGATTGGCGATCGCACTTCTCAATGTTCTCCCGAACAGGCTCAGAGTCGGATCTGGGGCTATACCATCGCCAATGATGTCACAGCGCGGGATTTACAGCGCAAGGATGGCCAGTGGACTCGGGCGAAGGGGTTTGATACGTTCTGCCCTCTGGGGCCTTGGATTGTGCGAGAATTGAGCGCTGGGGCGCGTCTGCAAACCTTTGTCAATCAAGAAACCAGCCCCCGTCAATCGGTTTCTACAGAACAGATGGTTTTTGCCCCCCATATTTTGGTGTCCTATATTTCCCAGATTATGACGCTCTTGCCGGGGGATGTGATTCTCACGGGAACGCCTGAAGGGGTGGGCCCCTTGGAGGTAGGCGATCGCGTGCGGGTGGAAATTGAGGGCATTGGGGAACTAGAGAACCCCCTACAGGGGAGTCCTCGTGGGGTTTAGTCCTGTTGGTGGGAGAACCGATAGGCCCCCCAAAACGCCAAGGCAATGGCTACGGCTAACAAAATGGGGAAGGAATACCAAGGAAACTGGTTGAGGGGCATATAGGCGGCGGCTCTTAAACTAATACTGGTATAGGTGAGGGGGAGGCAGTAGACAATCACTTTGAGGACGGCGGGGAGGGTGCTGGGATCAAAAAAGGTGGCTCCGAGGAAGGACATGGGAACAATGAGGAAGTTGTTATAGAGACCCACACTTTCTAGAGATTTGACGCTTAATCCGGTAATCACCCCTAATCCGGCAAAAACGGCGCAATTTAGGATGAGAATGCCTAAAAATAGGGGATTAAGGAAGCTAAAAATTTTCCCAGTAAACAAAATCGCAATGATTAACACCGAAGCTGAGGTCATTAAGCCCCGGACAATCCCCGCCAACATTTTCCCTAAGTATAAAGCGAGGGGATGAACGGGCATGAGCAGTAATTCTTCAAAGGTTTTGGTAAAAAGGCGATCGCCACAAATAGAGAAAGTTGTTCCCCCAAAACTAATGGTCATGGACGATAAGGCCACCATACCGGGTAAGATAAACTCCAAATAAGAATCCCCGGCCGGAGGGGCCATCGCCCGATCTAGCGCACTGCCTAGCCCCAAACCAAAGCCGATAATATAGATTAGGGGGGAAATTAAGCCCGTCGCAGCAACTTGGGCAATGCGTACCCGTAAATCTAGCCAGTCTCCCCAGAAAATGGTCAGGGTATCAGACCAGAGGGTTTGTAGTTGGGAGCGTTGGGGGAGGGATTGCAGAGGGAGAGAGAGTTGAGCTTTCACCTGTTTTTGTTCAATCTGAGGTTGTCTTCATATTAATTTACAAGTTCCGCCCCGTTGGGGCAATGGAAATTTAGGTTTTCCGACCGTTGCCCCCCATCCAAGCCCTAGGGATGGGGCTAGAAAAGGTCATATCATTTCCCCGGATAGACTTGCGATCGCTGTCCTCCCTGTAATAATTAAGAATCAAGGGTGCTATGAGAATATCTGATTGCCAAGTAGGGGGAGAACCGTTGTGTCGAGAGAAGATCAGCCAGACTCGCTCAGTGTAGATTCGGCTTTGACTGCCTTTTTTGAACTTTCCCCGGATCTTCTTTGTATGCGGAATGACAAGGGATATTTTACCCGCCTTAATCCCCTGTGGACGAAAATCCTCGGCTGGAGTTTGGAGGAGTTGCGATCGCGCCCTTGGGTCGATTTTCTGCACCCCGATGATCTCGTAGCCACCCTAGAAATTGAGGACCGTTGTCATCACACGGCTACACCGATCAAACATCAAAACCGCTATCTGTCCAAAAATGGCGGCTATCGTTGGTTATCTTGGCGTTTATCTCCCTATCAACAAGGCCAGAGTGTGGGGATTGCCGAAGATGTCACCGAAAACTACTGGCAAAGCCGTGAACTCTACCGCGCTGGGATACAAGAAGCCCTCAAACTACGAGATCAGGCCATTGCCGCCAGTAGTGTGGGGATTGTCATTGCCCATACTCGTTTGCCCGATATGCCCTTAATTTACGTTAACCCGGCCTTTGAGCGCATTACTGGGTACAGTGCCGAAGAAGTCTTAGGCCTCAACTGTCGTTTTCTTCAATGTCCAGAAACCGATCCAAATGAATTGCAACGACTGCGGGAGGCCATTAAGGCGGGAAAACACTGTACCGTTACCCTACTCAATCGGCGCAAAGATGGCACCCCCTTCTGGAACGAGTTAACCATTTCCCCGATTTATAACTCTCAGCAAGAACTCACCCACTTTGTTGGAGTCCAAACTGATATTAGCGATCGCATTAACGCTGAACAAGCTCTGCGCCTAGAAAAAGCCAAATCTGAACGCCTCCTGCTCAATGTTCTCCCCCGTTCCATTGTCCAAGAGCTTAAACAGTGTCAAGGAACTCTCGCCCAACAATTCCCCGAAGTCAGCATCTTATTTGCGGATATTGTGGGATTTACCACCTTAGCCGCCCAGATGCAGCCTCTGGAATTAATTAGTCTGCTCAATCAAATTTTTTCCGCCTTTGATGAACTCGCCGATCGTCATGGGGTGGAAAAAATCAAAACCATTGGGGATGCTTATATGGTAGCCAGTGGTTTACCTGTAGCACGGGATGATCACGCGGAGGCGATCGCAGAAATGGCACTAGATATGATCACCGCCCTCCAATCCTTCCGCACCCGCCAAGGAGTCCCCCTCCATATTCGCATCGGTATCAACACCGGAACCGTTGTCGCCGGGGTCATCGGCACCCGCAAATTTATTTATGATTTGTGGGGGGATGCGGTTAATGTGGCTTCACGCATGGAGTCCTCCGGTTTACCCAGCCAAATCCAAGTCACCGCCGCCACCTACGAGCGCCTACAAGAGAAATATCAGTTGGCGCAACGAGGGGTGATTACCGTTAAAGGGAAGGGTAAAATGACCACCTATTGGCTCACCGGACGCAAGGATGGGGAGTGAAAAAATATTTGGCTAAAGGGCTTGTCAAGAGGCGTGGTTTTTGCTAGATTGATAAAGCAGTGAAAAAACACTGTGTCGCCAGGATAGCTCAGTTGGTAGAGCAGAGGACTGAAAATCCTCGTGTCGGCGGTTCAATTCCGCCTCCCGGCATTCCACCTCCTAGCCTAATAGATAAGCCATTGTATTCTCTAAGTGACAGTAGGCTTAGTCAGTCTAGGTTTAGTCAGTCTAGGTTTAGTCAGTCCTTGCTCGTCCCGATCTTTGACTTAAAATGCCGCCTCGGGTATCAAGCTGTCTTCCCGAGGCGTAGGGTTGCTATGGTGGGAGGGGATAATTGTTCCCCACGGCGAATTCACTCTAAGCCATCCTCAGAAGCTTGATCCATTGGGACTAACCTAAATTCAACGGTATAGCCGACACTCGCGGCAATGCCTGCAATGGTTTCTAGGCGAGGAGACTGTTTCCCCGATTCAATGCGGGCAATGTGGGATTGTTTAATCCCGGCTTTTTCGGCTAACTCTCGTTGAGTCAAGGCTAAAGTTCTGCGCATTTCTAGAATGGCTTTGGCTACATCAAAGCGAGGCTTGATTCTCTGATATTCCGCTTTCCCTTCTAAATCTGCCAGCAGTTCAGCCTTGAGTTTCTTTAAGCTCATAACCCAATTCTCTCCTGATTCGATAAATTAAAGTGGGCAAGGAGAGACTTGAACCTTAGCCACAAGCTTTTAACCCCCAGTCCCACCCTATTTTCACTCTTTTGCGGTTCAGCGTTAAACGAATTAGTTTAAACCTAACCCGTTTCTAACGAAAACCGCTCACGAAAACCTGTGAAACTAGAATGAAACGGTTGTGAGCGAGAGT
The DNA here is from genome assembly GCF_000314005.1 of Spirulina subsalsa PCC 9445. NCBI lineage: Bacteria > Bacillati > Cyanobacteriota > Cyanophyceae > Spirulinales > Spirulinaceae > Spirulina > Spirulina subsalsa. The sequence goes on from NZ_JH980292.1 coordinate 2,618,619, forward strand.
TGAGTGAAGCCTAAATCCCTTGGTTTAATGGGACTTCAACTCGTATGGGCAAGGAGAGACTCGAACTCTCATGACCAAAGGCCGCTACATTTTGAGTGTAGTGCGTCTACCAATTCCGCCACTTGCCCGTGACTTTTGACTTAGCTTCGCCATTATAACCTAATGTGGGTTTTTCTAGCAACCCCTGATAATTTTGTGAACTCGCCCAATGATCAATTTCCCGCGCTCGTAGGACGGGGACAGGATGGGTGAGTTGGGCGGTTTGGGCGGCTTTGAGGAGTTGACCAAACTCACTTTCGCTGATGGCATCGTAGGCTTTAGCTTGGGCAATAAAGGCATCTAGGTTAAGTTGGGGGGCGAGACTGGGAGAACCTCCGGCGAGTTTCATTAAAACGGACATGACCACGCGAGGGTTTTGGGTGGCGAGGAGGGCGGCGCGATCGCAACTAAATTCCGCACACCGCAACCAAGCCAGCATGCGTTCTTGTAGAGACTGGGCAACGACGGTTCCCCAAGTGGGCAATAATCCCGACGCTAAAACCAATAAATTCGCCAAGGTTAAATACACCCCATGCTCACACTTGAGATGCCCTAATTCATGGGCAATCACCGCCTGAATTTCCTCGGGGGTGAGCATTTCAATCAGGGAGGTATGCAAAACAATAAAGGGCTGTTTCCCCCGCATGGCGAAGGTGTAGGCATTGGGAACCGGGTTTTGCTGTACATAAAGTTGTGGAGGCTCCACATCCAACACCTGAGAGGCTTCTTGTAGGAGGTGATAAAGGTGGGGGAGTTGATTTTCGCCCACCAATACACTGGAAGCAATGTTATTGAGATACAGCACTTGTTCGGCCAAGGACCCCAATAGGTTACGCACCAGCAAATCCAAACCGGGCAACTGTTTTAGGGCTTGGGTGGCTTCTTGATCCAAGGGATGGCGGAATTGATCGGCTTTGAGTCCAATCAGTGGCGTTTTGCTGAGAGTCATGGGAATTAAGCGTGGGTGAATCTATTACTCAAAAAGCCAAGCCTTAAGGCGCTGAAGACTAGCCCAGTCGGGCTTACGGCTTAAACCGTCCTCGATACTTTCGGCTAATTCTTGGCGCACTTCTGAACTGACGCCGATCATTTGTTGAATCACTTCAATATGAGGGCGTACCCCTTTCTGTCCCGCATCCAACATAGCCAACACTAGGTTAACTCGGGCTTGGGGGGCGTTTTTATCGAGTTTAACGCCTTTTTGAGCCGCTTTTAGGGCTTGGTTGGGTTTGTCGGTTAGGAGGTACAACCAAGCCAGACTAGACCAAGCGGCGGCGTTTTTTTTGGCGCGATCGCAAATTTCCTTAAAAACTGGAATTAGACTCTCGGGACTTTCTCCAGCTTTGTAGCGTTCCAGTCCACTTTCATAGAGAGAAGCAACAGATTCAGACATAGTTTTTATTCCCTTTCATGGCGAGAGTTTGGCAAAATTAAGCCTAATCTTCCATTCTACAGCCTTGATTCTCCATTCTCTAACAAGTGAATCCTCCTTCCGCCAGACTAGAAAATGGTTTGTAGTCACCGGACGAAGGAACTGATGACTGGTCAATGTACACAGGGTGAATGAGTCAAGATTGCTCCTGGGCTTGAACCTAAACGCCAAAGGACTTACCACAGCCACAAGTTTGAGAGGCATTGGGGTTCGTAAATTGGAATCCACCACCAATCAGGGCATTACTATAATCCAACATCAACCCATAGAGGTAGAGTAGGCTTTTGGGGTCGCAAATGATCTTAAACCCGTCATAGTCGTAAACTTCATCATCCGGGCGAATATTACTGGGATCTTCAAAATCCATCATGTAGGACATTCCTGAACATCCACCGTTGCGGACTCCCACCCGTAAGCATAAATCACTTCCTTGTTGTTCCCGCAACATCACTAAATGTTTAAGAGCAGCTTCACTCAGTTGAATGCCCTTGGTTTCCGGTTGAATGGCTTGACTCATGGTTGGCTATACTCCTAATCATAATTCGTCAATCATGGGTTTAACGCGAGGTTGGTCGAAACTCCGACCCTGTAACAAGTTAGAGGGGTGGTTTCTGATCTTCCTTGATCACACAAGGCAACAGAGGAAGAATCTGGATCAAACCTATTAGACCCTTTGTTATCCTACAATTTATGTTAGCGAGTTCTTTCAGTCTTGGGGAAGAGTTCCCGGATTCGGACGACTGCTAACACGGGCAAGACCTAAGCCCAAACGCCCTACTAACTGCATAATCTTATGAGTAACTTTCCCCCCAATACCTTGCGCCGTCTGCAAAAGCTCCCTCAGATTCCAAGTGTTTGGGAGGGGGATCGTCGTACTTTAAACGACATTGGAGAGATTCAGCAGTTATCCTTCGATGGGGGAGAATCTTCCACACCCAGCGGGGATTGTATTTTGTGGGTAGATGGTTCTGAAGGAGTAGTGCGCAGTGTGGATCTGGTGTCTTCGGAGATGGGGGTTGAGGCGATCGCACGCTCCCTATTACGAGCCATGGAAAACCCCCAAGGTGTTGCTCAACCCGGCCGACCTCAGAAAATTGTGGTGCGCGATCGCGAAATTCAATTTTTCCTCCGAGGTGCTCTACAGGATCTGGACATCAACATTGACTATGTGCCGGATCTCCCCTTAATTGACGAGTTATTCCGCAGTTTCGCTGCCATGAATAGCGCATCCCCTCCCCGTTTACCCGCCCCCTATCTGGAACTATTATCCAAGGTGGCCGAAGAACTCTGGGATTTCTGTCCTTGGGACTATTTACAAGATCATCAAGTTATCGCTGTTACCCTCAATCAGTGGGACGTTGGAACTCTTTACATCTCCATTATGGGGATGCTAGGCAAAGAATACGGCGTGCTAATGTACCGTTCCCTCGACTCCTTACGGCGCTTCCGGTCTGCTGTCATCCACAACCAAATTGTAGAAGATTTAGAAGAAGCCTTTTTATCCCAAGACTGTTGGTATTTGAATTATGAAAGTAGGCATGACGAAGATCTCGAGGCTGACGACGAAGACTTTGATTTAGGGATTTACGAATTTAGTGAAATTGAGCCGATCTTTGGCAGTGTTCACCCCTACGAAGGAATTCGTCCCTTTTTAGATGAAGAGGAAAGTTTAGCTGTTTATGTCACCCTATGCGCCCTAGCTAAGTTTGTCGAAGACTATGAGGAGGAGTTAACTGTTTTTGACGAAAAAGATTGGCCGCAAATTATTGATAAAATACGCATTTCTTTACCCAAATTTGCCCAAAAAGACAAAAGCCAAACTATTTTAGTGGAAGTGGCGACCCAGCCGGAGTTATCTAAAGAATTTTTAGCCTTGGAAGTCTTGGAGGATGAGAAAGAGGAAGAGACGAACAGCCTGATCATTGACAATAACTTTGTTCCGAATGGTTCAATTGTTAGTTTGGGTTTTCTGCCTTGGAGCTTACGGGAAGAAATCCGCCAACATCCGAAAAAGCATAGTCAAACGGTCGATTTTAAAATTCCTAAGAATTCTGATGGGCTGCCCATTATTTTGCTACAAACTACTCGGTCTAATGCCCAAGAAATGATCAATACTTTGAAGATGGAAGGCGGGTTAAACTCGATTCTATTTAACCCCGGTGTGGATGCTATACGGGATATACAATACGAATTAATCTTGTTGCAAACTCCCCAGGATAGTCTTCATTTAGTCAAAGATGTTGAATCCCAATCTACCGAGCATCAAAACGCTAAGAAAAAATGGCGGCAACGGCTCAAAAAAACAGGCGGAATCTGTGGTTTAGTGATTGCAATGGGGGTAACGGGAGCATCCCGAGGAACACCCGGTCTGACTCAGATTATGGGTCTATTTGAAACTGAGAGCAAAGAAGGAGAAGAAACCGGTTTAGGGTATTTACAGTTAGTTCCCACGTTTGCTCATGATTTTTCTTTCTTGGACTGGGATGACTAAGGCTAGAAAATTAGATCAAAATCCAGAATCCCTCAAAAGCGAACGGGAAAAGTGAAATGCACTTTTCCCGAACGTCTAGCGCTGTATTTTGCCAACAATTACCACCCAAAATTAAAAAGGGATGGGTTAACCAACTCCCTGTGAAGAATACCCCCACTCAATGGAGTGAATCGGAGTGAACCGATTTCAGAACCTCACTAACGGTGAGAATGAGCGGATTTTGAAGGAAGATCACCGGAGAAAGGTTGAACTCCAATGGTGGGATAAGAATCATCACTAGGTCCAAAAATCCGGGCAACCGCTTCAGAAAAATAAGTGTTGAGTTGGTTTAAACGCTGGGAAAGTTTCATAATCTTGCCTCCTGCCTGAGTCTCGCTAACGAAGATTTGTGTTGCTTGAGTGAAACAGGAATCTGTTCCTCATGTCTTCATTATCAAGGTTTTTCTCTCTAGCGACCCACCTTGCCCCTCATTTTGTAATCAATATTTGAAGATATTTGCAATCGTTCTTATTACTCAACAAAACTTATCACTTTAATGAGGGAACGCTCCTAACACATTTTATTGAAATTTGATAAAAATAGCGACTTTTTGTGATAAAACTTGATGAAGTGGTGGAAAAAAATCACAAAGTATTAAGATTAGAAAAGCCTGATCTATTATAACAAATTTAGGTTGCCCTATCCCTTTGCACCAGCAGCACCCAATTCTAATATGTTTCAAGCGACCCGTCGCCGTTTAGCCCTTTGGTATACTGCCGTTACCGCGATTTTGCTCTTGTTATTTGCTACAGGAATGTATACCTATGTTCGCAATACCCTAATTGAACGGATAGACGACACTTTAAAGCACGTTGTGGAAGTGGTGGAACGGTCTTTAGTGATTGAAACCTTTGCTGCCGGAGAGGGAGGAGATCGGGTGAATGTTGAGGCGAGTTTTCGCAATAATGCCCAAGTGATGGAGGATGATCACATTGACCTAGAGTGGTTTAGTCCTACAGGGGAACTCTTGTGGTCTACCTTTTCCGCTCCTCCTCTAATTCCCTTACAGGTCAATCGTACAGGCAAAACGATTTATCTTTCTAATGACAATTTATTACGTCAAGTGACCCAACGAGTGGAACAAGGTCGCCAAGTGTTGGGATATTTACGAGTCAGTCATCCTTGGTTTGAGGTGACAAAACCGACCCGGCAGTTAGTGATTGATTTAGTGATTTGGACGAGTTTTATGGTGGTTTGTGTGGCGGCCATTGGTTGGTTTCTCTCGGGATTGGCGATGAAACCAATTTTGGAGTCCTATCAAAGTCTGAAACAGTTTACGGCCGATGCGTCCCATGAGTTACGCAATCCCATTGCGACGATTCAAACGAATGTACAGATGGCGTTAACCTATTTGGATCAAGATCCCCAATCTCAACAGCGACAGTTACGAGTGGTGGAACGTTTAACTCAACGGTTGGGTCGTTTGGTCAATGATTTATTATTTTTAGCGCGTTCTGATAGTGGGATTAGTGTCACCCATGCTCAGGCTTTGCCCTTAGATGCGTTATTAATTGAGGTAATCGAGGAACAACGGGTTTTTGCGCAACAGTGCGATGTGTATTTATGTTTACGCATTGCAGAACCAGAAACGGAGGGAGAGGATGTGTTTGCCGTGTTGGGAGAGTGGGATCAATTGGCGCGTTTGTTCACGAATTTGATTAGTAATGCAATTGAATACACGGCCTTAGAACGGACAGGGCAGGAGGGGGAGGCCTTAGTTGAGGTGATGTTAGGACGGGTGAAAAAGGATCGTCGCCATTGGGGGTTACAGGTTCAAGTGCGGGATAATGGGGTGGGGATACCCGAGGCGGCATTACCCCATATTTTCGATCGTTTTTATCGGGTGGATGCGGCAAGATCCCGTCATGGGTTGTTTTTGACTGGTTCGGGATTGGGGTTAGCCATTGCTCAGGCGATCGCACAAAATCATCACGGCAACATCGCCGTTGAAAGTGTGCTAGATCAAGGAACAACCTTTACGGTCACGCTTCCGGCCTTGCCGGAGTAAGCGATAAAACCCTAAATACTAATCACTCATTATGCCCGCAACCATTGCTCTCATTGCCCACGATAATAAAAAGGATCAAATGGTGGAATTCGTCAAACGCCATAAAGCCTTACTGCAACGTTACCCCCTGATTGCCACGGGAACCACAGGACAACGGATTCAAAACGCTACGGGACTTAAGGTAAATGCCCTCTTATCGGGGCCTTTGGGAGGAGATGCGCAGATTTCGGCTCAAGTGGCTGAGGGTCATGTGAAAGCGGTTATTTTTTTAATTGATCCTCTCAATGCCCAACCCCATGAACCGGATATTCAAGCCTTACAGAGGATTTGTGCGGTTCATAATGTCGCCTTGGCTACTAATGTAGCTACGGCGGAATTTATTTTGGATCATCTACGACACAATCAAATTGCCCATTTAATTTTTAACCCGGTTTCGGGTCAAGGAAATGCTCAAGAAGAGTTAAATCTGATTAAACAAATGCTGACTCCGGCGATGAGTTTGGTGCTGCATGAAACCCAGCCAGATGTTTCGGCCGAGGAGTTGGCGAAAAAGGCGATCGCCTCTCAAGCAGATTTAGTCATTGCGTCTGGGGGGGATGGCACGGTGTCCCAGGTGGCGGGGGTTTTGATCGGGACAGAAATTCCTTTAGGTATTATCCCCCGGGGAACCGCCAATGCTTTTGCTATGGCTTTGGGTATTTCTCGCCTCAATCCCATTGCCCATGCTTGCGAGGTCATTGTAGCGGGGAAAACCCGCATTGTGGACACAGCGCGCTGTAATGGTTTACCGATGATTTTATTGGCAGGGGTAGGCTATGAGGCGGAAATGGTAGAACAGGCGAACCGGGAAGCGAAAAACCGTTGGGGGGCGCTGGCCTATATTATGGCGGGGTGGCAACAAATTGACCGGGGGATTTTGTTTGAGACGGAAATCACGGTGGATGATACGGTGCGCCAGTTTGAAGCGGGGGCGATTACCATTGCTAATGCGGCACCTCCCACCTCGATTTTAGCCCAGGGCAAGGGGCAGGTGGTTTTTGATGATGGAGTCCTTGATGTGACCATTGCCACGGCTACGGGCAAGCTAGAGGCCGTACAGTCGATGTTACAGCTTCTAGGTTCGGCGTTGGTGCAAGTGGAACCCAATCGCCCGGATATTGTCCACATCCACGCCCAAAAAATTAAGGTGACGGCCAATCCTCCCCAGAAAGTGGTTTTGGATGGGGAGATTATTGGCACGACACCTGTTGAGGTGGAATGTTTGCCCCAAAGTTTAACGGTGCTGTGTCCGGTGGGGGAATCAGTGGCTCAGTGAACCGCTACAAATCTGCTCTAGGGTTTCGATAAAGTTGGGGTAGGATATGGCGGCGGCTTCGGCCCGGTGGATGGTGGTGGGGGTGGGGGCGGTGAGGGCGGCAATGGCTAAACTCATGGCAATACGATGATCGGTATAACTATCTACCTTAGCTCCGGTGAGGGGGGTTTCGCCGCTAATTTCTAGGCCGTCGGGACGTTCGGTAATCTTGGCCCCCATGCGGTTCAGTTCGGAGGCAGTGACGGCTAGGCGATCGCTTTCTTTGACTCGTAACTCGGCGGCATCCTCTATGAGGGTGGTTCCCTGCGCACAGGTGGCGGCCACGGCCAGGATGGGGATTTCATCAATCAGGCGGGGGATTAAGTCTCCGCCGATGGTGCAGCCCTTTAAGGCACTAGAACGAACGCGCAAATCGGCGACGGGTTCCCCCGTAACAAGGCGCTCATTTTCCCGCTCAATATCGGCACCCATGAGGGCAAGGGCTTCTAAAATCCCGGTACGGGTGGGGTTCACCCCTACATTTTCAATCACCAATTCGGAACCCGGTACAATGGCGGCCGCAATGAGCCAAAAGGCGGCGGAACTAATATCTCCGGGGACAATCACTTTCTGTCCGGTTAGGCCTCCGGTTTGTCCGGTAATGGTGACGCTACAGGTTTGGGGATCTACGGTTAATTGCGCGCCAAAGGCTTTTAACATCCGTTCGCTGTGATCTCGGGACAGGGAGGGCTCCGTGACGGTAGTTTGTCCCTCGGCGGCCAGCCCGGCGAGTAATATACAAGATTTAACTTGGGCGGAGGCAATGGGGGAGTGGTAGTGAATGCCTTGGAGGGCTTGACCTTGAACCGCTAGGGGGGCGAGGGAGTTGTTTTGACGGCCATAAATGTGGGCGCCCATTTGTTGTAAGGGTTTAATCACACGGGACATGGGGCGCGATCGCAGGGAATCATCCCCTGTCACCACAAAAAACCGTTCGGGCTGGGAGGCCAACAAGCCCAACATCAGGCGCATAGTGGTTCCAGAATTGCCCGCATTGAGCAGATCCGGGGGTTCTTGTAAGTGACCTAGACCGATTCCCTCTACGGTGACAGAATGGCTATTGAGGGGGGAAATCTGCGCCCCCATTGCTCGGAAACATTCGGCGGTACTGCGGGGATCTTCACCCAGTAAGAGTCCTTCAATGGTGGTGGTTCCTGATGCGATCGCCCCCAACATCAAAGCCCGATGAGAAATCGACTTATCCCCCGGAATCTTCACCCTCCCCTGTAAGGCTAAACCTCCCTTGGGGGGCGTAATAATTAAATCTTGATGGGGGGCATTGGGAACAAGAGCAACTAGCATAGATTTTAATTGAAGGAGCAACAGGCATCTCCTATCAGTCCGCTAACACTACCCTCTTACCATTGCTAAAACAGGGTTTTAGGAGATGCCTAATGATTAATTATCAAGGATCAGGGGGGAATTCTCAAGCGTCTGGATCTACTCCCAAAGCTCGTAACTGTGCCGCTAAAGCCTCCGCCCGTTCCCGTTCCCGCTCCGCCCGTTCCCGTTCCTGTTCCGCCCGTTCTCGTTCCTGTTCCGCCCGTTCTCGTTCCTGTTCCGCCCGTTCCCGTTCCTGTTCCGCCCGTTCTCGTTCCTGTTGCCAAGCGACCCGCAACTCCTCCGGCAAGAGCAACCGTTCCCCCGTATCTCCCCGATAAAAACTAATTAACCGTTCCTCCACCGCCAAACGTAGCCCCAACGCCACACTATAACTATCCTCAATCAGTCCATACACCTCATTCCCCAAACGATACCCCCGCAACTGTTCAGGAATCCATTCCCCTCTCGGGTCAAATAGCCAATACTCTTCTACCCCCAACTGCTCATAAAGAGTCTTCTTAAACTCCATATCCTGACTCCGGGTACTCGGTGAGGTCATCTCAAAAATTACCGTCGGGACTTCCCCTTCTTCCCAAATCTTATAGTTATCCCGCCCACCGGGAGACACATTGAAAATTACCATCACATCAGGAGCAACACGCAAGCGAGGAAACCCTTGAGAATAGTAAAGAAATTGGTCTGCTAATACCGTTGCTTGACGACCACTCAGGTATTGTCGTAACACTTCTAGGGTCATCAAAATTGCATACATATGATCGTATGTCTCCGCCAAAGGTTCACCGTCCTCACTGGGATAAATAACAGTAGTTGATTCTTCTAAAGATAGAATTTGACTCATAGCAGTTGTCCATTATCAGTACATAGTAGTAGTCCATTCTCACGCCTCCGGCTCCACCCCTAAAGCGCGTAACTGTGCCGCTAAAATCTCCGCCCGTTCTCGTTCCTGTTCCGCCCGTTCTCGTTCCTGTTCCGCCCGTTCCCGTTCCTGTTGCCAAGCGACCCGCAACTCCTCCGGCAAGAGCAACCGTTCCCCCGTATCTCCCCGATAAAAACTAATTAACCGTTCCTCCACCGCCAAACGTAGCCCCAACGCCACACTATAACTATCCTCAATCAACTCATACACCTCATTCCCCAAACGATACCCCCGCAACTGTTCAGGAATCCATTCCCCTCTCGGGTCAAATAGCCAATACTCTTCTACCCCTAACTGCTCATAAAGAGTCTTCTTAAACTCCATATCCTGACTCCGGGTACTCGGTGAGGTCATCTCAAAAATTACCGTCGGGACTTCCCCTTCTTCCCAAATCTTATAGTTATCCCGCCCACCGGGAGACACATTGAAAATTACCATCACATCAGGAGCAACACGCAAGCGAGGAAACCCTTGAGAATAGTAAAGAAATTGGTCTGCTAATACCGTTGCTTGACGACCACTCAGGTATTGTCGTAACACTTCTAGGGTCATCAAAATTGCATACATATGATCGTATGTCTCCGCCAAAGGCTCACCGTCCTCACTGGGATAAATAACAGTAGTTGATTCTTCTAAAGATAGAATTTGACTCATAGCAGTTGTCCATTATCAGTAATTGACACTCTCACCGCCAAGCTAGGCTGTGGCCGGAGTTTCTTGTTTAATTGAGCGCCGCTTTCTAGCACCAGTATTTCTACTTTTACGCTTCGAGTCTTACGCCCTCTCCACAAGCTTTAAATTCTGCGTGTCCCGCCGTATTGGCTGACAGGATTCTAATACCTTCCTCATCAGTTGGTCGCAATTTATCTCACTGTTAAGCTGCGTTTTAACAGTGAGATAAATTGCGACATTTAGGCTAAACATTATAGCTCATTTCAAGACAGAATGGCAATGGATCTCAGTGAGGAGGTCAGTGTTTCAATACCTCATAGGCATTATAGGTGATTTCAAGAATTGAAACTGATTTCCACGGAGGAAAGCTGTGTGTTTCAATACCTCATAGGCATTATAGGTGATTTCAAGGGCTGGCGGCGGGCAAGTACCTGCCAACGTGCAGTTTCAATACCTCATAGGCATTATAGGTGATTTCAAGCGTCTATGGTGAGAATTACCTAGGTTTTGATGTTGTTTCAATACCTCATAGGCATTATAGGTGATTTCAAGGGGTTTGTATAGCCCCGAAGAAATGGGGCAACAAGCTGTTTCAATACCTCATAGGCATTATAGGTGATTTCAAGTAATGATGGCGGGGGTTTTAGGAAATTTATAAAAGTTTCAATACCTCATAGGCATTATAGGTGATTTCAAGTTTCTTAGAATTAGCGTTCATTGCTCTATATAATGTTTCAATACCTCATAGGCATTATAGGTGATTTCAAGGCCATTTCTGGGCATCAGGGGCGGACAAGTGCCGGTTTCAATACCTCATAGGCATTATAGGTGATTTCAAGCCTATAGTGTTGCTGAATTGATGGTAAAAAATACCGTTGTTTCAATACCTCATAGGCATTATAGGTGATTTCAAGTTCTGAATCTTTTGGATAGTTCTTAGAAGCCCCGTCACGCACGTTTCAATACCTCATAGGCATTATAGGTGATTTCAAGTGGGATGAGGGTAACTACCGCAACTACTGCGGTAAAAAGTTTCAATACCTCATAGGCATTATAGGTGATTTCAAGGATGACTGAAGAGGACGCCGTTAATAAAGCAGAGAGTTTCAATACCTCATAGGCATTATAGGTGATTTCAAGTATGACTGCAACCATCCCGCCCTCCATTGGGCAGAGTTTCAATACCTCATAGGCATTATAGGTGATTTCAAGTCTGCTTACAGCCGCCCGGGAGCGGGATCAGCTTGTCGTTTCAATACCTCATAGGCATTATAGGTGATTTCAAGGGGAGGCACTCAAGCAGTTGCTGGGGGGTGGGGAATGAATGTTTCAATACCTCATAGGCATTATAGGTGATTTCAAGTAGTCTCCCGTATCCGAGGCATACCACCACTGACCGGTTTCAATACCTCATAGGCATTATAGGTGATTTCAAGGGAACTAGCGAAGGTGAGGGGCGGGAATAGCCGAGTGTTTCAATACCTCATAGGCATTATAGGTGATTTCAAGGAATCACTGAATTCGGGAGATCACAAAATTCGAGGTTTCAATACCTCATAGGCATTATAGGTGATTTCAAGCCAACCTTCTTGAGTGGCCACTAACTCCCGCCTTCTTTTCCGTTCCCCATGTTTCAATACCTCATAGGCATTATAGGTGATTTCAAGCGCCAACTTTTGGAGCTTATCAATCTGACACTGAGTTTCAATACCTCATAGGCATTATAGGTGATTTCAAGAGCGGCAGCCCGAAAACCTTATCCTGTGTAGATTTCCCGCTTGATTTGCGCGACACCCACAGATAAACTATAACACAGCCTCCCCGAAAACACAACAAATCGCTGAAACCCTTACTCCGTAAGGTGCGCGACACCCTCTGACCCAGAACTGCCTTCAAACCCAGTCCAGCCCTACCTTTCCAGCCATCCTCACCTGAAGGGAAAAAAACAGCCACCCCGTCGCGCTATTCCAGAAAGCCCAGAGAGGAGCAAGGCAAAACGCAATGGGGGGGCGTGCAACCTTAACTTGTTAAGCTTGTGTGCATTTTGTCAAGCCCCAGATATAGCGTCCAACAAATTGGGCGACACTATTTATAGGGTCTTCAATTTTGGACACAACCGCATTTTCCCGACTCCCAATGCCTTGACTTATAACTTAGAGCCTTAACTTGTCAAGATTGGGGGGTGTGGGATAGAGCCACCTTATCTCAATCCGGCGTTTCCTCGTGGCTCAACTCCCCATAACTGCCATTCACCGAACTTAACTGTTCTCGCACATCATCAATGGCTAAATTTAACTGAGCAATTTTATGTTCTAGGCTGCGGCGAGCGTGTTCCATACCTGCCTCAGAGAGTTCTGAGCCTTCCCCAGAGGAACCATTGCGGGAGGGGGACTCACTGGCATCAGAATCCCCAGAACGTCGAGATGCCGCCAGTGCGCCTACAATGCCGCCCACAATACCGCCCAGAATCACACCTGTTAAAAAACCACCTGTAAATCCGTCTCGTTGACTCATAATTGAATGATCCTCAATACCCCTTTTCTATTCTATCCTCTCTCACAACGGTTAGAGGGTGCCAAAAGCGCGATCGCCTGCATCTCCTAAACCCGGTACAATATAACCCTGGTCATTCAAATCTGGGTCAATCATGGCCGTGTAAATAATTAAATTGGGATTATACTGGTTGATTTTTTGCAGCGCGGGATGAGCGGCCACCACCGAGATAATTCTAAACAGTTCCGGATTGGCCCCCCGTTCAATTAACGCTTCTAAGGCCGCAATCATAGAGCCTCCTGTGGCCAACATGGGATCTAAAATTAAAATCCGGGTGTTGGAGTCAATGGTTTCCGGCAATTTATTCAAGTAACAAGTGGCCTCTAACGTTTCCTCATTGCGCACTAAGCCCAGATGATAGGTCGAAGCGAGGGGGAGCAGGGTTTGTGCGCCATCCAACAAGGCCAAACCTGCCCGTAAAATCGGCACAATCGCCATGGGGGGTTCCGGATTGATTAACGTTGCTTCACAGGGGGCGAGGGGGGTTTCTAAGACAATATCCTCCGTAGGCAGCCAGTTCCGACTGGCCTCATAGGTTAACCAACGCCCCAATTCCGTCATCGCACTTTTGAAGAGAACAGAGGGAGTATTGCGATCGCGGGCAACCCCCAGCCAGTGTTTAATAAGGGGATGTTCGGGGACGTATACGCGCAGTTGTGAAGTCATGGAACAGCAAATTCAAAAGGTTCTGAGTCCCTGATCATACTGCTTTTCGGGCAATGATGGATAAACCCTGCCCAAAAAACAACAGAAAAAAACCCAGCCTTTTTACTGGGTTTTTGCACCAACCAACTTCGGTCAAGTCAATAAGCTCAGAAATCGACGAACTCTTCTGGTTCAAACCAAATCGAATCACGAGTTCTTAAATCCCAAAAGCTTTATATCTTGCCTTGTTTTCCCTGCTTACAGTCTCCCAAATCTCTATCCGGATGTATAGGCCAAACGGCGGATCTTTACCAAAACCTAATTCTAGGGGGAATTCCTGTAAAGCTACCGTGAAGTTACTCTCGGAAAACTCGCCCCCCTTGTTTGGTACAATAATACACTGCGCTTAACTTCTACTCACACAGTAAATCCATGCCCTCTGACTATCTTGAACGCATCCTGAATGCTCGGGTTTACGATGTTGCTCAAGAAACCCCCCTCGAACTCGCTCCTAATTTATCACGCCGCTTGCAGAATCAACTCTTTTTAAAACGAGAAGATATGCAGTCGGTTTTCTCCTTCAAATTACGGGGAGCTTATAACAAAATGGCTCAACTCCCCCCCGATTTGCTCGCTCAGGGGGTGATTGCCGCTTCAGCCGGAAATCATGCCCAAGGGGTGGCTTTAGGCGCTCATCGTTTGGGAACAAGGGCTTATATTGTCATGCCTGTGACCACCCCCCAAGTCAAAATCAACGCCGTACAAGCGCGAGGGGGTGCGGTTATTCTCCACGGCGAAACCTATGATGATGCTTACACCTACGCCTGTCAATTGGCCACAGAAAAGGGCTTAACCTTTGTTCATCCCTTTGATGACCCAGATGTAATTGCCGGACAGGGTACCATCGGCATGGAGATTTTACGGCAATATCAAAAGCCCATTCATGCCATTTTTGTGGCCATTGGGGGCGGGGGGTTAATTTCTGGGGTGGCGGCCTATGTGAAACGCTTGCGACCCGAAATTAAGATTATCGGGGTGGAGCCCTTAGATTCCGATGCCATGTATCAATCCCTGAAGGCAGGGGAACGGGTGCGTTTGCCCCAAGTGGGCTTATTTGCCGATGGGGTGGCCGTGCGGCAGGTGGGGGCCGAAACCTTTCGTCTGTGCCAGCAATATGTAGATGATATTGTGCGCGTGGGAACCGATGACACTTGCGCAGCGATTAAGGATATGTTCGAGGATACCCGATCTATTGTAGAACCCGCCGGGGCCTTGGCGATCGCCGGAGCCAAAGCCTATGTCGAACAGACGGGAATTGAACACCAGACTCTAATTGCTATTGCTTGCGGGGCCAATATGAATTTTGACCGTCTCCGTTTTGTGGCGGAACGAGCGGAATTAGGGGAACAACGAGAGGCCATTTTTGCCGTCACGATTCCCGAAAAACCGGGCAGTTTGCGACAATTTTGTGATTGTTTAGGCAAGCGCAATTTAACCGAGTTTAATTATCGCATCGCTGACCAAACCGAAGCCCATATTTTTGTCGGGGTACAGGTAGAAAATCGCGCCGATGCCGCTAAATTAGTCGAATCTTTTGAGTCCTTTGGCTTAAAAACCCTAGATTTAACGGATGATGAATTGACCAAGCTCCATCTCCGCCACATGGTTGGAGGAAAATCTCCTTTAGCTCATCATGAGTTATTGTATCGTTTCGAGTTTCCGGAAAGACCCGGTGCTTTAATGAAGTTTGTTGCGTCGATGAGTCCCGATTGGAATATTAGCTTATTTCACTATCGGAATAATGGGTCAGACTATGGACGGATTTTAGTCGGGATGCAAGTTCCTCCCCATGAAATGACTCAATGGCGGGCTTTTTTAGAAACATTAGGTTATCGCTACTGGGATGAAAATGATAATCCCGCTTATCATTTATTTCTCGCTTGATTTAGAACACAATGCGGTAAGGATGACCCTTCCTTACCGATTAAGCAATAATTACTATTTTATTAATTTCCGTTTCCACTATCCCAGAACCTAACCTATCATTCGGATATCTAGCGAGTCTTAATGAGAGGCAAAACTCGTTTATTAACGCTATAACAATTTCAATCATCATAAAAATCCTCTGATTAAAAGAAAAATAAAATAATGTTATTCCCCCGTCAAGTAGGTTTCCCGGCTGACAGTCCTCACAGTCCCTCTGATGTGGACAGTCAGACCCAAGATCCTTTATTTTCCGCCCACTTAGCTGGTTTTGAGCGCAATAATCCCAGCTTTCAAGCCCTATTTAAAACCATTAGTGAGGGCTTATTGATCATTGATGATCAGGGTTTTACTTTGGCTGCAAACCCGGCCGCTTGTCAATTATTGGGATTAACGGAAGATTATTTAACGACTCACCAACTGGCAGATTTTATCCCTCCCGAGTTTAACTTTGCCCAAGCTTGGCAGGACTTCTTAAGTACAGGTCAAGCGTCGGGAAAATTCCAACTGGTGAACAGTCGGGGAGAACAGAAAGCGGTGGAATATACCGCCACGGCTCATTTTTTGCCTCAAGTTCATCTCTTGACCTTGCGAGAGTTCACCCCTCGGGATAATTCAGGGGATCTCTTGCGAAAAATTGCCCGTCATATTCCGGGGGTGATTTATCAGTTTGATCAATATCCCGATGGTCGTTTAGCTTTTCCCTTTGCCAGTGAGGGGATATGGGATATTTATGGGGTGACTCCTGAAGTGGTGGAGGAAGATGCGACTCCCCTTTTGCAATTACTACACCCCGATGATGTTGTTCAAGTTACCCGTTCTATTCAAGAATCGGCGGAAACCTTAAGGGAGTGGCATTGTGAATATCGCATCTGTCACCCCGATGGTAGAATCCTGTGGGTGGTGGGTCATGCCACACCCCAACGGGAAAGGGATGGGACGATTACTTGGTTTGGCTATATTCGGGATATTACCCCCACGAAGGAGACAGAAAGCGCGTTACGGGAGAGTGAAGCCCAAACTCGCGCCCTCCTTGAAGCGATTCCTGATATGATGATTCGGTGCGATCGCCAAAGAATCTTTTTAGATTTTAAACCCTCAGCCCAAGTCGCCTCCCTCATGCCGCCCGAGGCATTTCTGGGTAAAAGAATTGATGACATTCTACCCCCTCCCGTTGCTCAACAAACCGGGGAAGCCATTGATCGGGCTTTGGATACCCAACAAATCCAAGAATTTGAATATGAACTCCCCACCCCCGGAGGAATCCGCAGTTATGAAGCCCGTTTAGTCGTCTGTGGCGAGGATGAGGTATTTTGCATGATTCGGGATATTAGCGAACGCAAGGAGGCAGAACATCAACTTCAAGCTTTACTCAGTCGTACCCAACTGTTAAACCAAATCAGCACAGAAATCCGCAATTCTTTGGATCTCGATACCATTTTACACAATGCGGTGAATGCCATTTTTGTAGAATTAAATGTCGATATTTGCGTTTTTGGCTGGTATCGCCATGATTTAGATCCGCCCTGTTGGGAAATTGTGCAGGAACAAAAACACCCAGAACTCGCCAGTTGGCTAGGAATGTATAAAATGAGTGATTTTCCTCAACTCTATGGGCAGTTGTTAAATAAAGAACTGTACTATGCTGATATTAGTCAGTCAGAGGATGAGACACTCAGGACTTTTTGTGAGGATGCGGGAATTGCCCTATATTTCGCTTTACCTGTACACATGGGCAACCGTCAAGGTGCTTTTGAAATCGGGCGGATTAAGAATGATTGTCCTTGGCAGGAGGATGAAATTAAACTGTTGGAGAGCATTGGGAATCAAGTTGCGATCGCCATCTACCAAGCCCAACTTTACCAAGAATCTCAAACCAAAACCCAAGCACTGGAAAAAGCCTATCACGACCTGCAACAAACCCAAATCCAACTGATTCAAGCCGAAAAAATGTCCAGTTTGGGGCAATTAGTGGCCGGAGTTGCCCATGAAATTAATAATCCAGTTAACTTTATTTACGGTAACTTAACCCACACCTCTGACTATATTCAGGATTTATTTGAGTTAATCCAACTCTATCAATCCATTTATCCTGACCCCCATCCCCAGATTGAAGAGTTCATAGAAGAGATTCAACTTGATTTTGTGATGAATGATTTCCCAAAAACCATTGAATCTATGAAAAATGGGGCGTTACGCATTCGGGATATCGTAAAATCTCTGCGCACCTTCTCCCGAGTGGATGAAGCAGAATATAAGACGGTTAATTTACATGATAATCTCGACAGCACCTTAACAATTGTGCAGAATCGCCTTCATCATCAGGGACATTTTCACTATATTGAAGTCACTAGAAGCTATGGCATTTTGCCTAATATCACTTGTTATAGTGGCTTATTAAATCAAGTTTTTATGAATTTATTAGTCAATGCTTTAGATTCTATTGAGGAGCGGCAAAAAAACAGTTTAAATGGAGAAAATTATGTGGGTCATATTACGATTACAACCCAGCAATTCGCCCCAGATTGGGTATCTATTTCTATTGAAGATAATGGAATGGGTATTCCTTTAGAGGTTCAACAAAAAATGTTTAATCCCTTTTTTAGCACCAAACCTGTAGGCAAAGGAACGGGAATGGGATTGGCGATTAGTTATCAAATTGTGACCCAAAATCACCAAGGTCATTTACATTTTTCTTCAACTCCGGGGGTAGGGAGTGAGTTTGTGATTGAGTTACCTGTAGTGTGAATACTCTCTCTAAGCCGATCAGCTAGTTTGAGAGCATTCCCGCGCCATATTTCTGGTGATGGTCTTAAGCTGATCAAAAACAAGAGAAATTGTGCCAGTGTTGAACAAAATTAGCGACGCATTCCCCCACCTCGAAGTGGGGGTTGTTGCTCCTCTACAAATCTATGTAGGTCACTTAAGCGGGGAACAAGTCCAAGAATATCAACCCACCAAATTAGCCACTATGGAAGCGCAAGGGGCAACCTTGACGGATAATGGGGACAGTTACCTGTTACCTCGATCATGTCTAGTTCCTCTCCCTCGTTTGTCCATATTCCTGTGTTGAGTCAAGAGTTAATCACTGGCTTAGACGTTAAGGCGGGGGGATATTATCTAGATGCTACTGTGGGGGGGGGAGGTCATACGGCTTTAATTTTAGCGAGTGCGCCTGATGTGCGGGTGATGGCCCTGGATCGGGATGGGGAGGCGATCGCACATTGTCAAACCCACCTCCCTAACACGGTTCAATTCTGGCAGGGCAACTTTGCGGAATATCGCCCCCTCAACACCCCATTTGATGGGATTATCGCTGATTTAGGCGTAAGTTCCCCCCAATTTGACCACCCCCAACGAGGATTTAGTTTCCAACAGAGCGCCCCCCTCGATATGCGCATGGATTGCCGTCAATCCCTCACGGCTGCCGATATTATTAATCATTGGGCTGAATCTGAACTGGCGAACATCTTCTATCACTACGGAGAGGAACGTTTATCCCGTCGCATTGCTCGGCGCATTGTGGAAAAACGCCCCCTACAAACCACGACTGAATTAGCAGATCTCATCGCCAGCGTGGTTCCCCCCAAATATCGTTATGGGCGCATCCACCCCGCCACTCGCGTTTTTCAAGCCCTCCGCATTGCCGTTAACGGCGAATTAGAAGCCCTAGAACAGTTTTTGACTCAAGCCCCCACTTGGCTCAAAACAGGGGGCAGAATCGGCATAATTAGCTTCCACAGTCTCGAAGATCGTTTAATTAAGCACAGTTTCCGCAACAATGAACAGTTAAAGGTTCTCACCAAAAAGCCCATCATGGCACAAGCGGAAGAACAGGCGCAAAATCGCCGTTCTCGTTCTGCTAAATTGCGTTTTGCTGAACGGATTTGAACCAAAATAGCGACATACTCCCCCACTTTGCGCTCTCGCAGGTGGGGAGACAGGATAGAAGGAAGGAGCAAGCTTAACGGATTCCCCTTTCCTCAACTTCCATAGAATCCAGCCACTTAAAAAACTGTCTCAATATCCCACCATCCCCGAAAATACAGTGTTAGAGTTTAATCATCGATAACGTCTAGAGTTGAGTTTTATCGATTCCCTTGTCCTGAGTTTATCCTCTCTCTAGCAATCCTAAATTAGTTCGGGCGTGCTGAATAACTCTACTCGTGGGGCTAGGGAACAGGGAACCGGGGGGAGTCGGAAAAAGGCTAGCCTTTTTGATTCTTTATCCCTAAAACCTTGCACTTTCTCGCTCCCAATCGAAAGTCCTAGTAACAGTGCTTAGAGGGATATTTAGCAAACCCTAGTTCTAGTCGGGGGGATTCCTGAATTCCCTCTAGGATGGGGGTTAAAGTGCCAAAAATATGACAACTGAAATAGGATTGCTTTGACTAGCTCAACCTAATCATGCGATCGCACTCAATCATCCGCTTTGACTAGGAAATAGGGTCATGTTGACCACAGTTTAGCGGTGGTTGGTTGAGTGGCGCGTTTCCCTACACCCAACCTATAGATAACCGGCTTTTTTCTATTGCATTGCAAAGTCCAGTCAAGCACTGGAACGGTGCGATGGATTGGGATGTGTTCACCTTCTATCCGACTTGTAACAACCCTCTAAACCCGATATGTTTACAAAATTAACCCGTTGGTTCAGTCGATTTTTTAACAAATCTAGCACCATCAATAACGAACCAATTAATAAAGTCAGTTTAATTATCGTTATTGCCATTGATTTGTTTATTTTAGGCAATGTCTTCTGGGGACTAAGTGATATTGGACAATGGCACTTGAGCGCCGGGGAACAATATCCCTGTTATTATGCTTGGGATGCCTACCGCACAGAAACCCCTGAGAATAAAGATTTCGAGACGATTCGCTCCTCAATTCAGGTTGATGAGTATGGTTTATCAAATCCCTATCCTAACGAATTAAAACGATTAGGTTCTGTCTCGGAAGTTTGTTTGAATTATCGTAAAATTCAAGACAGAATTAATACCCCAGCTAATCAACAAGTGATTCGGGTCATCACGGAAAAACAGACGAATATTAATGACCTAGAATACAAAAATCAACGGATTCGCAGTCAATATGATTCTACCCTGTTAGAACAAATTGCTGGGCAACCTCGGGATCTTTCCATTAATACCGTTGAAGCGGCACAAGCCAAACAAAATCTAGAGGAAAACAACCGCCAAATTGCCAGTATTAAGGGAGAGATTTCTACAATACAAGAAGAGTTACTCGCACAACCTGCAAGTGTTGAATTCCTCGCTCTTTTAAATGACGACACGACCTTTAATCAGTTACAAAAAGACTATAAGCACGCGGCTTATTGGTATCCTAGCCTTCAATTTGCGTTACAAGCAGCCTTTTTGTTACCTCTGATTGTTCTCGCCCTGTGGGTGCATAATTTCGCCCAACGGAAAAATTACGGTCTGGTGGCATTGATGAGTTGGCATTTGCTGATCATCTTCTGTATTCCTCTCATTCTTAAAATCTTCGAGGTTCTCCAATTTGGGATCATTTTTGATGTTTTAGTACGAGTTTTGACCCGATTGTTAGGGGGGTTACTGTTCCTGATCAGTTATGTCTATATTTTGATTGTGCCGTTAGTCGGTTTTGGCATTATCAAATTTTTCCAAAAGGTGGTATTTAACCGTAAATTGCAAGTAACCAACCGAGTACAAAAGGGCAAATGTATGAATTGCGGGAAGAAACTACGCGGGGATGAGTCCCACTGTCCCCATTGTGGTTATTATCAATATGTGGAATGCCCCAATTGTTTACATTTAACTTACAAATATTTATCTTATTGTAAGGTTTGTGGTCATCCCCAAACGGACTATCATGAATAATATTTTCGGAAATTCATCCCTCTAGGATTTGCCTAACCCAAACAAAAAACTGGACGAGGGTAGCAACCCGATCCAGTGTTTGTTAGGAGATTATTCCGAGATTGATTTTTTCTGAGATTGACAGAGGTTAGTGGGAAATTACATTAAGCCCCAGAAGTGCAGCAGACCTTTCCCACTGACCAATTCAATGATTAGGGCGGCAGCAAAGCCAATCATGGCTAAACGACCGTTCCAGTTCTCTGCACCTTCGGTAAAGCCGAATTTAAAGGAGTTGCGTTCTTGATTTTCCATGTCAGCCTCTCGTGGTTCAATGTAAAGAGTTCTGTAACTAAAGTTAACAAAAATTTACAGAAACGGCAACTTACAGGCTCATTTTTTGTCAACAGCCCCACCCACAAGGGGATGGGGTCTTTAACATAAATTTTTCTTATATATTGAGGGAAGCAAGCCCTAAATTAAGTTATGGTAGGGGGAATTCATGAATTCCCTCTAGGATTCCAAGAAGATTACTCTGGCTTGAGTATGTTGGCTGAAGAGTGTTGAGTCGCTGTTCTGAGCGGCGGAACGCGCTAGGATCAAGGATGGACGTTCCAGCGCCTGAGATTTGATAATTGATGATTGATAATTTATGCTAGATACTCTGCACACCCAACTCTATAACTTGTCCCAATTTGCGGATCAATTAGTCTTGCAACAACTGAGTCATCTGACTTGGTTGAGTTTGGGGGTGATTTTGCTGGCGGGATTGCTCACCAGTTTGACCCCCTGTATGTTGTCTATGTTGCCCATTACGATGGGGTATATTGGCGGGTATGAAGCAGAAGGACGGGGAAAGGCGATCGCACAATCGATCTGGTTTGCCCTTGGACTGGCCACAACCCTAGCCGGACTGGGCATTCTCGCCGCCTCCCTCGGTCGGGTTTATGGTCAAATTGGCGTAGGTTTACCCATCCTTGTGAGTTGCGTTGCCATTCTCATGGGCTTAAACCTCCTCGAATTAGTCCCCCTTCGGTTCCCCAACTGGGGCGGCACCGATTGGATTTCCCCAGAATTACCCCACGGATTCCGTTCCTACCTCTTGGGGTTAACTTTTGGTTTAGTGGCTTCCCCTTGTAGCACCCCCGTCCTCGCCAGTTTACTGTTTTGGGTCAGTCAGTCTCAAGATTTAGTCCTGGGGGCGAGTCTCCTATTAGCCTATGCAGTGGGTTATGTTGCCCCCTTAGTGTTAGCGGGTAGCTTCACCGCTTCCTTAAAAAAACTCCTAGAACTCCGTCGCTGGTCGGGTTGGATTAATCCCGTCAGTGGTGCATTATTAATAGGGTTTGGGGTCTTTTCCCTGCTCTCTCGTCTGCCCTTGGGTTTAGCGTAATATGACTTCTTCCACACTCCCCTCTCCGGTTAAAAAAGCTTGGCGTAGTAGTTTAAAGGCGATCGCAGATTTACGTCTGGCCATTATCCTCCTCCTACTCATCGCCCTGTTCAGCATTAGCGGCACCGTCATTGAACAGGGTCAAAGCCTATCCTACTATCAAAGCAACTACCCCGAAGATCCCGCCCTCTTTGGCTTCCTCACCTGGAAAGTCCTCCTCCTCCTAGGACTTGACCACGTTTACCGTACCCCTTGGTTCCTCTCCCTCCTCGTCTTCTTTGGCAGCAGTTTGACCGCTTGCACCTTCACCCGTCAACTTCCCACCCTCAAAGCGGCCAGAACGTGGAAATTTCGCACCCAAGCGGCACAATTTGAAAAACTCGCTCTTAGTGCCGAACTGGACAGAGGCTCCCTCAACTCCCTAATTCCCCTCCTCGAACAATACAACTACAAAGTTTTTCACCAAGGAGACGCACTCTATGCCCGCAAAGGCATCATCGGACGCATCGGCCCCATCGTCGTCCATGCCGGAATCCTCATCGTCCTTGCGGGGGGTATTTGGGGGGCCATGACAGGGTTTTTTGCCCAAGAAATCGTTCCCAGTGGGGAAACCTTCCGCGTCCAGAACATTATTGATGCAGGCCCCTGGGCAGGGGGGCAAATCCCCCAAGATTGGGGCGTAAAGGTGAATCGTTTTTGGATTGACTACACCCCAGACGGCAACATTGACCAGTTTTATTCTGATCTCTCCGTAGTGGATGAACAGGGGGCAGAACTGAAACATCAAACCATTGCCGTGAACACCCCCCTCCGTTATGACGGTGTAACCTTTTATCAAACCGATTGGGGCATTTCTGGGGTGAAAGTGCAATTAAATAATAGTCCCGTGTTTCGCTTGCCGATGGCTCCCCTGCCCGCGTTACAAGGGCGCTTTTGGGGAACATGGGTTCCCACGAAACCGGATTTAAGTGAAGGGGTTTCCTTGTTAGCGCGAGATTTACAAGGAATCCTCTTAACCTATGATCGTCAGGGGCAACTGATGGGGGCTGTGCGGACAGGACAGGGGATTGAGTTACCCAATGGGATTACTTTAAAGGTGGTAGAGTTAATTGGCTCTACGGGGTTACAAATTAAAGCAGATCCCGGCGTTCCCATTGTTTATGCTGGATTTGGCTTATTAATGGTGGGTGTGGTGATGAGTTATTGGTCCCATTCTCAGGTTTGGGCGTTGCAAAAAGGCGATCGCTTTTATTTAGGAGCCAAAACCAACCGCGCTCAAGTTGCCTTTGAGCGGGAAGTGTTACAAATTCTAGAAAAAGTTTCTGAACCTTTGCAGGGTGCATGAGCAAGCCCTAGGTAAATTGCCTCCCCCCGCAAGCAGAGGTATTCAGCAGACCCTAATTAACCTTTCAATTTTTTACCTAACAATTGATTAGTTAATTTTGGGTCAGCCCTGCCGCTGGTTTCCTTCATTATTTGCCCCACAAAAAAGCCCTGTAACTTGGTTTTTCCGTTGCGGAATTGTTCCACCTTGTCGGCATTTTCTGACAAGATTTTATCAATAATTTTCTCCAGTTCCCCCGTGTCGGAAATTTGGATCATGCCCTTACTTTCCACAAACTTCTGGAGAGAATCAATCGGGGTGGTGAGTAATTCCGGCAAGATTTCTTTAGCAATTTTGCCGCTAATCGTTCCCTGATCAATTAAGTTCACCAATTCCGCTAAAATAGACGGCTTTAAGGCAATTTCCCCAATGGATAACTTCTCACTGTTCAGGTAGGCGGCAATGTCCCCCATTAACCAGTTTGCTACTTGTTTGGGGTTAGCATTTTGGGCAATTGCACTCTCAAAATACTCCGCAATCTCCCGATCGTCCGTCAAAACTCGTGCATCATAGGCCGAAAGTTCTAACTCCTCCTCATAACGATGGCGTTTTTGGGCGGGTAATTCGGGTAACTCTCCCTTCCATTGATTCATCTGTTCAACAGACACTTCAATGGGGGGTAAGTCCGGTTCCGGGAAGTAGCGATAATCGCTAGAACCTTCCTTACTGCGCATACTAACCGTTTTTTGACTCCCCTCCTCCCAGAGACGAGTTTCTTGGACAATTTTTTCCCCGGTTTCTAAACATTTAATTTGCCGTTCAATTTCGTAGTCAATGGCTTTTTGAATGGCACTAAAAGAGTTCATATTTTTAATTTCTACCTTCGTGCCGAACTCTTTTTGACCTATAGGACGAATAGAAATGTTCACATCACAACGTAAGGAACCCTCCTGCATATTGCCGTCACTGATGCCTAAATAACGCATGATGCGGCGTAATTCTTGGCCATACTCGGCGGCTTCCGCCCCGGTGCGGATGTCGGGTTCTGAGACAATTTCTAAGAGGGGAACCCCAGCACGGTTAAAGTCTACTAGGGAGTGGGTGGATCCGGCAAGGCGATCGCTTCCCGCATGAACTAATTTCCCCGCGTCTTCTTCCATGTGTAATCGAGTGATGCCGATTTTCTTCCGTATTGGTTCATCCCCCGGTTTTTCGACTACTTCAATTTCTAGCCAGCCATGTTCAGCAATGGGTAGATCATACTGGGAAATTTGGTAATTTTTGGGCAAATCGGGATAAAAATACTGTTTGCGGTCAAATTTACTATAGGGGGCAATTTGGCAGTTTAAGGCGATTCCGGCTTTAACGGCATATTCCAGCACTTTCTCGTTTAAAACAGGCAAAACGCCGGGGTAGCCTAAACAAATGGCGGAAATGTTGGTATTAGGGGGAGTACCGAAGGCTGTAGAAACGGGACTGAAAATTTTCGTCTCGGTGTTCAGTTGACAGTGGGTTTCTAAGCCAATCACGGCCTCGTATTGGGTAGAAGTGGCTTTTTTTTTCGGTGCTGCGGTTGCCATTGGGATTCTCTAAAAAAATCGAGGACAGTCTCTAGGGTTGATCCTAGCACGATCTCGACTAGGGAACGGGGAACAGGGGGGCAGGGGAGAGGAAGAGACGAGGAATTCAGACTTATTCCCTATTCCCTATTCCCCGACTCCCTAAATCCGAAACATTCCACTGGGATTGACCGAGAGGAGCGATCGCCGTTTTAACCCCTCCTGATGTAAAATCCCGTTAGCGGCCAACAGTCCACTACTTACCGCCCGTTCCATTAAGCCACAGGGAAAGGGCATTTTGATCCAATCCCCCGCCAACACCAAGTTAGAAATAGGGGTGATGGTTTCAGGACGAGTGGCATAACTTTCCGGGGGATAACCGGAAAAGTTTTTCTGATTCACTAACTCCTTGTGCAGGATTTTCGCCTCTTTTAACTCCGGCACAATTTCCCGCAATTCCTGTTCAAAGGTTGTCAGTAAAGCCTCTTGGGTGGGGAATTCCTGCTCTTTATAACAATAAGCGTGTAATTCCACCACACTACAGCCTGTTCGTTCGGACCACTCCATAAACTGCCGTTGAATGCGATGGTAAAGGGTAATACTATCCGTTAAGGCATACCCCGAAAGAGAGGCAAAATTACTATGTTCCCAAGGGAAATCCCGATCTAACCAAAAACGCCCTACAGCAAAGGGATCCGACACCGCTAAATTCTGCACCGCTTGCCGAAATTGCTCATCCACCTCCCCCGTCATTAACCCCACTAAATGGCGAGTCCCCGGAACATCGGCCGCAATCACATAATAATCCGCCTCTACCATTTCCTGTTCCTCTGGAGTGGGGGGATTTTGGGCGATGAGTTGAGCGCCTTCCTCCGTCGTCTCGGCAATGCGGAAACGGGCTAAATCACGCTGGGCGGGGCCTTGGATGACTCGTCCCTCCTGATCATAGCGCGCCCCATGACAGGGACAACGAAAACCGCCATCGGCTTGGGGTTGTACTGTACAACCTTGATGGGTACAAGTCAGGGAGAGGGCAGTTTCTGGGGTTTGGGCGCGAAAAACGCGATCGCCTGCTCCATAATAGACCGTTTTCTCGTCACTCAATTGGGGGTTTTTCGCCACCCAAAAGGGAACATCCCCATAGAATGATGACCCCTTTTGATAGGTCAGTTGGCTAATTTTGCCCCCATTACAGTGAATTTGGGACACATTGGCCTCCGACACCATTTCCCCCCCATTGCGTTCAATGGCGGCAATAATCGGTTCTACTAAGCTGGTTCCCATATCATCCCTTGTGCCGTTAAAGGCTAATCCTTCGGGATTGCCGAAGAAATAGAAGTGGAAAAACTGCAATAATTCCCCCGCACTCAACACATCGGGGGCGTTTAAACTGGACTTGGCAAAGGGGAGGAAATAGAGATCATATAACCCTTGAGGGAAGCCTTCCGCTACCCATTCCGCCACGGTTTTATGATCGTATTGGTCAAAGGTGCGGGGGATTTGAAAGCCTGTAATAGCGCGGAAAACCTGTAAATGGTGCCAGTCGGTTAGGTTAATTCCCCAGTTGAACCGATTGGGAGAGGCGATCGCTAAATCTACAATATTCCAAGGAAAGGCCGAGTGACTGGGGCGAAACACCTCCGGTTGATAATTCCCCCCCCGAAAGACCAACGAATAAAACTCTAACGATTTAAAATTCTCCTCAATCGCCAACTCCGCCACAATACTCTTGAGATTGTAGTATTGGGGGAAAAAGCCGTGAAAGCCGTGTTCCATGCGGAAGGTATCCCCTCCCACTTGAATCCTCCAACTGGCAATCTTTCCCCCAAAATTGGGCGATTTTTCCAGTAATTTCACCTTAAACCCTCGTTGGCTGAGTTCATAGGCACAGGCCAACCCCGCTAAACCCCCTCCCACCACGCACACCGTTTTCTCCCGGTCCAAGTGTGCGGGTAAATCCAGAGTGTCCGGTTGATGAACTGTAGGTTGCGGTTTCGTCACACGAGAATAGCCAATCCCTGCACCAACAGCCCCCAGTCCCATAATTTTTATTGCAGTGCGTCGTGAGATTGGGGCGGTAAAATTAGATAGTTGAGTCATGAGTTCGACAAGATCGGTACATCTTTAGGCGGCTGTCTTAGCGATGTTCCGGCATTCCCCGCCCATCGTTTGGGACAACCCTTCTCAGGTTATGTAAATTTGTTTGAAGTTATTTTAAGGGATATACAGACATTTTGCGGGGAACGGTGAATAGTGAATCGGGTGTCGGGAGCAGGGGGAGCAGGGGGGCAGGGGAGCAGGGGAGCGGGGGAGCGGGGGAGCAGGGGAGCGGGGGAGCGGGGGAGCAGGGGAGCAGGGGAATAGTGGCTAGTGAATAGCCAAAACTCTTTTATTTTAGGGAACGGGGAACAGGGAACAGGGAACAGGGGGAGGGAAAATCCGGTTGTGTCCAAAATTGAAGACCCTATAAATAGTGTCGTCTAATTTATTGGACGCTATATCTGGGACTTGACAAAATGCACACAAGCTTAACTTGTTAAGGTTGGGGAATAGGTAATGGGGAATACTAATCGACTCCCGACTCCCGATTTCCTAGGGCGCAAGCATTGCGCCCCTACACCGACTCCCGACTCCCGACTCCCTATTCCCCGTTCCCCGTTCCCTTAACCTGTCACAAAGTCTTAATAATTTGCTGACACAATGGAAGAAAACTAAACAGAATCTTCAAAAAAAGTTCGGTCTTGAAGCCGATAAAATGAAAATTAGATAAAGTCCTGTAAAGCTTACGGAATTTTCTCCGGTTACGGGGTAGCTCAAATAACCACCCCTTTGAATTAGCGGCTAAACTGAGGATAAGAAAACTTTAAGTTTTATCCCTTAAGTTTTCTTCCTTGGTGCTATCCGTCGATGGAGTCAGTTCATCCCGCCGAATTGTTAATCACTGGACATCCCCATCCCCTTGAGGAGGCAACCCCCCTAATGTTTCATCTTTCTTCCGACACAGCCTTACACCAAACTACTGAAGTTTCCCTATCCCCTCTCGACTGCAAACAGCAGAAAATGCCTAATCCCCTGACCATTGCCTCACCGGTTTCTCTCCTTGATCATCTCCTCATCCAACTAGCCCAAGCCACCACCCTAGATCGGTTAATCTCCTCAGAGGTCATGCTGCCGTTAATGGCCTATAGCGACGTGAAATCCGTGTTTTTATTATTATCAGAAGCCAAAGGTTGGCGGGTGGGGGCGATCGCCCACTTCTCCACATCGGGTAAACCTGTTTTACAAATCCCCTCTCACTCCGAAGAATCCCCCTCGGTTCTCAACTCCCCCATCGTGCAGAACTTGCTCTGGGATCCGAAAGTGAGCATTTTAGAAAACCTGGAAGATCATCCCGATTATGGCCGAGATCCCTACATTCCTCATCAGGGAATTAACGCCCTCTGTCGTTTCCCCTTGCAACAAGGAGACGAACAACTTGGATGGTTACTCTTTACCCATGATCAGCCCTCGGGACACTTTACAGGCGATCGCCTAACCCAACTGCACCTAATCAGTTATCATTTTGCGATCGCCCTCCAACGCACCCACCTCACCCGCACCCTCCAAAAGACTCAGACTGAACTGAAACTCATGCAGGAGCGAGTCATTGCCCAGGAAAAACTCGCCTCCCTCGGTGCCCTCACCGCAGGCATTGCCCACGAAGTTAAAAACCCCCTCAACTTCGTCAACAACTTCGCCGAACTCTCCGTAGACCTCACCCAAGAACTCCTAGAAGAACTCGAAACCTTTCAAGATAAAATCGACAGCGAAACCTGGGACTACCTTGAAGAAATCCTCAGCGACCTGCAACAAAACGTCCAAAAAATTAACCATCACGGCAAACGCGCCGACAGCATCGTTAAAGGAATGTTGCAACAGTCCGGAGGCAAACCCGGAGAACGGAAACTCACCGACATTAACGCCCTGCTCCAAGAATACGTTAACCTCGCCTACCACGGAATGCGCGCCAACGATTCCACCTTTAACATCACCCTCAATGAACAATACGACCCCGAAGCACAACCGATCTTTGTTGTCCCCCATAACCTGAGTCGCGTTTTCCTGAACCTGCTCAATAACGCCTGTTACGCCGCCCACGAACAGAAAAAACGCCTCGGTGAAGACTTTTCCCCCATCCTCTGGGTCAAAACCCAAGCCTTCGACCAAGCCCTAGAAATTCGCATCCGGGACAATGGGATAGGCATCCCCCCCGAAATCCGCCAGCAAGTCTTTCAACCCTTCTTCACCACCAAACCCGTCGGCATTGGGACAGGATTAGGGTTAGCCATTAGCTATGATATTATCGTGGAAGAACACAAGGGAAGAATTGAGATCAACAGTGAAATAAACGAGTACACTGAATTTGTGATCACCCTGCCCACTCATTAGATTTCCCATCAACCCTGTTTTACCCCCAAGTCTAAAATGATGCTGAAAATTATGGTAGTTGATGACGAAGAAGATATTAAAATTCTTTTTCGACAGAAATTCCGTAAAGAAATCAAAAAAGGAGAGGTAGAATTTGAATTTGTCCACTCTGCCCAGGATGCCATAGAATACTTAAAACGAGAAGGGGCTGATCCGGTTTTAATTCTGTCAGATATTAATATGCCCGGGATGACAGGGATTGAACTACTGAAAGTCATTAAAGGCAACTTTCCTGATTTAAAAGTATTTATGGTAACAGCTTACGGAGACGAGAAAAACTATCAACTTGCCCAACAATATGGGGCTGATGATTACCTCAATAAACCCATTGATTTCGCAGCCCTAAAAGAGAAAATTATTAGTCTATCCTCTTAAACATTTTTCATCCTAAGATTCAGGGGGGGCAATGCCAGCCAAGATTTTGGTGGTTGATGATGATCCAGATTTTCCGGCACTCATTCGCCAGGTTTTTCGCAAAAACATCCGTCAAAAAGACTATCAATTTATTTTTGCCCTTAACGGTCTAGAGGCCTTGCATCACATCCGTCAAGATCCCGAAATTGATATGATTTTGACGGATGTTAATATGCCCCAAATGGACGGCATGACCCTGTTACAAAAAATCGCAGAAATGCCCAACCAAACCACTAGCACCGTTATTATGTCGGCCTACGGGGATTTGGAAACCATTCGTAGTGCGATGAATTTAGGGGCCTTTGATTTTTTAACAAAACCGCTCAACTTACAGGATTTAGAAATTACCACCCGCAAAACCTTAAAACATATTCAACAGGTTAAACAGGTTTTACAAGATAAAGAAACCGCCCAAAAGTTACGGGATGACCTGACCAAAAAAATAACCTTACGGGAAAGTGAAATGCGCTATCAACGGCGCTTTAGGGCTTTAATTGAAAACTCCACGGATATTATTATTATTCTCAATATTGAAGGGGCTATCACCTATGCTAGTCCTTCTGCGTTGAGGGTGTTAGGAGATATTGTGCAACCTAAAAATCTCGTAGCGTTTGGTTCTTTGCTCCATCCTGATGAGATTACTTCGGTCATTCAACGGATGGAAAAAGTGCAAGAACAGCCCGGAGAGAAAGAACTAATCAGTGAATTACGCTTAAAAACCCGCTTTGAAACTTGGAATATTTTTGAAGTGGTTTTTACCAATCTTTTACAAGATCCTGATGTCGAGGGAATTGTGGTGAATTGTCATAATATCACTGACCGCAAAATTGCGGAAGAAAAGTTTTTATATGATGCACTCCACGACTCCTTAACTCGCTTACCCAATCGGGCGTTATTTATGGATCGTTTATCCCAAGCTTTAGCCCGACAAAAACGCCATCCTTCGTCTCAATTTGCCGTTTTATTTATTGATTTAGACCGTTTTAAAGTCGTCAATGATAGTTTAGGGCATTGGGGCGGGGATCAACTATTAGTAGAAACCGCCAACCGTTTACAAGAGCAGATGCGCTACGATGACACCATTGCTCGATTAGGAGATGATGAATTTGCCATTTTATTAGAGTCGGTCAATACGGCTCAAGATGCTAATAATGTCGCCCAACGTTTACAGATGAAGTTACAACTTCCGGTGATTATTAATCAACAGGAAGTCTATACTAGCGCGAGTATTGGGATTGTCTTCCCCAATGGACAGTATGATGCGCCCTCGGATATTTTGCGCGATGCTCATACGGCTATGTATCACGCCAAAATCCAAGGTAAAGCCCGACAACAGATGTTTGATGTTACGATGTCGGCGGATAATTTAGCCCGTTTGCAACTCGAAATTGATTTAAGACGGGCGAAGGAACGGGAAGAACTTCAGGTTTATTATCAGCCCATTGTGAACTTAAAAACGGGACATTTAAGCGGTTTTGAAGCACTGATGCGCTGGAAACATCCCCATCGCGGGCCGGTGAGTCCGGGGGCGTTTATTCCCTTGGCGGAGGAAACGGGGTTAATTGTGCCGATGGGATGGTGGATTTTACAAGAAGCTTGTGAACAAATTCAGGTTTGGGGGGAAGAGTTTCCGGATTCTGCCCTGACTATTAGTGTGAATTTATCGGGGCGACAATTTTCTCAGCCTCAATTAGCGAAGGAGGTGGATAAGATTCTCAAGGCAACGGGGGTTAATCCTCAACGGTTGCGTTTAGAGATTACGGAAACGACGATCATGGAGAATGAAACCATTGTGGCGCAAACCCTCCAAGATTTGAAGGCGATGGATATTCAGTTAAGTATTGATGATTTCGGCACGGGGTATTCTTCCTTGAGTCGTTTACGGAGTTTTCCCATTGATACGTTGAAAATTGATCGCTCCTTTGTGATGAAAATGGAACAGGAGCCGGAGAATTTGGAGATTACCCGAGCGATTATCCGCATGGCTGATAGTTTGGGGATTGAGGTGATTGCAGAGGGGATTGAGCATCAGGAGCATTTACAACTTTTGCGCAAGTTGCGCTGTAAGTATGGACAGGGATATTTGTTTGCGAAACCTTTGGCGGCGGAGGATGCGATCGCCTTATTGCGTAAAAATCCAACATGGTAAGCGGGTGAGGGCGCAAACGTGCTGAACTCCTGTGCAAGGGGTTGGATAGACAATATATTCTTAAAGGAAAGGCAAGTGAGAGCGTGAATGATGCCCGCCAAGATTCTGGTTGTGGATGATGAACCTGATTTAGAAGCCCTTTTGAGCCAAAAATTCCGGCGGAGAATTCGGCGGAAAGAGTTGGTGCTGATTTTTGCGCAGAATGGGGTGGAAGCCTTGGCACGACTGGAGAGGGAACCGGATGTGGATATGGTGTTAACGGACATCAATATGCCCCAGATGGATGGCTTAACCCTGCTGACTCATATTAATGAGCGTTATCCTTTGATTAAGACGGTGATTTTGTCGGCCTATGGGGATATGGAGAGTATTCGCACGGCCATGAATCGGGGGGCTTTTGATTTTTTGACTAAACCTCTGAATTTTGAGGATTTGGAGATTACGACGAATAAGACGCTACAGGCGGTTGCTCAAATTAAGAAGGCGGCGGAACAGGAACGCCTTGCCCAACAGGCCCAAGCTTTACAGGAAAGTGAACGACGACTGACGCAGTTTTTGGAGGCGGTTCCGGTGGGGGTGTTTGTGGTGGATGCTCGCGGCCAGCCTTATTATGCCAATGCTAACGCTTTGTCGTTGTTGGGGAAGGATTTACCGGGGGTGTTTGGCTTGCGGGATTCGTCGGATTATGAGGTCTATTTAGCGGGGGAGGAACAACGGTATCCCAAGGAACGCCAGCCGATGATTCGGGCGTTGGGGGGGGAAAGTTCGACGGTGGATGATATGGTGTTGCGCATTGCGGATCGTTGGATTCCTCTGGAGGTGTCGGCAACTCCGATTTATGATGAGCAGGGGGAAATTATTTATGCGATCGCCGCCTTTAAAGATATTACCCAACGCAAGGAGGCGGAAACCGAGCGGATTCGCTTTACTCAGGAATTGGAAGCTAAAAATGCCGATCTTGAACGGTTAGATCGCCTCAAAGACGAATTTTTAGCCAATACCTCCCACGAGTTGCGCACCCCCCTTAATGGCATGATTGGCATTGCCGAATCGATGTTAGCGGGGGCCGCCGGGCCCCTGAGTGAACAGCAACAGGTGAATTTGTCTATGGTGGTGTCGAGTGGTCAACGTCTGGCGGATTTGGTGACGGATGTTTTAGACCTCTCGAAACTGAAAAATAATGATATTGAGTTAGATCGTAAACCCATTGATTTTAGACAAATTGCTGAGGTGGTGTTAACCCTGTGTAAGCCTTTGGTGGGGGAAAAAGCCCTTGAACTTTACAATGATATTGATCCCGATTTGCCCTTAGTGGATGGGGATGAAAAGCGCTTACAACAGATTATGTATAACTTGATTGGCAATGGGATCAAGTTTACGGAACAGGGATCTGTACGGGTTTCTGCTGCCTTACAAGGAGATTGGCTAGAAATTCGGGTAACAGATACGGGAATCGGGATTCCCCCAGCTAAGTTAGAGGTGATTTTTCACTATTTTGAACAGGCCGATGCTTCCATTTCCCGGGAGTTTGGGGGGGCTGGACTCGGGCTAAGTATTACCAAACAGTTGGTCGAGTTGCACGGGGGGAAAATTGAGGTGCGATCGCAACAAAATCAAGGCTCTGAATTTATCTTTACCCTCCCCATCAGTCAGCAAAGTTGGTGCGATATTTCCCCCATTCAACCCATTGCCATCCCCCGTTCCCAATCCCTCATCCCGACTCAACGTTTAATTTCTCCCATTATTGTGGCAGAAAATTTTAAAATTTTAGTCGTAGATGATGACCCGATTAACTTACAAGTTATTATCAATCATTTGTCTTTAGAAAGTTATCAAATTATCCCTGTTCGCAGTGGAAAAGAAGCCCTCACTTTATTAGCAGAAGGACTCCAACCGGATTTAATGTTATTAGATGTCATGATGCCCAAAATGTCCGGTTATGAAGTCTGTCGCCGCATTCGGGAAACCATTCCTATGAATGAATTACCCATTGTTATGTTAACGGCCAATACTCAGGTTTCTGAGTTGGTGGCTTGTTTAAATGTGGGAGCCAATGATTACTTAACAAAACCTTTATCTAAAAATGAGCTACTGGCACGCTTAAAAACCCATTTAGAATTAGCTAAAATTAACAGTGCTTATAGTCGCTTTGTCCCTCGGGAGTTTCTGCGTTTTTTGGGCAAAGATAGCATTGTCGGAGTAGGTTTAGGGGAGTCGGTGCAAAAAGAGTTAACGATTCTGTTTTCTGATATTCGTTCCTTTACCCAACTTTCTGAACAGATGACTCCCGATGATAATTTTAAGTTTATCAATGCCTATTTAAGCCGCATGGAACCGGCTATATTAGAGAATCATGGCTTTGTTGATAAATATATTGGTGACTCGATTATGGCTTTATTTGGTCGCAGTCCTGATGATGCTATTCATGCGGCTATCTCCATGTTAGAAATTCTCAATACTTATAATTTAACCCGTCAAAGACCCAATAGACCTCCCTTAAGAATTGGAGTCGGAATCAACACCGGATCCGCCATGCTGGGAACAGTTGGAGGTGTTAATCGTATGGAAACAACGGTGATTAGTGATGCGGTCAATATTGCAGCTCGTTTGGAGTATTTTACTAAAATTTGCGGAACTTCGGTGTTAATTAGTGATCAGACATTTTTGGGATTAGAAAGTCCTGAAAGTTATCATTATCGGTTTTTAGGAAAAGTACAAGTGAAGGGGAAAAATCAACTGATTTCAGTGTTTGAAATTTTTGATGCGGATGAAGCGGTTTTAAGGGAACATAAAAACCGAACGAAAACCCATTTTGAGGAGGCCGTGATGTATTACTATGGCAAAAATTTGCAGGTGGCTCATGAAATTTTTGGAGAAATTCAGGCTGATGGCTGCCGCGATCAGGTGGTTGATTTATATGTCCAAAGTTGTGAATATTGGCTACAACAAGAAGGTCATTTAATGCCCGAGGTGATCACCCCATTTTTAAGTTACAACTGGGATATGGGCAAGTTACAGTGAATCGGGAGCAGGGGAGCAGGGGAGCGGCAATCTCCCGACTCCCGACTCCCCATTCCCTAGCCTAGTTATTCAGCAAGCCCTAATTACTCTGCGCCTTCAATGGGGGCAAACCCTTGACGCTGGATGTTTTCCGTCACGCTGCGGGGTTCGAGGAACTGTAATAAGTAGTCGGGGCCCCCGGCTTTGGAACCGACTCCAGAGAGTTTGAATCCGCCAAAGGGTTGACGGGCGACGATGGCTCCGGTGATGTTCCGGTTGATGTATAAGTTGCCGACTTCAAAATCTCGCCGCGCTTGCTCAATGTGGGAGGGGGTGCGGGAATATAATCCCCCGGTGAGGGCGTAGTTGGTGCCGTTGGCTATGGCTAAGGCTTGCTCAAAGCTGGTGGCTTTGATGACGGCTAAGACGGGGCCGAATATCTCCTCTTGGGCAATGGTGGCATCGGGGGAAACGTCGGAGAAGATGGTGGGGGGGATGAAATAACCTCCGCTGGGGGTGGGGCTTTGGAAGGCTAGGGTGGCTTCCTGTTTGCCTTTTTCGATGTATTCTAAGATGCGATCGCGGGCTTCTTGATCCACAACCGGCCCGACGGTTGTACTGGGATCCTCGGCTTTCCCCACGTTTAAGGATTTTGTCGCCTCAATTAAACGGTGCATAAAGCTTTCATAAACGGGTTCTAACACCACGACACGGGAACAAGCGGAGCATTTCTGCCCGCTATAACCAAAGGCAGAAGCGACGACACCCGCCACAGCTTGATCTAAGTCGGCGCTTTCGTCCACAATGATGGCGTTTTTGCCCCCCATTTCCGCAATCACCCGTTTTAGGTGTTTTTGCCCCGGTTTCAGTTTGGCGGCTTCGGCGTAAATATAACACCCTACGGCTTGGGATCCGGTAAAGGCGATGAGGTGAACGTCTTTGTGTTCCACCAGATGAGCGCCAACGGTGGGGCCATCGCCGGGGAGGTAGCTAAAGACTCCGGGGGGAATGCCTGCCTCTAGGAGGATTTCGGCGATTTTGGCGGCAATAATGGAGGATTGTTCGGCGGGTTTTAGGAGGGTACAGTTTCCGGTGACGAGGGCGGCTACAGTCATGCCAACGGCGATCGCAAAAGGAAAATTCCAGGGCGAAATCACCACCGCAATCCCGCGAGGCTGGTAGGTGTAGCGGTTGGTTTCCCCGGCTAAATCATAGTTATACCCCTGATCTAACCGTTCCATTTCGTCGGCATAGTAGCGACAAAAATCAATCGCCTCGGAAATCTCTGCATCGGCTTGGGGTAAGATTTTCCCCACTTCTAAACAAATCCAAGCCCCCAACTCAAAGCGCCGTTGTTCCATGATATCCGCCGCCTTACGCAGCACGCCCGCCCGTTGACGGACTGGGGTATTCCGCCAAGCGGGAAAGGCGGTTTTCGCGGCGGCTAGGGCTTGCTGGGCTTGTTCTAGGGTGGCATACCCCACCTTACCCACTAACTGCTGGCTGTTGGAGGGATTGAAACAGTCTACAATCTGGGAACTTTCCACCCATTCCCCATTGATTAAGGGGCGGTAGGTATTGCCCAAACTGGCGCGCACTTTGACGAGGGCTTGTTTAGCTTTCTCCCGCAGGGCGCTGTCTGCATAGTCGGTGTCGGGGGCGTTGGGATAGGCGGATTTAGCAATCAGGGGGGCTTCCTCCTCAAGGTGGGGGGCGGCAATCAGTTCCTCAATGGGGCGTTCTTCCATATTCTGGCGGAGGAAGGAGGAATTAGCTGTATTTTCCAGTAAACGGCGGATGAGGTAGGACATTCCTGGCAGTAAGTCACCATAGGGGGCATAGACGCGCACCCGATGCCCCCGTTTAACGATGGCCTTGGCGAGGGCTTCCCCCATGCCGTATAAGACTTGATATTCAATGGCACGGGGGGGAATTTGCAGGGTTTCTGCGATCGCCATTGCCCGGGCTTGAGTGCGCACATTATGGGAACCGATGGCCGCGTAGAGATACTGATGATTCTCTAGCAATAACTGCATCACCCGTTCATAATTCTGATCCGTAGCCGCTTTTTGGTTAAAAACGGGCTGTTTCCAGTCTTTTTGAATCGCAATAATCGTTTCTTGATCCCAATAAGCCCCTTTCACTAAACGAATGGTAATCGGAGTTCCCCGTTGTTTCGCCCATTCAATTAAGCCTTTCAAATCAGCCTCGGAATCCCGCAAATAGCCTTGTAGGGTGACACCAATATCACTCCGGGTGCGGAATTCTTCCTCTAGGAGCAATTCTTTGAGGATAGCTAGGGTAATCTCCTTATAGCGGTATTGTTCCATATCAAAGTGAATCGCCGCCCCCACTTCTTGAGCGCGACGGAGTAGGATCCGAATGCGATCGCACACCTTCGCCTTACTTCCCTCCGCATCTAGAGGATCAAATTGAGAGTAAAACGCCGTTAACTTCACCGAAACTTGAACCTTGGGTAACGTTTCCCCCCCCGCTTGGTCAATTTGCTCCACCGTTGACCATTTTTGGGCCGCTTCACTTAACGCTGTAATTAACTCTAAATAACGATCTAAATACAGGGCGGCCTCTTCTTCCGTAATCACCGCCTCCCCCAATAAATCAATGGTAAACGTCATTTTTTCCTTGCGCAGACGTTCCACCGTTTTAATCACTTTCGGGATACTTTCCCCCGCAATATATTTATAAGCCAACGTCTTCACCGACTGTTCCACCGTCGTAGCAGCCAGTTGAGCCGGGGCTGAATTGGGGTCGGCAAAATTGAGCAAATTCTTCAACATGGCGGGTAATTCCACCGTCTCATCACTCATATATTCCTGCAAGTGACGAGCAATTTCCGTTTTAGAACGTAAAGCAGGCAAACAGTCAATAAAACTAAACAATTGGTAACGTAAACCCGGATTCGCCATCGCCCAGTCCATGAGTTTATCATCTAGACGCATTTGGTCGCGGACTTGGGCAAAAAAGGAACGTTTTTCCCGCGTTTGGGAAATTAATTCCTTAGCGATTTCTTGGGTTTTTGCTTCATACTGAGTCTGAGGAATTTGAGTAACCACAGTTTATTTAACTCCTATGGATTGGCACAAAATAATGAGGCGACAAACTTTTCATTTTACCTGAAAAAGGGGGATCTCCCCCATTTGCCCCGTCCTCCTCACCCCACTGATATAGTACTATTGTGCCATCTTGCGACCATTTCCCCAAACAAAATCCCGATCTATTTAGACCGGGATTGCTCTTGTCCAATCTGTCTTTCTTTCACTATCAATCAACTGGGTCAAATCACGAGGAGGGGAATCATCCCCACTCTAGGTCAGGGTAGGAATGAAGTCTCAACGCATAACTCCGTCATGTTCTGCCAAAAGCCGTTCAATTCTCGCCTCATCTAACCGGGAATAAATCCGTTTCGATTCATGAATGTCCCGCGTCGTTTTAGACAAACTAATCGTAGAGCCAACCGTAAACGCTAATCCCATCCCCATAAAGCCCTTTGTCCAGTTATCCACAGGCAAATTCAAGATACCGATACCCATTGCAGAAACCGAAATAATAAAAGCCGCCCAAGTTTGAATAATCCAAGCATTACTATGATCTTGTTGCGTTAATTCTTTTGACATTGCCTTTCAACCTTGCTTTAATTAAGCCTAAAGCTGTCATGCTTTAATATTAGCCTAAGACCCGTTTAAAGTTCCCACTATTGTGTCACTTTTTTAACTGGTCTTAGTGCAACACTGGGGTCAGCAATTATTAATCATTCATTATCAAGCCTCTCTTGCCCCTAATCTTTGGCGAGAGATTTTTTAATATCATGTAACGGTCAACTTGTCAAATTGTTTCATTTATTCACACTGGCTGGTTTCTTGTATAGACTTGTTGCAAATTTGGGGATTCTTCGTACAGTTTCCCGTCCGATCCGCTATCTTGGTTAGGGAGATACCAATTATTAAGAGTTTCTTAAGATTTTGTAAGCGTATTGTCCCAACCTTGCACTGTGGCTAAACCTTCATTGGACTTGAACAACGCTATGACACCAATAATGCTGCGTCAACTCTGGTCTTTAATTGAAAACACCCAAGCGGACTTAATTCTGCAACAAGATGACTCCAGCTTGGTAAACTGGCTGTTGGCGAAACTCCGGGAAGTGCGATCGCTGGAAGGGGAGGAAAGCCAAGCGATCAGCCATTACTTACAAACCAAAACCTCCCTCATTCGCGATTTAGCCGCCCAACGCTAAAGACTCTGATCTCAAATCAAAGGATCTTCTGCTGGAGAATCCAATCTCGGATTAACTGATTCACCTGATCAGGATCTTCATCATGGGGACAGTGGCCGGCTTTGAGAAAAAATTCCGTTAACTCGGGATAATACTGGCGGAATTTCGCCGATCGTTCCTGGGCATTCATCCAAGGATCTCCCTCCCCCCAAATCATCAACAGGGGACAAGTTAACTGTCGCAACAGCACATCATTTTTTTCCCCCTGGGGTGACTTAAACACCGAGGCAAACACTTCCACCGCACCGGGATCACAAGACGGGCGATAAATATCCTCCACTAACTGATCTGTAACGGCGCTTTGATCGACATAAACTTTTTCTAGGGTTTTGCGAATATTGCGGCGCTGGCGGACATACTGGAAGAGGAGATAACTCGCCCAAGGTTGAAGTAAAACCGAACGCAGGGCTTTCCCTATTTTTTGCTGCATCGTCGGGGTTTTTTCCGCTTCATTGGGGTCTGTAAAAGGGCCTGCACTGTTTAATAAAATCAGACCTTTCGCCGATTCCGGTCGTTGGGCGGCTACACAGAGGGAACTATAGCCCCCAAGGGAGTTCCCGGCTAAAATAACAGGCTGACCGATCACGGTTTGAATAAAATCATGCAGTTGATCCCGCCATAAATCGCCGCTATATTGCCGATTGGGCTTACTCGAACGTCCAAAGCCCAACAAATCAATCGCCCAAACCTCAAAATGATCTTGTAGTCCGCTTAAATTTTTGCGCCAGTGGTCTGTTGATGCCCCAAATCCGTGAACCAAGAGGAGAGGAGGGTGTCCTCCTTTAACTTGTCCGGTTTTGACGTAATAAATGGACTCTCCCTGCCATTGCCAGTAAGCCCCGGGGAGGGTTAGGTTTTCTGCCGTTGCCGTTGCCTGCATGACTGCCCTAAATGTTAAGTTACGTTAATTTATATTTTGTATTGTAACGCGATACAGTTTAGGCAAGAAGCCCCTAAAGTAGGGTTTTTGGCTTAGGCAAGACTCCCCCTTGAGTGAGATACAGCCCAGTGCGCTTGTGATCAACGCCTAACGGCGATCTAAGGTTAACTCACTTTAATCGCGTCATGGTACGGTTTCAAAATGAAAGAGTGATCAACGCCTAACGGCGATCTAAGGTTAACTCACATTGCTTCGATTAAATTCCAAAAAGTGCTTAAAGTGTGATCAACGCCTAACGGCGATCTAAGGTTAACTCACGCTTTCTTAAATTCCTTTTTCTTTGCTTTTTTAGGGTGATCAACGCCTAACGGCGATCTAAGGTTAACTCACACAAGAGGGACGGGAGTTTGACCAATCAAAAGAGCATGTGATCAACGCCTAACGGCGATCTAAGGTTAACTCACAGCTGGAATCGGAGGAGTGGGAGCAAGCCCACCAATTGTGATCAACGCCTAACGGCGATCTAAGGTTAACTCACTGGTGGTAAATAGCACATCCCCCGGTTCATCCTCGTGATCAACGCCTAACGGCGATCTAAGGTTAACTCACGTGTTTCGGGCTGGCTAATCCCGGGATTCAAGACACGTGATCAACGCCTAACGGCGATCTAAGGTTAACTCACATTACGGGGTTTCCTATCGGATAATCCTGAAAACGTAGTCGTGATCAACGCCTAACGGCGATCTAAGGTTAACTCACGGGGAGTAAGATTTTGTCACCATTCACCCAACATTGTGATCAACGCCTAACGGCGATCTAAGGTTAACTCACTGCTTAGGGCGAGGGATTTTATACAATCCCCTTTTGTGATCAACGCCTAACGGCGATCTAAGGTTAACTCACCAAAGGGAGCTAGCTTATTCCAGCAATATCGCATCCGTGATCAACGCCTAACGGCGATCTAAGGTTAAC
This sequence comes from Spirulina subsalsa PCC 9445, assembly GCF_000314005.1. Classification (NCBI taxonomy): domain Bacteria; kingdom Bacillati; phylum Cyanobacteriota; class Cyanophyceae; order Spirulinales; family Spirulinaceae; genus Spirulina; species Spirulina subsalsa. The sequence goes on from NZ_JH980292.1 coordinate 2,660,376, forward strand.
TCACACCGGGGGAGGCAGAAAAGGAAGAAACAAAAGAGCGGTGATCAACGCCTAACGGCGATCTAAGGTTAACTCACCTGGTGTCCGGGTCGATACCCCTATCCCTGAGTTGTGATCAACGCCTAACGGCGATCTAAGGTTAACTCACGACCATAAGCACGACGCAACCAGTATAAATGAGCCTGTGATCAACGCCTAACGGCGATCTAAGGTTAACTCACATTAGTAACACGCCGTCCAATGTCCAGATTCGGACTGTGATCAACGCCTAACGGCGATCTAAGGTTAACTCACCGCGGATTAGAAAAACAGCGATACCGAAAAATAAAGTGATCAACGCCTAACGGCGATCTAAGGTTAACTCACTTAGGGCATGACCGTCTTTTTTATCGTTCGGTTCGCGTGATCAACGCCTAACGGCGATCTAAGGTTAACTCACGGTCTTTGGATTTTGAGCCCTCCTTTTTTTTCTTGTGATCAACGCCTAACGGCGATCTAAGGTTAACTCACGAACTAACACTTAGTCAGGGATTTACTCAATGTGGGTGATCAACGCCTAACGGCGATCTAAGGTTAACTCACATCCTGGTAAGAGTCGGAAGCCAAATGTATAAACGCGTGTGATCAACGCCTAACGGCGATCTAAGGTTAACTCACGCTCCACAAATGGGGCAAGACTCGTCGCTATATGTGGCGTGATCAACGCCTAACGGCGATCTAAGGTTAACTCACGCTAATCGCAGGTGAGTAGATTTTTTATTGAGATAGTGATCAACGCCTAACGGCGATCTAAGGTTAACTCACATCCGCCGGACGATTTTTCACCTAACGACGGTGATCAACGCCTAACGGCGATCTAAGGTTAACTCACCCACAAGGAAGTGAGGCCACACAAGTATAAAATAGTGATCAACGCCTAACGGCGATCTAAGGTTAACTCACATTAGACAAACTTATGAACATTATGAACACTAAGTGATCAACGCCTAACGGCGATCTAAGGTTAACTCACAAGTCCGTCAGTCTTGCAAAAATGGTTCTGACGTTGCGTGATCAACGCCTAACGGCGATCTAAGGTTAACTCACTCCTTACCCCCTTAAAGCTCCCGCCATCTTTGAAGTGATCAACGCCTAACGGCGATCTAAGGTTAACTCACCGATAACTCGTTCGATGTGATATTCGGCGTTATTGTGATCAACGCCTAACGGCGATCTAAGGTTAACTCACATCCTTCCACCCAATTCCTGATCAGGCTTGGTGTCGTGATCAACGCCTAACGGCGATCTAAGGTTAACTCACACTAATCTGAAAGTCCCAAATTTTCGTACACTTCAGAGTGATCAACGCCTAACGGCGATCTAAGGTTAACTCACTGAGCCAGCCTCCGCACATTCTGAGGAGTAATGTGTGATCAACGCCTAACGGCGATCTAAGGTTAACTCACCATTTTTTTGTTGTTGTTACTGTTGTTGTTGCTGTATGTGATCAACGCCTAACGGCGATCTAAGGTTAACTCACAGGAGTAGGGTGAGAATAAGCGAGGATCAAACCACCGTGATCAACGCCTAACGGCGATCTAAGGTTAACTCACTCCGATTCAGGGGCATCTATCCCACAGAACCGTAGTGATCAACGCCTAACGGCGATCTAAGGTTAACTCACGGGAGATAGAAAGACCGCACCTAAAGGCAGAATGGCAGGTGATCAACGCCTAACGGCGATCTAAGGTTAACTCACATGATGTCCTAGGTGAATAGGGGGATAGGGGGAAAGTGATCAACGCCTAACGGCGATCTAAGGTTAACTCACGTAACGGTCTTTTGAACAACGAACGCGGCTCCCAAGGTGATCAACGCCTAACGGCGATCTAAGGTTAACTCACAGAATCAGAAGAATCAGAAGAAGGAAGAGAGTAACGTGATCAACGCCTAACGGCGATCTAAGGTTAACTCACGACTCACAGGACGGAAAAAAACGTTATCCGTAACAAGTGATCAACGCCTAACGGCGATCTAAGGTTAACTCACACAGGAACAGGATCAGACGGAGGACTCCCAATAACAAGTGATCAACGCCTAACGGCGATCTAAGGTTAACTCACACTACTACTTTTTGGAGTTTTGTTGCTACTCACACCGGTGATCAACGCCTAACGGCGATCTAAGGTTAACTCACAGTGGGAGATTTTGCGATCGCCTATGTCAGCCACGTGATCAACGCCTAACGGCGATCTAAGGTTAACTCACAGCACCCGCCAAAACCCTTACAGGACAACACGCCTCAGACAGTTTTGCAAGCACCCCCAGCAATCCAACCAAATCAAACCCATTCTACACCATTTTTCGCTCAATTGCAACAGCCCAAACCCAACCCCCATCAAGGGTTCAGGATTTTGCAAGCACCTCCCGACCACACTAAATCCCCTCTAAGCCTTACCCAATAACACTTACAGCCCTTTTTCTCCCCCTTTTTCCCCCAACAGTCACCAGGTGCTTGCATTTTTTCCCCAACAGGAACAAAAAAAAACCACACCCTCCAAGAGTGTGGCGTTCAGAACAACTGAGGTAGAAAATTCAAGACTTCCACCGGAAAAAATCCTAACGGCGGTAAACCTCATTTAACAGCGCCCCATCGGCACCAATTAATTCAACGTGCAAGGGCATTTGTCCGGCCGCGTGGGTGGAACAACTCAGACAGGGGTCAAAACACCGGATCCCGGCCTCCACGCGGTTTAATAAACCTTCGGGGATTTCGTTACCGTGAATATAGTGTTTCGCAATTTGCGTCACGGTTTTATTCATGGCGAGGTTGTTTTGTCCTGTGGCAATGATGAGGTTTACTTTTTGAATTAAACCGTTTTCGTCCACTTTGTAATGGTGGAATAAGGTACCGCGAGGGGCTTCACTCACTCCTACGCCTTCGAGTTCGTTAATTCCCGCCTGGGCGCGCACTCGTTCCGATACTACATCGGGATCATCCATTAACTGCTGGATTTTCTCTAAGGCGGCGAGAATTTCGATTAAACGGGCGTAGTGATAGAAGAAAGAAGAGGTCGGAAGGCCACCAGCGCGATCGCGCATTTCCCGCAATTCCCGATCGGCTGCTTCCGTGCCGATGTGATCACACACATTTAAGCGGGCTAAAGGCCCCACCCGATAAATCCCGTCAGGATAGCCCAAAGGCTTGTAGTAAGGAAACTTGAGATAAGACCAAGGCTCCACCGCCTCACCGATAAAGCTGTGATAGTCGTCCTCACTGAGATGATCGGCGATAATATTTCCGTCACTATCCCGGAAGCGCAAATGGCCGCCGTAGTGTTCCCACTCGCCATTTTTGCCCACTAAGCCCATAAACAACGAGGGAAACTTACCAAATTCCTCGGTTTCGGTGGTGAAACGGTCTAATAGTTGTTTGAACAGATTTAAGGCCGTGTAGAGCGTCTCAAAGGACTCTGGGAGGCGTTCCCGAATCCAGGTGCGTCCTTCTTCCGATAAAGGCGATCGCACCCCACCCGGAACCGCCCAGGCCGCGTGAATTTTCCGCGCCCCCAATTTCTCAATAATCGTCTGACCAAATTGGCGTAAACGAATCCCCGCACGGGCTAAATCGGGATCCGCCGCAATCAAACCAAACACATTCCGCGTCGCCGGATCACTATCCCAGCCTAATAAAAAGTCAGGACTACTTAAGTGGAAAAAGGACAGGGCATGGGATTGAGTAAACTGGCCTAAATTCATTAAACGGCGCAATTTTTCCCCAGCCACTGGCACCTTCACCGCCAATAATTTATCCCCCGTTTTAGCGGCCGCTAGTAAGTGACTCACCGGGCAAATCCCACAAATGCGCGCCGTAATCCCGGCCATTTCCGTGAAGGGTCTACCTTCACAAAACTTTTCAAACCCTCGATATTCCACTACATGAAACCGAGCGTCTTCTACTTCCCCGGCATCATCTAAATAGATGGATATTTTGGCATGACCTTCAATGCGAGTTACCGGGTCAATGACTACAGTTTTCGCCATAATGTTCTCCTCTGAAAAATGCTAATCAAGTGATGAGAAATGCCTAAAAATTTAGCCAAACTTAATCATTTCTCGTCCTTCCATTTTGGGCTGTTCCCCATGTAAAAGCGGCTCAATCGTGGCTTTAATTCTGTCCGCAGAGGGAGGACAACCGGGCATAAAAATGTCTACTTTGACTAATTCATGAATGGGGGTTACTCGGTCCAATAATTCCGGCACAATTCCGGGAGCATAGGGTAACTGTTGATTACAGTCACCCAGTTCTAAATAACCCCGTTTTAACACCGCTTCGGCTGTGCCTAACATATTCCGCATGGCCGGAACATTGGCCGTTACCGCACAATCTCCAAAGGAAATCAGCAGTTTTGTTTTAGCGCGAACTTCTTCTAAAAGTTCTAGGTTTTCTTGGTTAGCGACGGCCCCTTCCACTAAACAAACATCCACATTCTCGGGATATTCCTTCAAATCACACCCCACAGGACTATAGACCACATCCACATATTGCGCGAGGTCGATCAGCCATTCATCCATATCTAAAAAGGACATATGACAACCAGAACAACCAGCTAACCAAACGGTGGCGAATTTTATTTTTTCCATTACTTTGACTCCCATTTCCTTGGTTTAATTGATAATTGATAATTGCCCAAGGGGCTATTCATTTAGCGCGTCCATTGTCCTTGTTCCCGTGCGGTGACAAGGAATTCTAATTTTTCGCGATCGCCTGCTTTCTCAGCCGTTGTGGTACCCTTACGGAAAATCGCCCCCGTTGGGCAGGCATCGACACACTTTCCGCAAGATGTACAAGCGTCCACCTCGCCCCAAGGTTGATTCATCCCCGAGACAATATAACAAGCGGCTCCCCGTTGGGCGACATCCCAAACGTGCGCCCCTTCCACCTCATCACACACCCGCACGCAACGAGTGCAGAGAATACAACGGTTGTGATCAATGCCAAATTGAGAATGGGAAACATCTACCCCCCGATCCGGGAAGCGGTAGGTAAAGCGACTGTGATCCATGCCCACTTCCACCGCCACATCCTGCAACTCACAGTTATTATTCGCCACACAAACGGAACAGACATGATTCCCCTCCGCAAAAATGAGTTCAACCGCCATCCGTCGGTATTCTTGCAATTTGGGGGTATTGGTGGTAATTTCCATCCCTTCCGCCACTTGGGTGACACAGGCGGGTAGGAGTTTGTTAATCCCTTTGACTTCCACCAAACATAATCGACAAGCGCCGACATCCGAAACCCCTTCGAGGTGGCACAGGGTAGGAATGGGAATCCCGGCCTCTTTGGCGGCATCGAGGATCGTTTTCCCCTCTTCAATGGCAATGGGTTGATCGTTAATGGTGAGTGTTTTAACTGACATGGTGCTGTTTCTCCTGCTTCAGGAATACTGGTTCAAGTGGGCTTTAACTCCTTTCCTGTCTTCCCCCGTTGAGTAGAATCCCCCTAAATCCCCCTTTGTAAGGGGGACTTCCGGATTTTCCCCCCGTCTTGTTCCCCCCTTCCAAAGGGGGGCTAGGGGGGATAGTTCCTAGATTAGGGACTGATCTTCCCCCCCCTTCCAAAGGAGGGGCTAAGGGGGGATAAACTCCCCAGGGGAATGACGGGGAGTGGGAGGAAGCGGAGCGCCGAGGGGATACCCCAGACGGAAAAGGAGTTGAGGAAAGGAAGAGGGACAAATTTGTTGGATGACTTGCTCCCGTAAGGCTTGCACTTCTAGGGGTTGATTGAAAAACGAAGCACGCACCCCCCACAGTTCGGCCTGTAATAACAGGGCGCTGAGGGCTTGCCCTGTGGCTAACCAAGCGTCAGGAGTATCGGTTTCCGTCACCAATAGGGCAAGGTGGGGGGCATTGGCGACTAAGGTTTGATCCTTCTGGGCTTGACTGTCCCCTAAGTCTACCCAACGAATCAGTTGGGCAACGAGGGGGGTGACAAAATCAAAGGCGGGGGGGATGCCTTGGGCATAACTGGGGATGCCATCGTGATCCTTGTTGGTGCTGGGTTTAATCCAACGGCTCAACTCTTGGCGAAATTCAGGGTTTGCCATTTGGATGCGATCGCCTTCTCCCACCCATTCCACCATCAACCAACGGCGTTCTGGGCTATCCAGCCAAAGCAACGTCACCCCCTCCTCGGCCACCACCTTCTCCAACCCCTGCAACTGTTCCCCCGTCAACGTTGCCCGCTCACCCCCCTCCTCAGTCAGAGGGGATGAGCCTTGATAAGGGCGGCGATCGGTGCGACGAGTCAGGATAGCTTGACAACGTTCTAACGCCTGCTCATCCGGGGAACAAGTTTCCCCAAACTCTAGCCAAGCCAAGAGATCCGCCTGTTCCGGATCCGGAAACGTCGTCACAGCCCCCCCATAGCCAAAAGCCGCCAAGGCCACCCGCAGATTAAACAACGCCGCCCCACAACTCATGATTAGAGCGCGATCTTGAGGATCCACCACCGCTAAGGAGCGCTGACGATCCGCATAGAGCGCCATTTTCTCCCCCACCACCCCAAAACGCCAGGGCTGGGTATTGTGACCGGAAGGGGCTAAAACCGCATAATTCCAGAGGTAATGCCACCGTTGGGAGGGTGTTCCCTCCTCGGGAAAAGCTTCTAGGGTAACTTGCCAAGGATCCATAATGACGAACCTCCTAAACGGGTACCTTGCCGTTTTGAGGTTGTTTCAACAGTTCCAGATACTCCTCCTTAAAGTAACGCAAGGTGCTTAACACGGGGTTCGGTGCCGTCATGCCCAAACCGCATAAGCTGGTATCCTTGACCATGTAACAGAGGGCTTCCATCTTCTCGATATCCTCAGCCGTGGCTTGACCTTTGAGAATCTTGGTCAAGAAACTATAGAGTTGGACGGTTCCCGTGCGACACGGAACACACTTCCCGCAGGTTTCCCCGCGACAGAATTCCATATAGAAGCGGGCGACTTCTACCATGCTGGTTTCCTTGTCCATAACTACCATGCCCCCAGATCCCATCATGGAGCCAATTTTAACCAAGGAATCATAGTCTACGGTGGTATCTAAGAGGGAAGCCGGAATACAGCCCCCAGAAGGCCCTCCCGTTTGCACGGCCTTCACTTCTCCATCGGGAACCCCTCCGCCCATTTCTTCCACAATTTCCCGTAGGGTAATCCCCATCGGGACTTCAATTAAACCGTTGTTGCGGATTTTCCCAGTCAGGGCGAAGATTTTCGTTCCTTTACTCTTCTCTGTGCCAATACTGCTGTACCATTCCGCGCCCCGTTTAATAATATTGGCAATATTGGCAAAGGTTTCCACATTATTGATTAATGTGGGACATTGCCAGAGGCCTTTTTCGGCGGGGTAGGGGGGGCGAGGAACAGGATTCCCCCGTCCTCCTTCGATGGATTGAATCAGGGCGGTTTCTTCCCCACAGACAAAGGCTCCGGCCCCAATGCGGATATCTACTTTAAAGTCGAAGGGGGAGTTAAAGACTTGGCTGCCGAGGATGCCGTATTTTTTGCCCTGTTGAATGGCTTTTTGGAGGCGCTTGATGGCCAGGGGATATTCTGCCCGCACATAAATGTAGCCGTGGGTGGCTCCGATGGCATAGCCTGCAATGGCCATTCCTTCAAGAACTAAATGGGGGTCACTTTCAAGGATACTCCGATCCATGAAGGCGCCGGGATCTCCTTCATCCCCGTTACAGATCACGTATTTCTGATCGCCGGGCATCTTGGCTACCGTTGCCCATTTAAGGCCGGTGGGGTAGCCACCGCCCCCTCTGCCGCGCAGTCCACTGCTAGAGACTTCCTGCACGACGGTTTCCGGGGTCATTTCATACAGCACCTTATGCAGGGCCTGATAGCCTCCTAGGGCGATATAGTCCTCAATGCGTTCTGGGTCTACTTTGCCGCTATGTTCCCGCACCACGCGCATCTGGCGGGCAAAGAAGGGGTGTTGACTGTCCCCTTGGACGGCTTCGGCGGTTCCCCCGTTGAGGGCGTGGATAATGCTGCCTGCGGTTTCTGGGGTGACTTCTTCGTAGAGGGTATCCATTGGGTCAATTTGGACGAGGGGGCCGCGGCCACAAAAGCCCATGCAGCCCACGCCGACTACTTCGACGCGATCGCCCATTCCCGTTTCTTGAACCGCTTTATCTAGATTGTCCTTCACGCCCAAAGAATTGGCCGCTTGGCATCCCGTCGAAGTGCAACAATGCACCCGAATCTCTTTCCGTTTGGAGCGTTCTTGTTCTGCTAGGGCTTGTAATTCTGCTAAATCCATTATGGTGTTCTCCTCCTATCCGTTATGGGGTAATAGGTAATAGGTAATAGGGGGTGTGGGGGAATTGAGTTAAGTATTCCCGACTCCTGATTCCCGACTCCCGACTCCCTATTCCTGCCATTCTTTAATCCGGGCTAACGTGCTTTCAGGGGTCTGTTTCCCGGCTACTGCGCCATCTAAGACCACAGCCGGAGCAATCCCACAAGCCCCCAAACAACGCGCCGCCATGAGCGAAATTTCCCCATCTGGGGTGGTTTCTCCGACCTCAATTCCCAGTTCTTCTTCGAGTTTTTCTAAGACTTTGCCACTGCCTTTTACATAACAAGCCGTCCCCATACAAACCACGCAACTATGGGCTCCACTAGGTTTGAGGGAAAAGAGATGATAGAACGTGGCCACCCCATAGACGCGACTGAGGGGAAGTTTGAGCGATCGCGCTATATAATCCAGAACTTCCGGTTCTAAATAGCCAAAAGACTCCTGTGCCTTATGTAATACCTCAATCAAAACATCTTGGCGATAATGATTCCGCTTCATGGTTATTTCCAGCACCTTGAGGCGTTTATCATCCTTGACTTTTTTATCTGACCCTTGAGACGGGGTAACGGCATTTTCTGTTACAGTCTTGGGCATTTTTTTAGATCCTTCGTAACTCTATCAGTGATCAGTCTCAACCGAACAGTTCAACTCAAAACAATTCCTCTGATTAAAACCAGATAAGCCACAGGGAAATTATCTAGACTCCCCTATCACGCCCTGTTTTTCCTTGTTTTTGTTGGTTGTTCCCGCTTGAATAACTGTTAAAAAAACACGAAACAAGCCACCTTATTGGGTGTTTCTTTAGGCACAGATCCAAGTCTAGTTACATTTTGCCTCTACGCTCTCACAAACTCAGAGAAATTTAGGATCATTCCAGAATTGCCAAGGCTTTCACAACAACTCAGTTGTTTATTCCCCCCCATCTTGTTCCCCCCTTCCAAAGGGGGTCTAGGGGGGATAAATCAACTCAGTGGGAATCGCTAGGTTTTTCCCTTCCGTGAGTAGAATCCCCCTAAATCCCCATTCCACAGGGGGACTTCCGGATTCCCCCACCCGGAGCAGAGTTATTCAGCACGCCCTACCTAGGGTCTGCTGAATAACACGCCTATGCTAGGCTCAACAAGGGAACAGGGAACTCTTAACAGGGAACAGATCATCTAAAACTGGCACGATTGCCTATTCCCGACTCCCGACTCCCGACTCCCGATTCCCCAACTCTCGGACTTATTCAGCACGCCCCACCTATTCCCTCCTCAACGCCGCCGCACCTGCACCGCCGGAACCCACAAATTCAAACTCGTGCCATCCAAACGGTACCATCCCGCTAAACGCTCCTCTACTCGAACCTTCGTCCCATCCGCCAAAGCCGCCCCCACAGGCACAGACTCATAATTTGGACCCGCCCGCACAATAGCCCCACTCCCCGGGGCAATTATTTCCGCATTCGCCATTTCACAATCCCGAAAAACCCGCGCCTCCGTTTCTCCACCCGGATTAGAACTCACCGACGGACTCGGATTATTCATCACCCTTCCCCCTGTCCCAATCCCCAGCGCCGTCAACGTTTCCGCCCCCACCTTCCCATCAACATATTCCAGCCCTTGCGCCCGTTGAAACGCCAGCACCGCCTGTTCCGTTTGCACCCCAAACACCCCGTCAGCCCCCGTCGGTCCCACATCATAGCCTAATGCCACTAAACGCCTCTGCACCGTCTCCACCAACGGCCCCCGCGCCCCCACCGCGAGAAATCCCCGTTCACCCAATCCCACATCCCCCCCACTATTCCCATTCCCCGACGTTCCCCCCGTCGTCACTTCCTGCCCGATAGTATAGGGGCCAAACAGCCAATTTCCATTCTCCAACTGTAACCAAGTCCCTTGGGCGGCCACCACGTCCACCCGTTGACCGTTGCCCAAACAAGTCACCGTCCCAAACTCCATCCCCGGCCCCCTGCGCACATTCAAGCACCCCCCATGAGGCGTTCTCACTTGGTGCACAGTTGCCCAAGACACATCGGGAGGAAGCAAAGCCGAGAGCGCAAGGGTCATTACAAACGGATAGAACCAAACGCGAGGCGGAAAATCTAGCCATTCAAGAGACATTGACCCAAACTCATCAGACCCAGAACCAAGCTGAGAAACATAGGAATAAGCAAAGGTATCCATGAGACACTCCGCAACAACCAAAATTTAGGGGGACTTCCTCCATTTTGCCATTAAATTTCAAGATGACTCACATCGCGCAACAATTGCACCCAATCATGATGGCGAGTGGGTTCTGATTCAATGCTCAATAATTCTAGGAGATGGGACATCTTATTGAGAGTCTGAGAACTTTCCATCGAACTTGACAAAGAACTATCGAGCAAATTGGCTAATTCTTGATACTTTATAAAGTTCATCTGATCATTTTTGCGCCAGCTAATCCCAGAACGACTGAAGGCTACCCCCTCGTGATCATTCCCCTTCGTGTCAATATAAGCCACAACTCTATCCTGTGGTTTAATCGTTAGCCAGTTTCTCAAAGCATAGGAAAACTTTTCCAAATCAACATTAGGAGCTATTCCATAATCACCCACCTTGAGTTTATCCTCATTGGCTACTAAATACTCGTACAAAGGATGACCCAAAAAATATTCATCCACCGTATAAAGACGCGCTTCAAGCTGCTTCAGAATAGACCCATCCCGTTTCTTGTTTGCTTTTAAAGCATCCCAGACCAAAAGGCCAACGGCAAAGGCTACTAACGCCGTCCCCCCGGTCATAACACTCACACCTCCCAAAGCCGCCATTAGCGTACTAATGGCGGCCGCACCTGCTAATCCTTCACCCACTCCAAAGACCGTTAAGGCTGTCAAGGCCGCATAAGTAGCCCCAAGCCCTGCAATCACTCCGGTTCCCATCGCTACCCCAAGATTTTGATAATCTTCCGCATCCATTTGGGCTACTAAGGCCACAGACAATAATCCTGCGGCTCCAATCAGCGCGGCTCCTCCTGTGACGACAGTTAATCCTCCCAACATTCCCAAACCTCCGGTCGCAACCGAACCCCCTCCTAACCAGGCTAAAGTTGCGTTAGTCGCCGCAGCACCGGATAGATTACTAATAGCAATACCTGTCCCCGCTTCGACTCCTACGGCGCTTAAAAGTCTGGTGGAAAGTGGAACAATCGCTGCACCTGCCCGTTTTGAGTCCTCCATTTTATCTGTAACTTGGTCAGTCAAATTAATCAAAGCTGCGATGCTTTCTTGCCATTCCTTGGATTTTTCAGTCCGAAGTTTATCGTTCTTTTCACGGGTCTTTTCACGGGCAATGACGTAGATAGCATAAGCATTCGCTGCAAGCAGGGGTTGACGTTTAGAATTAACCGTTTTGTTGCCTTTTTCTAAAAATTTATCTAACTGATTAGCCACAGCTTGATCAGAATCAGATAAGTCTTCCCCATTTCTAATTTTTTGATACACTTCTAGATAGCTCGCGTTTTGTGTATCGGCAAACTGGTTGATATAATTAACAATCAACAAATCTGCCGTATAAGCCCTAGAGGTTGCGCTAGCTTGTGCATAGTTTTGTTTAACCGACATCGGTAAAGTTGAACCGAAAATAATTGTATCTAAATCGGTTAAATCATCCCAATTAGACACAGGTTCACTGGCACGAACAAAAGCAAACGTTTTTAATAACTCTCTCTGTTCTTCCCGATTTAACTCGGATTGCTCTAGAGCCTTTCTCAGAGATTGTTCAATTCCCACAATAGAATTATTTTCACTCGCAATTTTATAACGTGCTTTAATTTCTTCGCTCAGTTTAGAAGACTGAACAACATAATCTAATAACTCTAGGGCGGCTGTATCGTCACAGTATTGACAATCTCGGATATTTTTATAAACTTTTCTGAGGCGATTTATACTTGAATTTTTTTGATGTTTAATCCATTTCGCTTTTTCTATCTCTTGGAAGATTTTATTATGAATTTCTGAATCTGGATCATATAAAGTGTGAACCTCAAGCTTACCATCGTGTTGAGAGTTATCGAGGCTTGAAAAGCGAATTCTTTGATTTTCTGCTACCTGTTTAGGGATAAAAATAGAAATAATTTCACCCGAACGCAAGATCAGTTCTTGTGTCCCTCCCATTTTGGCAATTTTATAGGGAACAAAAACAGGATAAACGTCAGGTGTATTTTTGAGATTAGATGAGGGGAGATTCCCTGTTTCTCCCTCAGCTATAGCTAAAGGAAAAGCTGGCGACATTTGCCAGCTTAGAGAAATTAAGCCTATACCTGCTAAAAAACGACGACGATTCAGGAAAACTAGACTAGCTTGATTTTGCTGAGAATCTTGCATCATAAAACCTGCTCTCTTTCTTAGGGTTCTACATTCCTATCCAAAGATCCTAGCCCAGTTAATCGGGATTGAAAAGTCAAGAATTATCAAGTTTTATTTTTTTTTGATTACAAATATTTAGTTGTGTTAAGTGTTTTTTCGAGTTTGTAAAAAAACTCAGAAAGAGAAATAAGGTCTGATTTTATATCTTATTCCTCTTCTGTCACTCTGGAAGATTTTACCGAATCTTCACCATCACAGCCAACGAGAGAATCAGGGTTTGAACCTGATCTGACAGAAGAGGGATATACTGTATGTGATCGAGAAAAGGGAGTCAAAACCGTGATCATTAAAAGTAAAGATCCCATTGATGCTCAAATTCAACAACTCGAAAAAATCAAACAACAAACGAATCTCTCCCCAGAACAGCTAAAAAAAGTTGAGCGAGAATTAAAGTTTTTACGGTCAGGGAATCAGGGGGAACAAAACTCCGCTTATTTTATCGACTTTTATTATAAGGATAATCCCCACTGGCTTGTTATTCATGATCTTAGATTGGAATATGATGGGTTAGTCGCACAAATTGATCACCTCTTAATCAACCGTTTTCTAGATTTTTATGTCTTAGAAAGCAAAAACTATGCTCAGGGGATTAAAATTACAGAAGAGGGGGAATTTTTAGTCTGGTTCAATAATCACTACAACGCCATTGAATCACCCATTGAACAAAATGCCAGACATATTAAAGTCCTCGAAAAATTATTACGAGGGGAGGACTTATTACCCAAACGTCTAGGCTTTTCCTTGCCGCCTAACTTTTTATCCTATATCTTAGTTTCCCCAAAATCGAGGGTTATTCGACCTGATTCTACTGTTTTTAACACTGAATCCGTAATGAAGGCGGATGTTTTTCATCGTAGAGTTCAACAAGACATTGAACAGGAGAATCCGGTTGCTGCTTTGGGTTCATTAGCTAAGTTTTTGACCAAGGATATGATTGAAGAACTAGCCCATACTCTAGTTAATTATCATAAACCTTTTGTGATTAATTATTATCAAAAATTTGGTATTTCTGAGAAAAAAGAACGTCCGATTCCAAAGGTCATTCCATCTAAACCGAAACCTCTAGTTAAACCCCAAGTTAAAGCGAAAGTCAAACCTGAAGTCAAACCTAAAGTAGAACTTCATAAAACCATGCCAGATCATCTCGTACAATCTTCTTATTATTGCTATAATTGTAAGGCTACTATTTCAGAAAAAGTGGCGACTTTCTGTTTTAATAATAAGGATCGTTTTGGAGGGAAAGCCTATTGCTACACTTGTCAAAGAAAGCCACCGTTTAGTAAGAGTTAAGAAACTTCTAGCTAAAAGACTACTATCTGACCTTAAATAATTATCAATTTTTGATAATTAATGTTCATATTTGGTGTTCGAGTTTAAATTGACCTCAGCACCTCCTATAAGGGTTCCTGATTCATCTGTTTCCTTATCATCATGGCGATTTTTAGTTCAGATTAGGCACAAAATACCATGCAAAAACAGGGGAGTATTTCAACCCTTCAATTTAACCATGTTACCTATAGTTACCCCGGCAGTTTTACCACTGCTTTAGATGATGTATCTTTATCTATTGGGGGTGATCAAGTCTCTATTTTCATTGGACGGAATGGGTGCGGAAAAACGACTTTATTCTGTTTAGCTAATGGCTTATTTCGTCCCCAAAAGGGCAAGATTGAGGCTTTTGGGAAACCTTTGGGGTATGATCACCAGTCTTTAAACCAACTGCGGCAAAATGTGGGGTTTGTGTTCCAAAATCCTGAATATCAGTTAGTGGCGGCTACGGTGGAAGAGGATTTATCCTATGGATTGTTCAATTTTGGCTATAGTGAGGGGGAAGTGCGCGATCGCGTCCAACAAGCCCTAGTAGACTTTGATCTAGTCCAGTTAGCGGATACACCCATCCATCATCTCAGTTTAGGGCAGAAAAAAAGAGTTGCGATCGCCGATGTGATGATCCTACAGCCACAACTCCTCCTATTAGACGAACCGACAGCCTATCTCGATCCTTACCAAACCCGCAACCTTATCCATCTTTTACAACAAATTCGCGCCACCGGAACCGCGATTGCTATTGCCACCCACAACCTTGATTTTGCCTATACTTACGGTGACTGGTTATTTGTTTTAGATCAGGGAAAGTTAGTCACCCAAGGCACTCCCCAAACCGTGTTTAACGAGTCCCCAGTGATGGAGGGTTTAAAGTTAGGTCGTCCCCTAATTTTAGATGTATTAGACCTCCTAGAAGAACCGGAAAAATCCAGAATTATGAGACAATTTATTCAGGGTTGCCAGATAACAATATAAGCAAACTTTAAGGTTGTCCAGCAACCCTTAGAGTTATTGCCCTGCCCACTATCTACTGAAGAGCCATAAATATTGAACAGATCATCTCATCATTCTAGGTTAAAATAGCGATAACCCCGACAATCGCACATGAACTAACATGGACATTTATGGTGGTCAAGATCCTCGGAACATCCCCATCTATTCGGCTGGAGATGCAGGTCGCTATCTCAAAATTCCCCCCTCCACAGTTCGCGCTTGGACAGTGGGTTATCGTTATGCCGTTACGGCGGGTTCTCGGACATTCCAGCCTATCATAGAAACTCAGATGAAAAACCCCCTGCGGTTGAGTTTTATAAACTTAATTGAAATTCATGTTTTAAGGGCAATTCGTAAACATCATAAACTTGATTTAACAAAAGTTAGAACAGCATTAGACTATATTAATCAAGTCTTTGCAACCCCTCACCCCCTTGCCCAACGTGAATTTTATACGGATGGAGTGGATTTATTTATCAAACAATATGGTGTATCAATTAACGCATCAAGTCAGGGAAAAACAACTTTAAAAAATCTCTTAAATACCCACCTAGAACGAATAGAACCAGATGATAAAGGATTAGCATTAAAGCTCTATCCTTTTACTAGAAACCAAGAAGAAAATAACCCTCGTTTGGTAGTGGTTGATCCTTATGTTTCTTTTGGTCGTATGGTTATTACAGGAACAGGTATCCCCACATCAATTATTACCGAACGCTTCCACGCTGGAGATTCTCCTGAACAAATAGCTAAGGATTATGAATGTGATATTGAGAAGATACAGGAGGCTATTCGCTGTGAAACTCGTGCCATCATGTTATGAAGTTTAAGCGCTCTACAACAGTTTTTTTTCTGGATCGCTGTTTGGGAAAACATCCTATTATTGAAATACTCCGCTCAACAGGTGTTGCTGTTGAAGTTCATGATGATCATTTTCCTCAAAATGCCCAAGATGTAGAATGGATTCCAGAAATTGGGAGAAAAGGCTGGGTCGTTTTAACCAAAGATGAAAGAATTGCCCGAAACCTAATAGAAAGAAGGGCTATAGCTTATGCAAACATTAGAATGTTTACTCTTGTTTCTAAACAATTATCCGGTGAAGAAACAGCAATTGCATTCCAAGATGCTCTTCAATCTATGTTGAAATTTATTGAAAAAAATAAAGCCCCTTTTATTGCAAAAGTTTATAAAACTGGAAAAGTACAAGCTTGGAAAAAAGCAAAAGAACTACAAAAGGAAATCAGCCTATAGCTTAGTGAAGAGTAGCTTGAAGTTTTTACTATTTCCGAACTGAGGGGATTCATCCCATTGATACAGTTTAGGGGAGAAAACGCGGCCGCGTTTTCTCCCCGAATTGAACCCAATCCACCCCTTTCAAGAATCAGAAAGAATGCTCAAACGAACTGTTGAATTGTTTTGTAAAGGCCGTTCACTATTGACCACAAAGCGCTCCCCCGGTTGTAAACCGGAGAGAATTTCCACCTTGCCATCCCGGCGATCGCCTAAAAAGACCTGACGGGATTCTACCGTTGCCCGGTCATCTGTTCCCATGTCACGCAGAACAAATAATTCCCCCCGTTGCTCATCCTCTTGACCATTGCCTCCATTGCCTAACGCCCCTTCAGGAACAACCACCCGCGGGCGTTGGCTGGCTTCAAAGGTTACTCTTGCTAATAATCCACTACCAATTTGTCCCGAAGCATTGGGGATGATCACCTCCACCGGAACTTGACGGGAGGTGGGATCTGCCATAGGGGAAATCCGCCCCAAACGTCCCACAAACGGTTCATTGGGGAAAGCATCCAAACTCACTCGCACCAGTTGCCCCAGTTGCAATTTCCCTAAATCTAACTCTGAAACAGGGACAACAATCCTCACCTGACTAAAATCCCCCAACTTCAACACCTGACCTCCGGCTGAAACCAGATCCCCCGGTTCACTAATGCGTTCTAAAACTACCCCAGTAATGGGAGAAGTCAGTTGAGCAAAAGACTGTCTTTGCTGTTGTTGAGCTACAACCGAACGCTGGGCTCCCACCCGTCCTAGGGCAGATTCAACCGCCTTTTCCTCCGTGCGTATCCGTTCTTGAGCCGACCGTACCGCCTGCTGGGCTACTGCTACCGCCGTTTGGGCTGTTTCGGCCTCCCGTTGGGCGATCGCGCCCTCCTTGGCCAACCCGGCAAAACGTGCGGCATCATTTTCAGCCTGTTGCAGTTCGATTTTAGCCCGTTCCAGAGCGGTGCGCGCATCACCGACTTTTGACCGTTCGAGTTCAATTTGCGCCTCTAGAGAGGCTAACTCGGCTTGAGCTTGATTGACGCTAGTGATCAGGATACTATCATCCAATCGAACGAGGGGTTGGCCTTGAGTCACGCGATCGCCAACATCTGCATTGAGGCTTAACAGTCGTCCCTCCACTTGAGAACGCAGAGAAACCACCCTCAACGGTTGCGTCGTCCCCGTATATTCCACCGGAGTTTCCAGATTTCCCGTCCGTGCCGTAGCAATATTAACCGCAATGGGTTGATCTTGTCCCATCTGAGCAGAAGCCGGAGCAACAGACTGAGAGCGACTGTCACTGGAACTACATCCTACCGAGGGAATGACCAACAGAAGGGCGGTGAGAACAACGGGAACTCGCCAGTACCTTAAATAAGACATAACTCTTTGATGAATGGGCATTTAGAAAAGCATTCTAACGGGAGCGCTCTTGCTCTCCATTTTGGCTCAAGATGGGCAGATTTGGGTAATAGGGAACGGCGAACAGGGGGAGCAGGGGAGAGGCAATCTCCCGATTCCCGACTCCTGACTCCCGACTCCCAACTCCCGATTCCCTGTTCCCTGTTCCCTGTTCCCTGTTCCCTGTTCCCTCAACTTCTAGACTTTGGGTCTTAACTTGTCAAGATTGCCTCTTGCCTATTCCCTTCGATCCAGTGCCAAAGAAACTCGACTTCCCCCCACTTCCCCCATTTTTAATAATAATTGCGCCACTAAGCCATAATCCAATTGACGATCCGCCTTTAAAATCACCTCTCCCTCCGGGGCATTTTCTAGAAATACCCGCATTTCCTCCAACATTTCCCCCTCCGAGACAGGGCTTTGAGCGAGAATGATTTCCCCTTGCCGATTGAGGCCAATCACCAACTGAGTGGGATTTCCCGTCGTGATTTCCCCTCCTTCCCCCGTAGTGCTGGGTAACTCTACATTACTCACACGCTGGGCTGTAAAGGTCAACGACACCACAATAAAAAAGGTCAAAACCGACATCATAACATCCAACATCGGGACTAAATTCACCTCCGTTGAAGCCGTTGGTTTTTGTTGTTTAAAGCGCATTTCCTTCTCTCCTACCTCTGTTGTCGGAACGCTCCGTTATAGTCTCAACAGGTGGAAAAGAGGGAGAATAGACCTCCTGAGTGGGTTCGTACCAAATTTGACGATAAATTAACTCCAACTCGCTCCCCACTTGGGAAAAATAATCAATTTGCTGGGCTTGTAAAGTTACTGAAAGACGAAACACCAACAAGGCCATAATGGCCACAATCATCCCGGCCGCGGTGGTGATTAAGGCCTCACTAATCCCGGCTGCCGCTTGAGTTGCTTCGGCTGTAGTGCCACCACTGCCGATATTGAGATTATCAAAGGTTTGAATTAATCCGGTCACAGTGCCTAATAGTCCTAATAAGGGAGCCACAGCGACCACCGTTTCTAAGAATTTGTCCCCCTTGCGCATCTTGACAAATTCTTTATCTCCTGCTGCTTCTAATGCCAAGCGAAAGGTTTCCGGTGTAGCTTTTTTGAGGGATAAAGGGGCAAATAAAAAACGACCAATCGGTAAATAATTGGCAAACTGGGCAATTTCTGCGGCCTGTTGGAGATTGGTGCGGGCAGCTGCTAAAACATCATGGACAATCCGATCTTCTTGGGTTAATAAGCGCAGCCAAAACCAAGCCCGATCTAAGGTACAAGCCACGGTGAAAACAGAGAGTATGAGCAGGGGGTACATAATAAACCCCCCTTTCAAGAATAAATCGTAGAGACGAAGCATCTGGGCTGTTAGTAGGATAAAGAACAGGTGGGCGATTCAGTTATAACAGAAGACGCTCCTTTATTCTCACTAGGGACGAACTGGATCAGGAGAGAACAGAGATTCTTTTTTTATCTAGATGATTATATAGCAATCTAAATAGTGGTAGAGGGAATTGATGAATTCCTCCTACAACAGGGGTTATAGTTCCAGTCAACTGCCCCACTCCACTTGCGGGATGGGGCTTGTAACTAACCCACAAGGGCTGTCACATCTGGCAGATAAAACTGGCACAAGTGCCTATTCCCGACTCCCGACTCCTGATTACCGAATTCTTCGACTTATTCAGCAAACCTTACTTAGTTAGCAGTTCCCTGAAGCCTGTGTCAAGATAGTGTAGTGGAAATTGTTCAACGAGAGAATTTGTTGTGAGTTGTAACGCTCTGATGACTAGACATCTCCGATAATGAGGCTCAATTGCCTATTCTATCGTTCCGAAAAGGGGGTTTTAGGAGATGTTCACTAGAATCCTAAAAAATCATGGGTGCAATTCAAAAAGTCCTACTGTGGTTTTACCTATCCTTAACAATGGCAATCAACCAATCCAAGCCATTCGCATCCAGACATCGAGGTTTTATGAAATTCGGTGACAAAACTCGTATTGCTATTATTGCCATAGCTCTAGCCCTAACGCTGGGAATTATTACAGGGATTGTCTATAGTGTGCGCGGGGGGATGTTTGCGGCCTTTGCAACTCTGACTATGGTGTTGAGTTATAAGTATCCTCGTCTTGCCTTGTGGTCTTTTCTGATTTATCTCCCTTTTGGTGGGACGTTAACTTACTATTTGGGCGCTCATCCTCTCCTGCATTTAGTGAAGGATTTGTTCTATTTTCCGGCTTTGGTGGGATTAGTGAGACAACCATCTTTTCGCCGCCAAATTCGGCAGGATATTAGACCTCATCTAAAACGGCTGAAGATCCCCCTTTTGTTGGTGCTAGTGGTCAGTTTCGGGACTTTGCTGTTGGTGAATGGTTGGCAGGAGATTCAAAGTTCGGGGGGAGATAATCCTCTGTTAATTGGTTTGGTGGGTGTAAAGGTGTTATTCGGTTATATTCCTTTGGTGATCTGTGCGCCCTATTTAGTCCGCGATCGCAAAGATTTAGAATTTTTCCTCCGTCTCCATATCCTGATCATCATTATCTGCTGTAGTCTCTGCCTCCTTCAGTATGGCTTACTCGCTGCCCAATTTTGCCCCGGTAGTGAAGGACTCACTGGACTAGCTAACGATCGTGCTTCTTTGGATGCACGATGTTTTGTCGGTGGGGCATTACTCTACAATCCCTCCCGAGATCTAATCCGTCTGCCCGGTACTTTCGTTTCTCCTTGGCAATGGGCTTGGTTTTTGATTTCCGCTTCCTTTTTGGCGTACATCGGCTATATGAGCGACTCAGACAAACGCTGGCGCATGGGAGGATTAGTGGCGATCGCCTATATTTTTACGGCCGTTGTTCTTTCGGGTCAGCGCTTGGCGATGGCCTTAGTTCCCTTGATTATTTTCACTCTCGCTTTTCTAACCAAACGGCGTAAATTTTGGCTGTTTGTCGAAATGGGAGTTGGCGGATTTGTCAGTTTACTCTTGTTGGCCAACTTAATCGATTTGCGCGACCCTATCCGAAGTTTTATTGACCGTTGGAGTGCTTCCCCTCCCCATGATTTTGTGGTGGATCAAATGATTTGGAGTGTAGAAAAACAAGGGGATATTTGGGGGGCTGGTTTAGGTCGTGCCACGAATGCCGCCCGTTTTCTCGGTAATACCAGTTTAGTGGAAACCTACTATGCTAAGTTAATCTATGAGGTGGGTGTCCTGGGTTTTCTCGCCTTTTTTGTCTTTCTATCTGCCCTAGTTTGGGTGACGTTTAAGGCCTATCGTTCTCTCCACCATCCAACCTTAAAAAATGTGGGACTTTGTTTGTGGATCTATCTCGTCCTGATTAGCTACAACACTTTTTATTATCCCCTTGATGTGGATCCTGTTGCTGTTTATTACTGGTTTTTAGCTGGGGTATTATTACAATTGCCCCAGATGCCCCAAGAAAAACGAGCGAGGCAACAGCTATCCCCCCCCTCAGAAGCAATTAGCCCCCCTCTCCCGGTCTTGGAGGAGCATCCCGAGTCTGTCATCAATAGAAGTTAAGGGAACAGGGAACGGGGAACGGGGAACAGGGGAGTCGGGAGTCGGGAATAGGTAATAGGTAATAGGTAATAGGTAATAGGTGATAGGGAATAATTATCAATTCTCCCCTGCTCCCCTGCTCCCCTGCTCCTCCGAGAGTAGCGGTTGCCACCAGTCAGGGTGATCTAAATACCATTGCACGGTAGCGCGTAGACCTTCGGCTAGGGTAACGGAAGGAGTCCAATGGAGTTGGGTAGCGATTTTTTGGGCGTTGATGGCGTAGCGACGATCATGGCCGGGGCGGTCTTTGACGAAGGTGATCAGTTCCTTGGAAGGACGCACAGGCAAACTGGGGGCGAGTTCATCCATCCGTTCACAGATCATCTGCACTAAATCCAGATTTTTCACTTCGTTGTTGCCGCCGATATTGTAGGTTTCGCCCGGTTTGCCTTGCTGAATCACGCGGTCAAGGGCGCTACAGTGATCCAAGACATAGAGCCAGTCGCGGACATTTTGACCATCGCCGTAGATGGGTAAGGGTTTCCCCAGCAGGATGTTGATACAAATGAGGGGAATGAGTTTTTCGGGGAAGTGATAGGGGCCGTAATTGTTGGAACAGTTGGTGATGAGGGTGGGGAGTTGATAGGTGTGGTAATAGGCGCGGACAAGGTGATCACTGCCCGCTTTTGAGGCGGAATAGGGGCTGTTGGGGGCGTAGGGGGTGGTTTCACTAAAGGGGGGGTCATGGGGTTCTAAACTGCCATAAACTTCGTCTGTGGAGACGTGGAGGAAGCGGTAGTGGTCGGGGGTGTTGTGTTCGACCCAATGATGGCGGAAGGCTTCAAGGAGGGTGAAGGTGCCGTTAATGTTGGTTTGAATGAAGGTGTCGGGGGCGAGGATGGAACGGTCTACGTGGGATTCGGCGGCGAGATGGGCGAGGGTGTCGATTTGTTCGCTGGCGAGAAGTTGGTCTAGGAGGGGGCGATCGCGAATATTGCCCTGTACAAAGCGATAATTAGGGTGGGTGTTGAGATCCTTGAGATTATCGAGGTTTCCGGCGTAGGTGAGGGCATCGAGAACAATCACGCGATCGCCCGGATAGGTTTTACACCAATAATGAACAAAGTTCGAGCCAATAAAACCGGCCCCGCCAGTAATAAGAAGAGTACGAGTCATGAGAGATTTCATGTTTGAACGCTTTTTAGGGTACAGCAGAGCGGCTTTTTAAAGCATCTCACCGGGAGAATCCCCCACCCCCCCAATTGATGCCCCGTTTGTCGCTAAACTAGAACTGTTGAAAAACCTGCATAACCAGCAATCAGCCCTGATGAGTGAAATTGAAGCGCAACTAACCCAACTGAAACAAGAAGCCACCGCCGCGATCGCCGCCGTCACCACCCTCGACGCTCTAGAACAACTGCGCGTCAATTATCTAGGGAAAAAAGGGCAACTGTCCCAAATCCTGCGCGGCATGGGCAAACTATCCGCCGAAGAACGCCCCCGCATTGGTGCGATCGCCAACGAAGTCAAAGAAGCCCTACAATACAGCCTTGACCAAGCCAACAGCCACCTTGAAAGCGCCCAAATTGCCGCCCAACTCGCCGCCGAAACCCTTGATGTCACCATGCCCGGTGTGAGTCGTCCCCTCGGTCGGATTCACCCCCTCAACAGCATCATTGACCGCGTGATAGAAATCTTTCTCGGTCTAGGCTACACCGTCGCCGAAGGCCCCGAAATTGAGAGCGACTACTACAACTTTGAAGCCCTCAACACCCCCCCTGACCACCCCGCCCGGGATATGCAGGACACCTTCTATCTGCCCCATGATCAACTCCTGCTGCGCACACACACCTCCTCCGTCCAAATCCGCTACATGGAACAGCATGATCCCCCCATTCGAGTGATTGCCCCCGGCCGCGTTTATCGTCGGGACACCGTAGACGCGACCCACTCCGCCGTTTTCCATCAAGTGGAATTATTAGCCATTGACCGAGGATTAACCTTTACCGACCTCAAAGGCACCCTGAAAGAGTTTGTTCGGCAAATGTTCGGCGAAGACCTCCCCATGCGCTTCCGCGCCAGTTATTTCCCCTTCACAGAACCTTCTGCGGAGGTTGATGTGCAGTGGAAAGGCAAATGGTTAGAGGTCTTAGGTTGTGGCATGGTAGACCCCAATGTATTAAAAGCCGTGGGCTATGATCCAGAAGTCTACACCGGATTTGCGGCCGGATTAGGGGTAGAACGCTTTGCGATGGTACTCCATCAATTTGATGATATTCGCCGTCTCTACAGTAGTGATTTGCGCCTCTTGCAACAGTTCTAAATTGATACTCTCACCGCCAAGCTATGCTGTGGCGGTAGATTTTTGAGAATTGACAATTATCAATTCCCCTGCTCCCTTCTTGGGTCTAGCGTCTGGTGTTTTTCAGCCAGCCCGAACAACTCACGCTTCAGCCGTTGCTTGAACGGGTAGGGGAGGGGTTCGGACTCTGTGACGCAAGACTTCTGGGTTGAAACGATACCCGACATTGCGCACGGTTTGGATGATGTTGGGGCGACGAGGATGAGCTTCTAGTTTCTTGCGCAGGGAAAGAACGTGGGTGTCAATGGTGCGGGGATTGTCGATGGCATTGGGCCAAGCGCGTTCTAGGAGTTCTGAACGGGTTAGGGCGTCTCCTTCGGCTTGGGCTAAAATGTAGAGCAGGCTAAATTCTTGGGGGGTTAGCTCAATAATTTCTTCTTCAAATTCGACGCGGCGCTGGACTAAATCAATGCGCAGATCCCCATAAATTAGGTAAAGCGGCACGGAAGACAAACGCAGACGACGACAAAGCGCATCCACCCGCGCCATAAATTCCTGCACTCCAAAGGGCTTAACAAGGTAGTCATCGGCTCCGGCTTTTAATCCGGCGACTATATCGCTCTGGGTGTTGCGAGCGGAGAGCATTAAGGTCAAGGATTGTTTCCGTCGGTACAACCAACGGCACATTTCTAGTCCGTCTCCGTCAGGGAGATCAGAATCAATCACGACTAAGGTGGGCTGACGATCTCTCAGAATGATTCTGGCTTGGGCAATTCCAGTCGCTTGTTGTACCCAATACCCGGCTTGTTGTAAATGCCAACCTAAGAGCGATCGCAGATGAGGGTTTCCCTCAATAATCAAAATCTTAGCTAAACCCACGTTACCTTGTTTTGTCCTTTTTCTAGGAGTGGACTACAATCTACCTTAGCTTATGTCATGATTTTGTAACGTCCGCTACTGAGGGAAAATGAGGTCGCCTGCACAATGACTGCCAAATCTTAAAATCTGCGAGGGGGTTAGTCGGTAAGATAAACTATAGATATAACAAAACTGGAGATATAACAAGACTATCGTTATACCTCTCAAAACCTCAGAGTATTCTGAAAACCCTTGACAACCTTGTAGTTTAATACACCGAACTCAACCTAACCGAACAGACTTCAGGTAACGGACTTCAGATCAAGGTACTTTAACTGGGACTTGATCTGAATGGACTTCTAACCAGTCACCCGGTTTACTGTAGTTGATTCTCTGAACTGATTCTCTGAACTTAGTTTCCTGTACTGACTCCTACTGTTGATTTCAATTTAAGATCATGTTGACTGATACCCGTTCCGTCCGCTATTACCAACGCCTTACCGATGCTCTCGTGGAACTGTGGCGTAGGGGCAACCGTTTTAGTGAACTGCAACTCTATATGGATGGCTATTTAGCTTGCCTGCGTCAGAGTAACGCTTTGGAGCCTTACCTTGTCCATCGGTTGGAGGAGGAAGTGTTCCGCTTCTTAAGGGATCCGTCTAATTTTGAGTTGGCTATGGTTCAACCCCAAACAGAACCGGATTATTATTAGCGATCGCCAACCTCCACCCAACCCCTTAACTTTAGACTGGAAATCCAGACCAAATCGCCCATAGATCCCAAGTAGAGCAGACAAAACCCTCTAAAAATTACCGTTCATTTCTCCCGGTTTCAGAGCTTCCCCAGTCCCCTCGGATTGGCAATCTCCCTCACGACAACTCAGCATTGTAGCATAAGTTTTGCCAAATGCCCGAAAAATTCTCTGATTTTTTTGAGATTTCCTCAAGCCCTCCCGAGGGCTCTTGAACCGCACAAACAAGGGGACTGGAAGTGATCCAGTCCCCTCTCCTTGTGAATCCTCTTCTGTCACTCTGGAAGATTTTGACGAATCTTCGCCATCACAGCCAACGAGAGAATCAGGATTTGAACCTGATCTGACAGAAGAGAGTTAATCTGAATGTTAATCCAACTCCAACCACTAGGACGCGAGGGCAACCTCTACCACTTCTTGCAGTTCGCCATTTTGATAGAGTTCAATCATAATATCTGACCCCCCAATAAACTCCCCATTGATATAGACTTGGGGAATGGTTGGCCAGTTGGAATACTCCTTAATCCCTTGGCGAATGTCGTAATCGGACAAGACATCAAAGGTTTCAAAGGGAACCCCTAAAGTTCCTAAAATTTGCACCACATTATTAGAGAAACCACACTGGGGCATGAGTTTAGACCCCTTCATAAAGACAACAATTTTATCTTTTTTGACAATGCTTTCAATGCGTTCTTTTACTTCTGGTGTCATGGTTCTCCTCTAAAATTTTTTTTGACAAATAGATTGTTTTATGGTAGGGGAAAATTTGAATTTTTGGCAATTTTTCCCGACTATCCATTAAACTAGACTCAACAAGGCGGGATTCATCCGAAGTCTAACGGAGTGACGCGGACCTCTTACCATTTAACTAATGGCCTTCCAAGCTTCAGGGGTATAAGTTTTGAGGGCGAGGGCGTGAATAGCTTCTGAGGCCATAGCGTCTTTCAGTGCGCCATAGACCATCTGGTGCTGTTTGACCCGAGTTTGCCCCTCAAAGGCGGCGGAAACAACAGTTGCTTGTAGATGATCTCCACCCCCGGTCAAATCTTCAACCTTGACGTGAGCATCGGGCAACTGTTGTTTAATCATGGTTTCCACTTGCTCTAGGCTAACCATCCCAACTCCCAAAAAATAACAAAACTAGGTTTTATTGTATCGGGTTTGGTAGTCTCCCTACCGTTGATTCTATCTAGAGGTAGAGGGAAATTGAGGTTGAATCAAGAGAGGGAGTCACAGGAAATGGCAACAAATCCGTTCAGGATTTCGTCTTAACTCAGTAGTAAATTGATCTGAACTGTTCTATTGTTTCGCAACCTCCCATCATGTTTAAGCAACTCTCCCACTGGCTTTGGCGCTCTAAACCCCGTTGGTTGTATGGTGTCTTAACCCTCGTGACAGCATTCAGCTTATGGGTGATCACTCCTCAAGCGGTACAAGCGCGCTCTTGGCTAGAATTATTAATCCGAGGGGCGCAAGTCTTGCAACTCTCCAATATATCCGATCGTCAAGAGGTGGCGATTGGACAACAAATCAACGAGCAACTGGGGGTTCAACTGCGCCGTCGTGGTACCCCTTTAATAGCAAACAATCGAATGCTCAACGCCTATGTGAATGAGTTGGGCAACACTTTAGTCCAAGGCAGTGAACGGCCGAATATTCCCTATACGTTCCAAGTGGTGGCCGATCGAGATGTGAATGCTTTTGCCACGATGGGAGGGTTTGTTTATCTCAATGCGGGATTGTTATTGCTGGCGGATAATGAGGCGGAATTAGCCAGTGTTGTGGCTCACGAAATTGGTCATATTACAGCCCGTCATGCCATTCGACAAATGCGATCGCAAGCCATTACTCAAGGGTTACTCTCTGCGGCAGGTTTACAGCAAGATCAGGCGGTACAAATCGGGGTAGAGTTGGCACTGAATCGCCCCAATAGCCGAGAGGATGAACTGGAGGCGGATCGTTTAGGTTTAGCCATGTTGCGTCGTGCCAATTATGAACCTACGGCGATGATTTCCTTTATGCAGAAGTTACAGCGACAAGGGGGACAGATTCCCACCTTTTTGAGTACCCACCCGGCAACAGGCGATCGCATTCGTCTGTTACAGGAAATGCTCCGACAAAACCCACCCACAGAAACCGAAGTCCGAGGAGTGGCAACAGAACCCTATCAAGCCACGATTCGTCAATTACTGCGCTAATTCTGTTTTTCTTCTCAATCCAATCACCCGGTTTTTAGGGAGTTCATTCCCCCCGCAAAACCGGGTTTTTCCAATCGTGACATCCTCCCGACACCCACCCTAGGGGTACGGTGCGGGCTTCCCCATATCACTATATTGTTGGTTAATTTTCGGGGCATCGAACCCCTCAATTAACCGTCTTTCATCCCGACACTGAGCTAAATTTCAGAGTCTAGCAACCTTGCCTTTTTACCACTAAGATGTTATAATCCCCTGCAATAAGCAAGTCAGCCTAGTTCACAACCTTTTCTAGGAAAAACTTCTAGTGAAACGCTTTGCAAAAAAGCACTTGTGAAACGGAGGAACCAAACCCTGGGGCGTAAGCTTAGAAAGACTAATCCGGCTATATTACGGGGGTTCTTGCTTTTAGGGTTCGTCAGAATTCAGCAAGACGACTTACCACAAACATCTAGCCCGATTGAGGATTTAAGCGGGACATCTCTCAGTCCTAGCCCGTCAGCTAACTTCGTAGGCATTGAGAGGAGACTGAAAAGACAGCATTTTGAGTAAAAAACCTGCAAAGGTTTTTTCAATCAAATGATGAACTGATCAGTGAGTTATCTCCTCGTTTTTGGTTGGTACTTAAATCAACGGCTTGCCCGTACCCGCCTTAACTCTCAAAACAGTTCAATGCAAATCAATTCACAGAAGAGCCATCCATTTAGGATAATTTAGGACTCCTTCCATCATTATTGGCTTTCTAGAGCATTTCAGCCTCTAGAAATCCTGCCAGTATTGCCTCAAGTTTTGCGGGGATTATTCCTAATCGAAATCGGTTTTCATTAGGATAAACCCCATTTTTTCCAGCAAACTGGGCAGGAGTAACAGGACATTTGTCCAATGCAGATTAGACACAGCTTCTGAAAGTAGTGCCTAGCATCCCATGGGCAAAAATAGCGTCATTCCTATAATTTACATTCAAAACATTACACTCAAAAAATATGGACAATCTTCACGCTTTAATCACAACTAGCACCTTTTTTATTGTCATTTTGGCGATTGTATCCGAAAAACTTCACCTAATGATTGCCGCCTTTTTAGGCGCATTAGTGTTAGTTTTTACCCATGTTATGACCTTAACCGAAGCCATCGGCTATATTAGTCATAGCTACTCAACTCTTGCCTTATTTTTTGGCATTATGGTTTTAGTCCGCGCCTTTGAACCGACCCAAATTTTTAGTTACTTAGCCGGACAAATGGTTAAACTTTCCCGGGGAAGTGGCAAGCTTTTACTCCTCGGAATTGTCGCCATTACTACTCCCATTTGTGCGGTTTTACCCAATGCTACAACCGTGATGTTACTCGCTCCACTCATTCCACCTCTTGCCCAAGATATTGGCGTTGATTTTGTTCCCCTACTGATTTTAATGGTGCTAGTGTCGAATAGTGCAGGACTGCTAACACTCATTGGAGATCCCGCAACCTTTATTGTCGGCGATGGTATTAATATTACCTTTGTTCAATATCTCCAGCGTTTGAGTTTAGGGGGAGTCCTGGCTGTCTTAACTATTACTTGTTTACTACCCGTTTTATTTCCTAAAATTTGGAAGGCTCAATTTAAAGGACATGAAACCCTCAAACTTCCCACGATTAATCATCCTAAAGTTTTAGCGGTTGGTTCGGTGATTGTGGTCTTCGTGTTAACCTTATTCGTTATCGGTGAGTCTTTGCCCATTCCCATGCAGCCCGCCGCCGTGGCGTTATTAGGGGCAGGATTGGCACTATTGCTCGCCCATCAGACGAAAATTGACACGGTAAATAATATTATGAAAGATGTCGATTGGACAACTTTGATTTTTTTTATGTCTACCTTTGTCTTGATTGGAGGGTTAGAAAAAACCGGAGTAGTGCGACACATTTCTCTGCTTTTGGCAGCGATTTTAGGGCAAAATATTGTTTTAGGGTGTCTTTTATTGATGATCTTAGTGGCGCTGCTGTCTAGTGTTGTGCCGAATATTCCCCTAGTAGTAGCGATGGTTCCCTTGCTAAAAGAATATTTATTTAATATTGATTTGATCTCAGCCGATATGCTCAATCCGAACTTTTCAGGTCAACTGCCTCCTGTGGTTTTGCCTCTGTTTTATGCCATGATGTTTGGGGCAACCTTGGGGGGGAATGGAACCTTAGTCGGGGCTTCCGCCAATATTGTGGGGGCAGGTGTGGCAGAATTGCATGGGGGGAAAATCTCCTTTCACCGCTTTTTACGCTACGGAATGCCTGTCATGGCTGTGCAGGTGATGGTGAGTCTGGTGTTTATTGTGGTGGTGTTTTTGCGCTGAGTGGGAGGGGTGAAATGAAACGGACTCCCTGACGATTAGGGAGTCCGTTTGATCAGGAATTCTGAGAGTTAATAGTGATCCAACTGGTTCACTAAATCAAGGCACTTCTTCCATGTTTCCATTTCAAGAATCCAGTTTTCTCGTTCGCGGATGAGTTTGGTTTTATCCCCGACATAACTTTCTAGGATTAACCGCTTGCGTTCGAGTTGATATTCTAGTCTGTTAACCTCTGCCTGAATTTTGCCTTTGAGTTCCGAAACGTGCATGAGACTGTATCCTTTGGGCTTGTTTGTGGTAAAAGTGCTTTAATCTACCCCACAGAATATCACTTTGGAGGATGGATTCGCTGTCGCTCAGTAGATTGCTGGGTTGCTATCCATCCCCTCCCTGCAAGCGAGGAAGGGGAATTCCGCAACATTTTTGTTAAAGCAGGGGGGTTATTTCGGCTCGAAGTTCAAAGCGGCCGAGTTCATGCAGTAACGCTGTCCGGTGGGGGCGGGGCCGTCATCGAACACATGGCCGAGGTGAGCATCACAGGTGGCACAAAGGACTTCTGTCCGTACCATGAATAAACTGCGATCGCTCTCATAGGCAACATGATCCTCGGCAATGGGTGCATAA
Source organism: Spirulina subsalsa PCC 9445 (assembly GCF_000314005.1). Taxonomy (NCBI): domain Bacteria; kingdom Bacillati; phylum Cyanobacteriota; class Cyanophyceae; order Spirulinales; family Spirulinaceae; genus Spirulina; species Spirulina subsalsa. The sequence continues at coordinate 2,690,669 of NZ_JH980292.1, forward strand.
AAGCTCGGCCAGCCAGTCCCTGACTCGTACTTTGTCTCGGAGCTAAATAGTTCTGTCCCACAACAGACACATTTATAAATCCCGGCCTGCTTATTGTCATAATACTGCCCGGTAAAGGCTCGCTCTGTGCCTTTCTTGCGCGTCACCTTGAACTGTTCAGGGGTGAGTTGCTGTTTCCACTCAGACTCGGTTTTTTGAATTTTCTGCACCATATCTTGTTAATTTGAGGTTATTTTACGAAATGTTAAGTTTTTCTAACCCAAATTCTAACAAGAAGTTGCTGAGTAGGGGGAACAATCTCAATTAGGGAATGGGGAACAGGGGAGAGGGGGAGCAGGGGAGCAGGGGAGCAGGGGAGAGAGGGAGAATTGATAACTATTCCCTACTCCCTATTCCCTATTCCCTACTCCCTATTCCCTATTCCCTATTCCCGACTCCCGACTCCCGACTCCCGACTCCCCATTCCCGACTCCCGACTCCCCATTCCCGACTCCCGACTCCCGACTCCCCATTCCCGACTCCCTGTTCCCCGTTCCCTATTCCCTATTCCCTGTTCCCTATTTCTCGACTACAACGCCTTGTCCCTTCTCTCACAAGGATTATAGGCTTATAAGGCTTTATGAATAAAGTGTGAAGTTGTACTCAAATTTACAAAACTTCTCCATTCTCGGTGCTAGAAAGTGTCATGCCTGCCTACAAGCACAAGTCTTACACAACCGACTCTTCCGAGGGGTAGGGTGTAGGACGGGGGGATTCATCCTCTCAAACAATGATACAATCAAAGTCGGTTTGAATCTCCAAGGTGGGCAGTAGTGAGGCGACCTAAAATCCTTTTTAGAGTCAGCATCCTAGTCTCTGAAAGTAGAGTGCAGTCTGCCAACAGAGGCGGGGAAATCTCTTTAAAAGCTTAGGTGCTTCGATGGGGGACAAACCCAGAAAACCAGAACCTTTAAAAGTGAAACGCTGTAGGGCGGGACGCGCCCAAACAGGGTAAAAACAAGCCTGTGGAGACTGTGCCTCTGGGGTCTAAATGCCCAAACGAAGAGTTGCCCTTGCGGTGCAAATTCTCCGAGAGGGGACGGGAAAGAACTTCCCCTTTTAGATTTTAGGCAAAGTCGCTCAAGCAGGAATCTAACAGAGTGCATCTGTTGGAACGTCCAAACTGTACAGAGACAGACCACAAGATTTTTAAAGAGGAGTTGAACCCTTGAAGAAGGTAGAAGCTATTATCCGACCCTTTAAGCTTGATGAGGTTAAGATTGCTCTCGTCAATGCCGGAATCGTAGGGATGACTGTTTCTGAAGTCCGAGGTTTTGGACGGCAGAAGGGGCAAACCGAGCGCTATCGCGGTTCTGAGTACACGGTTGAGTTCTTACAAAAGCTAAAAGTGGAAATTGTGGTTGAAGATAGCCAAGTTGATATGGTCGTGGAAAAAATCGTTGCTGCCGCTAAGACGGGCGAAATCGGCGATGGTAAAATCTTTGTCACTCCGGTGGAACAAATTATTAGAATCCGCACGGGAGAGAAGGATTTAGAGGCCGTTTAGCGATCGCTCACCACTTCAGGATAACAAGGGGGACTGGGTTAAAACCTGTCCCCCTTTTACATACCCACCCACCCCTCTTGATTGACTACCAAATAGTACAAAAAGCCTAAAAGTCGCTAAAATAGAAAATCCTACTAAAATCAATGAAGAAAAGCGACCTGTTGCAATTTGGAAAAATACGATGAAACTGGGCAGTCATTATCTTGGTCATCAAAGTTGTCAATTTAGGGTGTGGTCGCCAACCAGAAAACAAGTCTCGGTGCATCTCCTCTCCCCTGAAGATCGATTAGTCCCCCTCACGCTGGGGGAAAATGGCTATTGGGAGGCCACAGTGGAAGGGGTTTCTCCCGGTACATACTATCAATATCAACTAGATGGGGATTTAGAGCGGCCGGATCCTGCGTCCCACAGTCAACCCCAAGGGGTTCACGGTCCATCGGAAGTTATCGACCAAAGCGCCTTTCTCTGGCAGGATACAGCATGGCGCGGTCTTCCCCTCTCCCAATATGTGATTTATGAACTCCATGTGGGGACATTCACCCCAGAAGGCACCTTTGAAGCCATTATTGACCGATTACCGGATCTCGTCGATTTAGGGATTAATGCTATTGAAATCATGCCTGTGGCTCAATTTCCGGGAAGTCGAAATTGGGGGTATGATGGCACCTTTATTTATGGGGTGCAAAATTCCTATGGGGGGGTGAACGGTCTAAAAAAATTGGTCAATGCTTGTCATCAAGCGGAAGTAGCGGTCATTTTAGATGTGGTGTATAACCATTTTGGCCCGGAAGGGAATTATTTATGGGCTTATGCACCCTATTTTACCGACCGCTATAAAACCCCTTGGGGAGATGCGGTGAATTTTGATCAAGGGGACTCTAATGAAGTACGAGAGTTTTTTATTCAAAATGCCCTTTATTGGCTAGAAACCTATCATATTGATGCTTTACGTTTAGATGCTGTTCACGCTATTTATGATTTAAGCGCCCAGCCTTTTTTACAACAGTTGGGGGCGGCTGTTGAAGGGTTTAATGAAAGCGCCGCTTATCCCCGCTATTTAATCGCTGAAAGTGATCTAAATGATGTGCGGGTGCTTCAGTCGCGGGAAACCGGGGGATTTGGTCATGCTAGCCAATGGTGTGATGACTTTCATCATGGGTTACATACCATTTTGACGGGGGAACGTTCCGGTTATTACTGCGATTTCGGTTCAATTGAACAACTGGCGAAGAGTTTTAAACAGGGGTATATCTACACCGGAGAATATTCGCCCCATCGTCGCCGCAATCATGGCAATGTGCCGAAAAATACGACGGGGGAAAATTTCGTGGTTTGTATTCAAAATCACGACCAAATCGGCAACCGTTTACTGGGGGATCGTTTAAGTACGTTAGTGGATTTTGAACGGTTGAAATTAGCGGCCGCGACGGTTTTATTGTCGCCCTTTGTCCCGATGTTATTTATGGGGGAAGAATACGGAGAAAAAGCCCCGTTTCAGTATTTTGTCAGTCACAGTGATCCGGGATTAATTGAAGGAGTGCGTCAGGGAAGGGCAGAGGAATTTAAGTCTTTTGGCTGGGAAAACGAGGTACCGGATCCCCAAGGTGAGGCAGTTTTTGAAGAGTCTAAACTCAACTGGGGACAAGGTTTTACGGGGGAAGGGCAGGTTTTGCGATCGCTCTATAAAACCCTCATCGCACTCCGAAAACAAAAACCCGCCTTATCCTCCTTAGATTTATCCCCAGTTCAAGTTCTCACCGTCTCCCCCAAAAACGTGCTATCTGTACAGCGCCAATCCGATCAAGGTTGTATCTTAGTGATATTCAACTACGAGGAATCTAACCTAGATTTTAACCCCAAATGCTCCCATTTAGCTTGGCACAAAATCCTAGAATCCACAGCCATCCAATGGCAAGGTTCCGGTTATAGTTACCCCGAAACCTTACCCGAAACCCTTTCCCTCGCCCCCCTAAGTTTTGTTGTGTATGAACAGCAATAAACAAGGTTAAAGTCGTTTTAAATTAGCTATCCAGTCGGTCTACTTTTTGACTCTCTTGGTTCACTATTCCCAAAGTTGGATGATTTCCTATGATGCAGTTTCCCTTAGCAACCTATCGCCTTCAATTTACCCCTAGCTTTGACTTCAAATCCGCCAAAGCTATTGTTCCCTATTTAGCAGAATTGGGGGTTTCTTACCTCTACGCCTCGCCCATTTTTAAAGCGCGTCAAGGCAGCACCCACGGTTATGATGCGGTTGATCCAAATATTATTAACCCCGAACTGGGAGGGATTGAAAAGTTTAATGATTTAGTGGAAAAACTGCACGAACACAATCTAAAATGGCTACAGGATATTGTCCCCAATCACATGGCCTTTGATAGTCAAAATACCATGCTTGTAGATCTGCTAGAAAATGGCTCAGATTCACAGTTTTATGGCTTTTTTGATATCAACTGGCATCATCCCTATGAGGGAATTCGCGGGCGGGTTTTAGCTCCCTTTTTGGGGCGTTTTTATGGGGACTGTTTAGAACATGGGGAGCTTAAGTTACAGTATGAGGAACAAGGACTCAGTGTTAACTATTACTCCCTAAAGTTTCCCATTCGGATTGAGTCTTACACCAAAGTTTTAACCTATGATTTGGGACGATTACGACAAAAACTAGGGCGCAGAAATCCAGATTTTGTTAAGTTTTTAGGGATTCTCTATGGGTTAAAATACATTCCTTCAGGAGAAGAAGGCAGCGAGCGCTATGATCAAATCTTCTTCATTAAAAGTATGTTATGGGAACTGTGGAATGATAACCCAGACATTCGCCAATTTATAGAGGAAAACATCGAAACCTTTAACGGAATCGTTGGCAAACCGGAAAGCTTCAATTTACTAGAAAACTTGTTAGATGAACAATTCTTTCGTCTCGCTTTTTGGAAAGTGGGGAATGAAGAGTTGAACTATCGGCGTTTCTTTACCGTCAATGATTTAATTTCCTTGCGTATTGAAGATCCCAATGTATTTGATACCACCCACTCCCTGCTGTTGCAATTGGTGGAAGAAGGAAAAATACAGGGGTTACGGATTGATCATATTGACGGACTTTATGATCCCGCAACCTATTTATTTCGTCTGCGAGATCGGGCAAATCATGCCTATGTGGTGATTGAGAAGATCCTAGAACCTCAAGAAGAACTCCCCATTAACTGGCCGATTCAAGGGACTACTGGCTATGATTACTTAAACATGGCGAATGGGGTATTTTGCTACAAAGAAAATGAGGCTAAATTTAACAAAATATATCACAGTTTTACTCGCTCAATTGTGAACTGTGAACAATTAATTGATGAGAAAAAACGCCTAATTGTCGGGAAACACTTAGCGGGGGATATAGATAATCTTGCCCACTTCCTCAAACAAATTTCTAGTCATTATCGCTACGCCAGTGACTTTACCATTTATGGGTTAAAAGGGGCGTTAGTTGAAGTAATGACGGCGTTTCCGGTCTATCGGACTTATATTAATAATGAGGAAGTCAGCACCTCGGATCGGAACTACATTAAACAAGTCATTGCCAAAGCTAAGGAAACCATGCCAATTTTCTTAAATGAGTTGGCATTTATTGAGAAGTTTCTGTTACTAGAGTTTGATGATTACTTAACTCAGGAAGAAAAAGAGCAATGGCTACATTTTGTTATGCGCTTACAACAGTTTACGGGGCCTTTGATGGCGAAGGGGGTCGAAGATACGGTTTTATATATCTACAACCGTTTGTTGTCACTCAATGAAGTCGGTTCTCATCCTACCCATTTTGGGGTGTCGATTGAGGAGTTTCACCAATTTAATCACCATCAAATGGCTTATTGGCCCCATAGCATGAATGCCAGTGCAACTCATGACACTAAACGGGGGGAAGATGTGCGCAGTCGGATTAATGTGTTGTCGGAAATTCCCGAGGAGTGGGAGGCAAAATTAAAAGAGTGGCGAGAGATTAACGCCGCACAAAAGGGGTGTGTTGAGGGAATTGATGTTCCGGATCCCAATGATGAATATTTCCTCTATCAAACCCTATTGGGAACGTTCCCCTTTTATGAGGAAGAATATCCGGTTTTTGTTGAGCGAATCAAGGAATATATTATTAAGGCAATTCGGGAGGCTAAGGTTTACACAGCATGGCTCAAACCGGACACGGGGTATGAGGAAGGATTTACCAGTTTTGCGGAACGATTGCTTAAGGATTCACCGAATAATGAGTTTTTAAACGCCTTTCGACCCTTTCAGCGTAAGATACAACACTATGGGGTGTTTAATTCTCTCTCCCAAACCTTGTTAAAGTTTACGGTGCCTGGACTGCCTGATATTTATCAGGGAACGGAATTATGGGATTTGAGTTTGGTGGATCCAGATAATCGTCGTCCGGTAGATTTTAAGGTGCGGAATAAGTTCCTCAAGAGTATCAAACGGGGGATTGAGAAAAATCCCTTGGCACTGGTGGAGGAGTTGTTAGCCCATCCCGAAGATGGACGGATTAAGTTGTTCTTGATCTATCAATTGCTGCAAACGCGACAGGAGTATAGTGAGTTATTCCAACGGGGAGACTATCAAAAGTTAACGGTGATGGGGAGTTGGCAGGATCATGCGGTGGTGTTTTCTCGCACTTGGGGAGATCATACGGTGATTGCGATCGCACCTCGTCTCTTCACCAGTTTAATGAAAGAGGACGAACTCCCCCTAGGAGAACAAGTCTGGCAAGAAACGCGCATCTCCCTCCCCCCCGGATCCCCCACCCACTGGCAGAATAGGATTACTGGGGAAGAGATCAAGGGAGAAGATGCACTCTTTCTGCGGGATATTCTGCAACATTTCCCGGTAGCACTTTTAATTAGTGTGCTACCCCAAGCGGAAAAGCCCCTCAGTGATGGTGTAAAGGCTCTAGAAGAGGGTTCTAAAAGTAAAAACCGCAAAAAAGACCTAGCGGCTTGATTCGGGCTGGCTGAGAAAGTCTAAGCAGAGAGAATAAGCAACCTTGACAAGTTAAGGTTGCTTATTCCCTGACTGTAACTCATCCAAACTCGCCAAAACCTCCGTGCTATGAATCGCAGGTTGTACCCCGAGGAACACCTTGCGCAACAGACCGTCCGGGTCAATTAAATAGGTGTGTCGTAGAGACATATAACCCAACCAAGACCCATAGATTTTACTCACCGTCCCATCCGTATCCGCCAAAAGCGGGAACTTCAACCCTTGGGAGTCGCAGAATTCCCGATGGGAGTCTACATCATCCACACTCACCCCTAAAATTTGGGCGTTGCGCTGTTGGTATTTGGGAAAATCTTGCTGAAAACGCTTGGCCTCCAACGTACAACCCGGGGTGAAGTCCTTGGGGTAAAAATATAATACTACCCACTGCCCTCGATAGTCCGAGAGGGCAATGCTCCCATCCCCGGTGTTGGTGGGTAAGCTAAAATCTGGGGCAGGTTGATTTAAACTGGGTTGCGGCCCCCCTAATGCCCAAGCTGGGATCACATGAACCCCGTTGATTAACAAGGCCAAACCCATAACACAAAGGAATTTTAGAAAATGACGGCGTACCATAGTTAACTGGTTCTTATGTTCTAAGAAATTATTATCCTGAAACGCTATAGTATAATAGCAAAAAGAGGCAAAGCCTAATTTTTTGTATTTCTTCCACCAAACACTGATTTACAATTCAAATATTTTAATTTTACAATGGTATTTTTTTAATCTTTTGCACAAATTCTTTCATATTTTAAGTGTTCTATCTTAACGACTCATCCTAAAACCCCCAAGATTGATGGAATTCTCAACAATTGGACTAATTGCCCTAGGACTATCGGCGGATGCCTTTGCTGTGTCTATTTCTAGTGGTTTATTTATTCGGAACATTAAAGTTAATAAAGCGCTGAAAATCGCCTTATTTTTCGGTGGACTCCAGATGATAATGCCCTTAGTCGGCTGGGAGATAGCGCGTAATTTTCGGGAATTCTTCAGCTATTTTAGCCCTTGGATTGCTTTTATCCTGTTGTCTTTTATCGGATCTAAAATGGTCTATGAGGCTTTAGCAAAAGTCCAAGAAGAAGAGAAAAAGTTTAACCCTCTAGATAACTATACTTTGCTAATTTTAGCTATTGCTACGAGCATTGATGCTCTAGTGGCGGGGGTTAGTTTTTCTCTGTTGGAAGTTGCCCTAATTCCAGTGGTGACAATTATTGGCATGACTACTTTTTCCCTGTGTTTTTGTGGGGTATTAATTGGGCATCATTGCGGGGATTTATTCCGCTCTAAGGTGGAACTTATTGGCGGTTTGTTGTTAATTGCTATTGGGGTGAAGATATTGCTTGAAAATATTTGGGTAGTGGGGGGGTAAACCCCCCAGTTTTCTCTGGGAGAAGCAGGGGGGCGGGATTTCCCCCTAGAAAGCCAAGGATAAGGATTTCTAGGGGGAATATCTTGCCGGAAATATGGCGAGGGAATGCTCCCTCTAAGGAGTTCGTCAAAGCAGAAGCGTCAGAAAATTACTGTGTCCTTCTGATTCCACGTAGACGGTCCAACGCCCTCGTCTCGCTAAGTTAGGAGAAAAGGTATATTCTCCCTGAGCGTTGAGGACTCCGGTTCTCCAAGGATTGGCAGAATCCCCCGGAGCAAAGATGCTAATGCGTCCATGAGCCATAGCTTCACCTGTGCTGTAGCGCACGGTGATGGTAATGCTTGTCACCTGAGCATTCCGAGGTAATGTGCTGTCGGAATAGGTGACGAGATTGCCGTTGCGGGTACGGACTTGAATGGCAGCACGCATCCCCACTTCATGGGCGCTGGCGCTTAGGGGGATTAGAAGAGCAATCAACAGAGACAAAAGGCGAATCTTAACAGAGTTGATCATCTCCTTAATCGCAAGCGGTTACACCTTCGGCACAATAGAGACTCCACCAAGGATTAAGTTCTAGGGCATCGGGTTCGGCTAGACTCATGCCTAGTAATTCTTGGAAGTTGGTGTCTGCTCCTCCATAACGAACGTGCATATGAATGGGGTCGCCGTGGGGCGCTCGTAGGGCAACATACTTAAAGGCGCTACAGGTGGGATCTTCAGAGGTGAGTTCAAACAGATCCCAGATTGAGCTTTGATATTCGGGATAGTAGAAAGGATCTGGTAAAGCGCCCTGATAGGAATAAGTGCAATTTTGGGCGATGGGATCGTTTCCGCTTAAATCCCGATAAAAGGAGAACCGTTCCATGCGTTCAAAGACAATCCGCCCGGGATTACGGGGATCATGGAGTGAGTTGGGGACGCTCGTATCTAGGGTAAAGACTCCATTCACGCCTAAATATTCGACGTTGGCATTGGGGGATTTGAAATCCGAGGCTTCTAGAGGAGAAGCCCCAATCAAACTAATAGCGATCGCACTGGTAAGAGCCAAGCTAGATCGTTTCATGAATCACACACTCCTTAACCATAATGTAAAGTTAACCCTGATGTTGGGTTATCGCTCATTAGGTTACTAAGCGCGGACTTCGTTTTCTATGCCCTGAACCGGGATGGGGGATAGCTAAAATCCCAACTCACCGAGCAAATTTTGAGCGGCCGAGGGAAAATGGAGGGCGGGATCTTGGGCAACCCAACCGATGGGGGACTGGGAACGGACTTCAAAATGTAAATGAGGCTGGTCAATATCGGGGCGACCGCTATTGCCTACGGTGCCGAGGGTGTCCCCGGTGTTCACCCGTTGCCCGGTGCTGACGAAAATCTCCCCGAGATGGGCGTAACGGGTTTGTAGATTGCCCTCATGGTTAATAATGACCACGTTTCCATAGTTGCCCTGTTGTCCGGCAAAGACCACCACCCCCTGATCGGCGGCTAAAACGGGGGTATTGAGGGGGGCGAGGAGATCCAGCCCACTGTGAAAGGTGGATTGTTGGGTTTCGGGGTTTTCTCGCCAACCGTAGGCTAAACCGAGGGTGAGGGGTTGGGGGAGGGGAAACCCGGCTAGTCCGGTGTAGTTGGGGGTTGGGTCGTTGGAGTCTGCCCAGTTGATGCCGGGGATAAAGACGGTTTCGCTGGGGGGTTGACAGCCGTTCATTTCAAATAATACATCGGCGCGAACTCCATAGGATTGGGCGATACTTTCCCAAGTGGCTCCGCGGGGGGGGGTGATGGAGATGCCGTTGAGGGGGGGAATCAGCAGTTCTTGTCCGACGGGTAAGCGTCCCTGACGGAGGCTGGGGTTGAAGTAGATAATGACATCAGAGAGGATTCTGTATTGTTGTGCGATCGCCTCTAAACTATCTTGAGCCGTCACAGTATGGCGACGCAACCGGGAGAGAACTGGTTCAGGACAGACAGACTCTTGCGCCAAACTGGGAGAGGGGAGTAAGAGAAACGGTAGAGCAAGGAGAGCAGAGAGAGAGGCATTCCAGTAAGATGACATGAAAATTCAGGTTAAACAACAACGTCCTCCCCTAGTGTAGTCCGTTCGTAGTTGGGCTTCAGCCCCCAATTGGTTCGTAGTTGGGCTTCAGCCCCCAATTGGTTCGTAGTTAGACTTCAGCCCCCAATTGGTTCGTAGTTAGACTTCAGCCCCCACTACCCCATAATCAACTCAGACGCAGGACTTGGCACATCAGAACGCCACAACTGCTCCAATTCCGTCGCAGGCATGGTTAAATACAACACATCATTTTCCTGTAACGGTGTTTCCAATAATCCCCAGCCGTGAATGGTTTGGCCTTGAGATTCCAGGTAAAGGGGGACAAAATCCGCATGAACGGCCGCCTCTTGAACCGTTTTGCCATAGAAAGGATGATGAGCGGTAATCAACGTGGCCAAGGCGACCCAGAGTAAATCATCGGTGATGCCATTGCCCAGAATCCGCCCCCCCAAAGCCGCAGCCGCAAAGGAAGGCGTAGCCAATTCTGTGGGACAGAGAACACTTTCAAACTCAAAAACCTGCTGAACCGAAACCGAAAACTGTACATCATGATTGCGCACCACTACGGCAATCCGGGGGGAAATCGCCTTAGCACAGAGGGCAATTTCCACATTCACCATGTCATCACTGGTGACGGCTAAAAGGGCGCGGGCTTTGTGTACGTTGGCTTCTCTCAAACTGTTGGAAATGCTGGCATCTTCAATAATGACGGGAACACCGAGAGAGCGGGCGGTGTGTAAATAACGATTGTTGGCATCCCGTTCAATGACTACCACATCATGGCCTTGATTAAGCAGTTGTTGAACAATGCGCACCCCGATTCCTCCTAAACCACAAACAACGTAGTGATTGCCCGAGGGAACTTGGGTCACTGCCCAAAATTGCCGTAAACGGGAGCCGAGAATAAAATCATTGATCAAGGCGTAACAAATACCAATCACCCCGGCCCCGACAATCATCATGACGGAGGTGAAAATCTTGATGCTGTCGGGGGCATTTTCGGCCACTTCTTCCTTACCCCCGGCTCCGGTAATCATGCCTACGGAGAAGTATAGAGCATCGACAATAGACACCTGAAAGTTAATACTGACATAGGTCAAGGTGGCCAAGAAAATCGTTAAGAGGAGGGCCAGGGTGACAAGGGCGACGGGGCGGCCATATTCTTGGAATTTGCGGAGATTGGCGATCGCCTTGAGCCATTGTTTCACCCAAGAACGGCGACTATTGCGCACAGTTGGCTGAGTTCCCACAATTAAATGATCTCCTACTTCTAGGGGTTTTCCTTCCATCACGGCTGAGACTAAATCCACTTCATCCCGAGTCGGGAGAAAATAGATCAACATCCGAGAGCGACTTTCCCAGAGATCACTTAAGCTGCGCCCTAACCAAGGGTGATTTTCATGGATAATTTCTTCATGGATCGGCCAAGTTTGGTTAAACAGCCGTAACTGTCCAATGGCTTTATTCCCCAAGGCCGCAAAGGTAAAAATCGGCGCGGCTAATTCCGCTACACTCATGCTCACATGATCCACTACGGTCTGATCCAACCGTTCCCCAAGGGTATGATTCAATAAACGGTTAATAATGCGAATCTTGTGATTAATTACTTTCGCTTGGGTCAAAATGGCCAAATTTAAAGCATCATCATTTCCAGCCAGTACAAGAGTATGGGCTTCTCGAATCCCGGCGGTGATCAGGGTCGAAGCGGAGCGCAAATCCCCGATAATAATATGATTCATGGTTTCTCCCGGAATGGGGCGATCGCTCACACCCACCACATCCGCTCCCTGTTGTCGAAGCAGATTAAAAATCCGGTATCCTGTACGACCGAGGCCACAAACAATAATGCGCGGTTTCATGGAAGACAGAGGCGCAGTCTCCTGAGCAGAATGATAAGAATTTTTCTATTTTCACTGAACTGGTACTTCAGAAGTGTAGCCTTAGACACGATCCTATGGGAATCCAGAGAATAGAGTATTGACCTTTGGACACAACCACATTTTCCCTCTTGTCCGTCAGGAGTATGTAACAATTGGTTTGATCCCTTTCGGTGGCGTAGAGGATTGAAAACATTGGATAAAGTGAGGATGGGACAGGAAAAGTTACAAATTCCCAATTGGGACGAAATTCCCGTAGCCCAACGGGAGAACCAAACGGTAGAACCCAAGGGAGGCGGGGTTCTCTGGCTGATGGTGGGGGGAATAGTCGGTTTAGGTGCGATCGCCGCCCTCGGATTTTACCTCTTCACCCTAGAGGGTTCTCCTTTAGTCCAATCTCAACCCGACAAAGTAGAAACCCCCTCTGAAGTGGCAGAACGTCAAGAATTAGCCGTTGAAAATGTTTTAGGCCATCTGCCTTATCAGGAAGCCTCCCCCGACGATCTCGAACCCATTACCCGGGATGGTCGTATCCGTCTCCGTCGGAGTGCCGCCCAACAGTACCGAGCCATGGAGGCCGCCGCACGAGGGGATGGGGTGATTTTAAGCGCGATTTCCGGCTTTCGCACCGTGGAGGAGCAGCAATATCTCTTTTTTGGCGTGAAGCAGCAACGCAATCAAGGGGCAGCACAACGGGCAGAAGTGAGCGCGCCTCCGGGATATAGTGAACATCACACAGGCTATGCAGTTGATATTGGGGACGGTCGCGCTCCGGCGACAAATTTAAGTGTTAACTTTGAAAATACGGCGGCGTTCCGTTGGTTAGAACAAAATGCCTCTCGTTTTAGTTTTGAGCTATCGTTTCCCCAAGATAACCCCCAAGGCATCGCCTATGAACCTTGGCATTGGCGTTTTGTGGGAGATATTGAGAGTTTAGAAACCTTCTATCGGGCGCAAAATCTCCGGCGGGAGTAGAGCCATGGAACAAATTTTAGGCGGGAGTAAAAAGTATGACAAATTATCAAATTGAAAGCCGAGAATGGTGGGTGGAGCGCTGGTTAGAGTTACTGGACTCCTACCGTTTTAAAAAGCGTTTAGAACGGGCGCGCAAGTATTCTATGGAAGGGAATGTCTTGTCCATTGAGTTTAAGGGGGCGAAGGTCTTGGCTAAGGTGCAGGGGAGCGAGGTAGATCCCTATCAGGTGTCTCTCTCCTTAACGCCTTTTTCTAATGAGGACTGGAGTTATGTGATTGAAACCATGTCGGAAAAGGCCATCTATGCGGCGCAGTTGTTGGCGGGGGAAATGCCAGCCAATATTGAGGAAGTATTTACCGCCAATGGTTTAAGTTTGTTTCCCTTCACCTTGTCGGATATTCATTCCCGTTGTACTTGTCCCGATCCAGCGAACCCCTGTAAGCATATTGGGGCCGTGTACTATGAGTTAGGCGATCGCTTTAGTGAAGATCCCTTTGTCCTCTTCCAGTTGCGGGGACGTACCAAGGGGCAGATTTTAGACGCTTTGCGTCAAGTGCGGGCAAGATCGGTTAAGGATAGTGGCAAGCGCAACAATAAGGAAAATGGCAAGGGCTCCAAGAAGAAAGCCCCGAAACCGAAAAACACTCAAACCGCCCTCAATCCCGAACTATTCTGGGAGTACGAGGAACCCTTAGATTCTTCCTTAGTGGCGATCCCTTCGGGACGCTCCGCGAACGCATCGACTCCCGAAAGTAAGGGCATCTTAGAACTACTGGGCAATCCTCCCCTCCCCTCCCATGATGCCGCTATGGTGCGTCAAGCCCTCGAACAAGCCTATCCCATCGCCAGTCAACGAGCGATCGCTACCGCACTTAATCGAGAAACCTCCAGCAGTTAAGCTAACTTCTCGGCAATACATTGAAACATCTCATCCACAGCCTCCCCCGTTTTGGCAGAGGTAACGTAAGTCTCGACAATTTGCGCCTGTTCAAAAGGGTACTGTATGACTAACCGTTCTAACTGAGATGGACTCAATAAATCGGACTTATTAAAAGCCACTAAAATCCAACCTTGAGGATTAACCGTAAAAAATAAATCTAAGTGTTTTTCCACATTAACAATTGTGTCCTGACGCTTGACATCCGCCACAATAATAGCCGCCTTTGCCCCTTGTAAATAACTGCGCGCCACATGGCGAAACGACGTATGGCCTTCTATATCCCAGATTAACAATTCCACATGGTGTTTCCCTTCCGGCAAAAGTACCACTTTGCGCGAGATTTTAACCCCAACCGTAGACAAATACTGATCACTAAACTGTCCGTCCACAAAACGACGAATTAAGCTGGTTTTTCCGACACAAAAATCTCCCAGCAAACAAATTTTTTTCGAGACAACATTCATAATTAGGGGGCAGGAAGGGAAGATGCGGAGGGGGCAGGCATTAACTCGAAACGCACAACCCGACTGCGATCCGCCGAATCATTAGTTTCTACTTCTGGAGGCGGTTCAGCCGTGCCGTTAATCGCTAAACGTTCTGGATCAAGTCCTTGAGACAGTAACACACTTTGGACATTTTTCGCCCGTTCCATCGCTAATTCTTGGTTACTCTGAGCCGGTCCAGAACCATCAGCATGACCGACAATTCTTAAACCAATCTCAGGATATTCCGCTAAAAAGTTCCGGATTTGATTCACTCTGGCATTAGACAAACTGCCAAAAGGAACCCGAGATGATCCCATCTCAAAAAACACCCGTTCCCGCAAAAATTCTGGTAACAGTTGGGCTGTATTGACTGTTTCAATCCCCGGAATCTGGTCAAAGGACTCTACAATCAATTTATAATCTTCTGGATTATTAAAGTTCCCCCGTAAAATAACCGTTCCGGGTTGATACCCTGCTGTCAGATTAATATTATTACTGCGGTTTAAAAGACTGGCAACCACGGCCACCGTATTCGCTACATTGGCGGGATCTGGGGGAATTTGTACCACAATAATCTGATTGTCTACTTCCAAATTTGAATTAATTCCCGCCACCATTTTCTCCGCATCCGCTTTCACTTGTTCGAGGGGAACTCGTCCCGATAGAATCACCCGTTTTCCGTTAACGGTGGGAGTGAGTTGGGAATAGGAGGCATTTTCTAAATCTGTGAGGGCGGACTCAATACGAGATTCTAAACGACGGTCTAAAAAGCCTCGAACTTGGAAATAACTCCAAGGTAAAACCACCACAATCAACAGAATCACCAACAGGGTCAGTAAGGCCGAGGGGGATTTTTGTTGTCCGCTTTTTTTCAGCTTCTGTGCCAGTTGTTCCAAGGCTTGGGTGACAGTATCCGGCACCCCAGCGCGATCGCCATCATACTGTTCAATCAGTTGACCATGTTTTTGGGTAATTTCCCCGAGAGTGCGGCGCAGATGTTTCACCACTACTGTGGAGGGATTCCCTTCTACCGCCACCGCTAAATAACAATAACCCGCCACTTCCAAAATAATCCGCGAGTTCCCATACTCAATTTCGTTGAGTTCGGCAATTTTCCCAGATTCAGCAATACAATCATTGACAAAACTGCGAATAGCTGTAAGCATCCCGGCAATCATATTTGATTCTAGACGCTGCTCCCCATGAGGCTGGACTTCCGCAATCACCAAACCCGAGGCCTTATGGATTAAGAAAAGGGCTTGAACCTTAACCGGAGAGGCTTCTTGTAGGATTAACTCCGCTTCCGATACCCCTTGAATTTTCGCCTTGATTTTCCGTTGCACCCCGGAAATACTCAGGGTTTGATCCACCTTCTCATTAATCGAGGCCACCAGTTCACCCATGTACTTGGAAATGGTATTCCCCACAACGGGATAGAGAGCATCCACCATCGCATCCCGTTCTAGTTCGATTTGGGCTTTAATGGCTCTACCCATGGCTGGGCCTAGGGCTTCGGGGATAGCATCCCGTTCCAGTTTGTTTTGCTCTTGCAGGGCGGCGGCAATTTCAGGGGCTATTGCTCGGGCTATTGCCCGAGGGGAGCGTTGGATTTCCCGTTCAATGGCCAAGGGTAACACTTGGGCGAGTGCTTGACTCATGGCGGCCTGATCTTGAGTTGCTCGTTGTTGGATGATGTCGTCAATGATGGGAACTAACAACTCCGCGATCGCCTCTTGAGAAATCCCCACCTTCATCTTTAACAACTGCACCATCAACGGCACCAGAGGATTAATCACCTCCGTTGGCTCATAGACCTGATTTTCCAAAGAAGAGAGCTTGGTTTCCAACTGACCAATTAACTGGCGCACCTGAGCAAAATCTGTCTCGTTTAGTTCCTCTTTGAGCGCGCCATCCCCCGGAAGGTTGCCCTGATTGATCCGCTCTAATTGCTGCTGAATCGCTTCTACAACCTCCTCAGCCTTGGGGGACGGGGTAGCCGTCGTTTGAGGGGGTTCTACGACCTCAGAAGCAGTATAAACCGCCTCTGAGAGGTTCTCTGGAGGGATAACCTGCTCAGAGACTGATTCAGTCTCGGTCTGGGGTTCAAGTTCATCTTCGAGGACTACCTCCTGATGGCTAACCGTGGCGGGTTCATGAATGGGCGTTTCTGCTATCCTTTCGTGATCCTGCACCGGAGGTGTAATGTCCTCAGTTTCCTCGACCCGAGGAGTCAGTTCTTCCTTTTCCTGCACCGGAGGTGTAATGTCCTCAGTTTCCTCGACCCGAGGAGCCGGAGGGGTCAGTTCTTCCTCTCGTTCTTCCCCAGGAGGGCTAACGGCGGCTTTCTGTTCCGCAGCAATCCCCTGATGTTCTTCGGCCCAGCCTTGGAGTTGTTTTAAAGAGGCTTCCAATAATAAATCAGGAGTTTCTAAGAGATTCTCCTCTTCTTCCTCTTCCGAGGGTGGGGGTGGGGTGGGGGAGAGGAGCAAATCGCGAAAACTCTGGAGGGGATCTTCTTTTTTCTTGGCTTGGGAACGTGGAAAGGGTTTAGTGCCACGGCGTACTGTCCGGGTGGGTTTCCCTTTGCCGTTTTGATCTGAACCCTTACGAGAACCATTACTGGTCTGGGAATTCGCCCCATTTTGGCTTACTGGGGCTGGGGGTTTATGCTCCTCAACCGTCTTTTTCGGTGGGGGTGGGGGAGGAGTGCGGAAGGGACTGGCTGCATTAGAGGGCGAGGCGGCCATTGTTTCCGAGGGCAGGTGAACCTGGTCTTCTCCCCATTCTTCTTGGGCTGGGCTAGGTTTTTCGGGTTCAGGGGTTGGCTCTTCTGTGAGGGGAAACACGGCCTCTAGTAAGGTATCTAGTCTCGATGGGACCTCGGTTGAGGAGATGGGGTTTTCGGCGGATTCGAGTTCAGGGGAAACAACAGTTTCCGGGGTTGGGGTTTCTGGTTCTCGGGATTTTTGTTGGAAGGGGATGACCTTTTCCGGTGGGGGGGTTTGCTCTTGAACGGGAATCAGGTTTTCGCTTTTGGCTTCCGGTTCGGCTTGGGAGGGGAAGGGGAGCAGGGTTTCTCCTTCCCCCATTGGCTGGGAGGGGGGAGAGTCTGGGGTGAAGGTCTTCAGGGGGTCTTGCGGTTGGCTGGGGGCTGTCTCCCCTTTGCGGGAGGAGAGAAAAGACGCGATCGCCGCGAGATCAATCGGTGGTGGGGTTTCGGTGGATTGACGGCTAGGACTAGGTGTAACCGAGATGGCTTCAACAGGGGGGTCAGCCTGTCCTGATTCCGCCCAAGAGGGGGATTCAGCGACGGCTGGGCTTTCGGAGGGGGATACTTGTTCTGAGGGAACTTGGGACTGGGAAAGCTCAACCTCATCCTCGTCTAGGCCCGGTTGAAACTTATGGATTTTCTGAGTAAGGTCAAGGGTGGGAGAGAGCGATCGCGCTTTATCCTGCTCGGTCATGGTTGGTGCGGGTTGAGTTTGGCTAGAGGAGGGCTTTTGGGATAACAGTTCCTGTAAATCTTCTAGCACCCCCGCTAACTTATCATCCTGAGCGGGATGACCTCCGGAGAATTTACTCTGGGGACTTTGTTCTGAGGGCGGCACTTGATCAAAATTTTCTTCACGATTGCCCGCATCTGACCAAAAGTCAAATGCCTCATCTTGATTCCACGGATCCGGAACAGCCGGAGGAGTTCCCCCATTCTGTCCGTTGCGCTTCAATTTCGGTTCTGCTGACCCTTGATTCTGTTTTGACGATGCCATAGACCACCATCCCTATAGTTCACAGCCAGCCGAGGTGAAGTTCTCCCGAATCTAACCCCAGCCTACTACCAGTTAATAGTAGATGTTAGTGGAGAATCTGACCGACAGACAAGTATCGGGGAAATCAATAATTCGGGTCGGCTCAATTCAACCAGACACTAGACTCAACAAGAGAACAGAAAACAGACAATAGGCAACCTTTTTTCACGACCCCCCCGTTCCCTGTTCCCTTAACTTGTCAAGATTGGGCAAATAGGCAGCGACTCTTCCCTACAGCCCCAATTTCTCTAAGAAAACTTGGGTTTTGACAACATGACGATGTAAGCCTAACGCTTGGGGTGCAATGCCAAGGGCTAAACCCACTAACTGGGGCAGATGGAGAATAGGAATATTTAAGGACTGTCCCAAAACCTTGGCAATTTCCGGTTGTCGAGAATCGAGATTTAAGTGACAGAGGGGGCAAGGTGTGACTAAACAATCAGCCCCTTGTGCGATCGCCTCCTGCAAATGTCCTCCTGCCATCTGGAACGCCTGTTCTGTGGCATAACTGGATAAAGGCCACCCACAGCATTGAGTGCGGCCCCGATAATAGACTGGACTCGCCCCCACCGCCCGAAACAGATTTTCCATCGATTCCGGTTGATAGGGATCATCAAAGGGTAAATGTTTCTGCGCCCGCAATAAGTAACAACCATAAAACGCCGCACAGTTCAACCCCGTCAGAGGACGAGTCACCTTAGCTTTTAGAGTATCTAAACCATAATCTCCCACCAAAGCCCAGAGTAAATGCTTGACCTCCGTTGTCCCCTGATAGGGAGAACAACCTTGTTGAGTTAAAAACCCATTCACCTGCTCCAAATACTCCGGATGCTTAACCTGCGCTTCCTTCAGGCGTTCATCCACATGACCGATCACACCTTGACAGGTGCTACAATGGGTCAGTAACGGTAAATTCAGTCCCTCTGCCAAGGCAATATTCCGAGCATTGACCGTATCTTCTAACAACTGAGAATCTTCCTTATAGGTTCCCGATCCGCAACAAGTCGCCTTTTTCAGTTCTACTAACTCAATCCCTAACACCGTCGTCAGTGCTGCCGTCGATTGGTAGAGTTCCCGACAAGCCCCTTGAGCAACACAACCCGGAAAATAAGCGTATCGTAGCGATTGGGGGATAGCTTGAGTTTGTCCAGTCATCAGCCTTTACTCTATTAAGCATCAAAAATCTAGGAACAGAAACCCCACCCAGCCGAGTCAGCAAGATGAAGGTTGCCCTCCCCTTTCCATCTTGCCCTAGGGAAGTCACCGAGGCGAAAAACTATCGAAATTCTTCACCTGTGCCGGGCTGTATCGAAACAGACAGAGAAAGAAGCGCCCACCACTTTACTGGAGTGTCCCTCTTTCCGATAAGATGAAGAATGCTGACAATTTTATTAAGTCGTAAAAAATCTGAATTCTAACAAAAGGGTTGAGGACACATTAAATGAATCAAGACGTGTTTGAGAAAGTCAAAAAAATCGTCATGGAGCAGTTGGAGATTGACGACGAGGGAAAAATCACGCCTGAAGCCAGTTTTGCCAATGATCTTAATGCGGATTCTCTGGATACGGTAGAACTGGTTATGGCTTTAGAAGAAGAGTTTGACATTGAAATTCCCGATGAAGTAGCCGAACAAATTGATACGGTGGGTAAAGCCGTAGACCATATAAGTGATAAGGTGGCCGCCTCCGCCTAAGTCAAGGCTATTCCGTGTTTTTTCAGACACCCTGAGGTTAGGACACCCCTAACCTGATCTGCACCGTCTCACCCATCTGCATTCTGGGTTCAAAAGCCCCTATCCATCAAGAGTCATGACAAATTTGCAACGAAACAGAGTTGTTATCACAGGTCTCGGCGCAATCACGCCCATCGGAAACACTCTCGCAGAATACTGGGAGGGATTAATGATGGGGCGGAACGGGATTGGTGAAATTACTTTCTTTGATGCCTCCAAACACGCCTGTCGTATCGCAGGTGAGGTCAAGGGATTTGACCCCCATCAGTACCTAGAACGCAAAGAAGCCAAGCGCATGGATCGCTTCTCGCAATTTGCGGTATCGGCCAGTAAACAAGCGCTGGCCGATGCCAAATTAGTGATTGATGAGTTGAATGCAGAGCGAGTGGGAGTGCTAATCGGGACTGGCGTAGGTGGCCTGAAGGTCATGGAAGACCAACAGGAAATCTATCTGTCAAAAGGCCCTTCTCGCTGTAGTCCCTTTATGATCCCCATGATGATTGCGAATATGGCGGCGGGATTGACAGCGATTCACACCGGAGCCAAGGGACCGAATTCTTGTACGGTAACGGCCTGTGCGGCGGGATCTAATGCCATTGGGGATGCGTTCCGATTGGTGCAAAATGGCTATGCTAAGGTGATGATTTGCGGGGGAACAGAGGCGGCCGTTACACCTTTGTCTGTGGCGGGTTTTGCCTCGGCTAAGGCCCTATCGACTCGCAATGATCCCGAATCAGCCTGTCGTCCCTTTGATAGGGATCGGGATGGCTTTGTGATGGGGGAAGGAGCGGGAATTTTGATTCTAGAGGAGTTAGAACACGCCCTCGCCCGAGGGGCCAAGATTTACGGGGAAATGGTGGGCTATGGCATGACCTGCGATGCTTACCATATTACCTCTCCGGTGCCAGGGGGACAGGGTGCGACCCGGGCGATGGAATTGGCTCTAGCGGATGGGGATCTGAAACCCGAGGATGTGGATTATGTGAACGCCCACGGGACTAGCACCCCAGCCAATGATGTGACGGAAACCCATGCCATTAAGAAAGCGTTGGGAGAACGAGCGAAGCAGATTGTAGTCAGTTCTACCAAGTCCATGACGGGGCATCTGTTGGGCGGTTCCGGGGGAATTGAGGCGGTGGCCACGGTGATGGCGATCGCACAAGATCGAGTTCCACCCACCATTCACCTAGAAAACCCAGATCCTGAATGTGATCTCGATTATGTCCCCGATCAGTCTCGGGCGGTTCCGGTCAATGTAGCCTTATCCAATTCTTTTGGTTTTGGTGGGCATAATGTGACCTTAGCCTTTAAGAAATATTTGTGAGGAATCTGGCACGGTATCCAATCTTCTGAATCCCCCGGCAGAATCTTTGATTTGCCGGGAGAGAACGTCAGGACGAGCTTGGATTATTTCGCCGATGGATCGAAGTCCCCTTAGCGTTTCGCTAACTTCTTCGCCTTCATCTTCCGTAAACGAATGGATTCTGGCGTAACTTCTACCAACTCATCGGGGCCAATATACTCCAGCGCCCGTTCTA
This sequence comes from Spirulina subsalsa PCC 9445, assembly GCF_000314005.1. Classification (NCBI taxonomy): domain Bacteria; kingdom Bacillati; phylum Cyanobacteriota; class Cyanophyceae; order Spirulinales; family Spirulinaceae; genus Spirulina; species Spirulina subsalsa. The sequence continues at coordinate 2,712,004 of NZ_JH980292.1, forward strand.
AACTCATTTCTATGGGGGTCTGTAACTGTACTAACTCATCCCCCGTCGCGGAACGATGGTTCGTTAACTGCTTGGTTTTACAGACATTTAAATCCAAATCTTGCGGCCGATTGTGTTCGCCGACAATCATTCCTTTGTAGACTTTTGTTCCGGGTGAGATAAAGAAAGATCCCCGGTCTTCCGCTTGTTTGAGGGCGTAGAATGTGGCCACCCCTTCCTCAAAGGCAATCATCACGCCATTGTAACGGGTTTCGAGTTCCCCAATTAACGGACGATACTCTAAGAAACTGTGGTTCATAATGCCTTCCCCACGAGTCAGACGGATAAACTCCCCTCGGAAACCAATTAAACCCCGCGCTGGGATGACAAACTCTAATTGAGTCCGTCCATTCGCCCCGACCTGCATATCCTGCATTTCGCCCTTGCGTTGGCCTAAACGCTCAATACAAGACCCTACCGCGTCTTCTTGAACGTCTAACACCAAATACTCGAAGGGTTCACAGGGTTGGCCGTTGACTTCCCGATAAATTACTTGAGGCTGAGACACTTGGAACTCGTAGCCTTCCCGACGCATGGTTTCAATTAAAATCCCCAGATGGAGTTCTCCCCGACCGGAAACCATGAATTTTTCGGCGGAGTCGGTTTCTTCGACTCGTAGGGCGACGTTGGTTTCTAACTCCCGGTACAGGCGATCGCGCAGTTGGCGAGAGGTCACATATTGGCCTTCCTGTCCGGCAAAGGGAGAGTCATTCACCGAGAAGGTCATTTGTAATGTCGGTTCATCTACCCGGATTAAGGGCAAAGCTTGGGGGTTTTCAGGACAACTAATGGTTTCCCCAATATTGGCATCGGCAAAACCCGCTACGGCGACAATATTTCCGGCGGACGCTTCGGCAATCTCAATCCGACTTAAGCCCTCAAAGCCCAATAATTTACTAACTTTCCCCTTGACAATTGAGCCATCATCTTTATAGAGAACCGCCTGTTGACCCGCTTGAATGACCCCATTATGAATCCGACCAATGACAATCCGACCCAGATAATCGGAATAATCTAGGGTCGTCACCTGTAACTGTAAGGGTTTCTTGGGATCTCCGGCCGGGGGCGGAACATGGTGCAGAATGGCTTCAAACAGGGGCTGCATATCTACCCCTTCGTCATCGATGGCGGCCTTGGTGAAACCTTGTAAACCGGAGGCGTACAGGGTGGTAAAGTCGCATTGGTCATCATCAGCCCCCAACTCAACAAAGAGGTCAAAGACTTTATCAATGGCTATGTCGGGGTCAGCGTTGGGACGGTCGATTTTATTCACCACCACAATGGGACGCAGGCCTTTTTCTAGGGCTTTTTTCAGGACAAAGCGGGTCTGAGGCATGGGGCCTTCATTGGCATCCACGATTAAAATACAACCGTCTACCATGCCTAACACCCGTTCCACTTCGCCGCCGAAATCGGCGTGTCCGGGGGTGTCTACAATATTGATCAGGGTTTCTTTGTAGCGAACGGCGGTATTTTTGGAGAGGATGGTAATGCCCCGTTCCCGTTCTAGGGCGTTGGAGTCCATCACACAGTCCGGGATATCTTCCCCTTCTCGGAAAATCCCCGATTGTTTAAGCAGTGCATCAACGAGTGTTGTTTTGCCGTGGTCAACGTGGGCAATAATCGCAACGTTACGAATGGGAAGAGACATATAGACTGTGTGCGGATTCAATAAGATGACTAAGGGATGAGATCAATTATCTCAAAATTTCTTAAATAATTGTAACAAATTTTGGCTCCCAGCGTGTCACAAGAACTGGATTGCTAGGGGGATCAATCTATGCAAGGATTTAGGGGGTAACTACAGGAGCAATGTGTCATGAGTGATGCGGTTAAGGTGATGAAACAAGAAGTGGGCAAAGCGGCCGCCCAGCGTGTGGAGTCTGGGATGATTGTGGGACTAGGTACGGGGTCCACGACGGCCTGTGCCATTGAGTCTATTGGCGATCGCCTAAAAAAAGGCGAAATCTCCAACATTGTGGGAGTCCCCACGTCCTTCCAAGCGGAAGTCTTAGCCAAACAGTATGGGATACCCCTAACGACTCTGGATGCCATTGATCATATTGACGTAGCCATTGACGGGGCCGACGAAGTAGACCCCCAGAAGAACCTGATTAAAGGGGGAGGCGCTGCCCACACCAGGGAAAAAGTGGTGGATTATTTGGCCAAAACCTTTATTGTGGTGGTGGATGAGGGGAAATTAGTAGACAAGTTGGGGTCTACGTTTAAAGTCCCGGTGGAAGTGATCCCAATGGCCATTAGCCCTGTTATGCGCGCTTTAGAAGCTTTGGGGGGTCAGCCTGAATTGCGCATGGGGATTAAAAAAGCAGGGCCTGTGGTGACAGACCAAGGAAATCTAGTGATTGATGTGAAGTTTGACGATATCCCCAATCCGGTGGAGTTAGAACAAAAAATTAATAACATCCCCGGCGTACTAGAAAATGGCGTATTTGTCAACTGTGTAAATACGGTTTTAGTGGGTGAAATTAAAGACGGCCAGCCCGGTGTGCGGGAATTTTAGGCCGGGAGTCGGGGAATAGGGAACAGGGAGTCGGGAATCGGGAATAGTCAAGAGTTTTGGCTATTCCCCTGCTCCCCTGCTCCCCCTCTCCTAAACATTATGAGGAAATCTGGGGTTTACCATTCTTGTAGATAGGCTTCTAACTGTTCTGTGCGACGTTGGGTTAAATCATTAACACACATGGCGTAAATCATGGGCATGATGGTTCCCCCATCGTAGCGACGGCGGGAAAATTCACAATCTTTATCGCGGAAATCAATCCAAGCTTTTTCCGCTTCAATGAGACGGTTTTCTTGGGGCGTTCCGGCGACTTTTGCCCGCAGTTGGCGATAGACTTCATTTAAGCGGACATCGGCTTCTTTTGCCCCTTGATCTGCACAGACATTCATTTCCCATTGACTGGTTGGATTCTCACAGTTTAACTCCTCCTCTACCTCTGTATCGGGGGCTTGGGCGACGATAGAAGGGGAGGGGGAGGCAATGGCGGCACGGGAGGGGGAGGAGAAAGTCGGGGTGGGTGACTCCCTATATTGTTGTTCGGTGGGAGGAGTTTGAGGGGTGGGATCTGTGGCTTGGGTTTGTTCGGGGGTGGAACAACCAGAAAAGATGACGAGGGCGAGGGTAGCTGTAAAAACGATTAGGTGTTTAGCGGTTTTCATAACAGTCGTTCGTATTCTGTAATTGAGAGGGTTGTTGCTGCCAGACTTGGATTATAAGGGGTTTAGCGGTTGGGCGTAAAACACCTAGGCGAGTAGACAGGCTAGGGGAAATAGAAGATATTCCAAGAAAAAGAGTTTCCAGATGAACTGATAAAACTGCGCGATCGCCCGTTTCTGACTCAGTTGGATCTTCTGACTCCGCCACCAGAGCAAAATCAGCAGGATAACATGGCTACTGAGCAAAAACTCTGCATTCACTGGAGCAATTCTAGCAACTGCAATCAGTATCATGCCTAAATAGCAGAGGGTGATCACCAACAGGGACAGTTTTAAAATTGCCGCTTTGCCTAAAATGAGGGTAAAGGTCTGAATATTGTATTGTTTATCCCCTTCTAAGTCGGGAACATCTTTAAACAGCGCGATCGCCACCGTAAACAGGACAATAAACCCCGTCAACACCCACACCGTCAGGGGAATCCCCAGCACACCGCCCAATTGACCGTTAAAGTGGAGGAATAACCCCAAATTCACCACCACCCCCCGCACTGTGAAAATACAAAAAGCGGCCCAAAAGGGAAATCGTTTCAGACGCACCGGAGGTAAAGAATAAGCCGTTCCGATGGCTAAACTAATCCCCACCGTCGCCAAGAGCCAAACACCCCCCCACGCCGCCCCTAGCAGTGCCAGAACGCCTGTTAGCTGCACAATAGCAACCCCGTCTTGTCGGGAGAATTCCCCAGAAGCGAGGGGAAGATGGGGTTTATTAATGCGGTCAATCTCGATGTCTTCCAGTTGATTGAGGCCGACAATGTAAACATTACCACAGAGACAGGCCAAGAGCGTCAACAGTAGCCCCCCAAGGCTTTCCGGTGTCGGAACCGTTTGGTGATGGGCCAGGGCGATCGCATAAATGGCCAACACACTCAAGGTTGTGCCGATAATGGTATGAGGGCGGGAGAATTGCCAAAAGGCATCCAGTTTGAAATCAGTCATGAGTTTTGGGCTGGAGTCTACAGGAAATTTTCGCTCATTCTCCCACTTTCTGGAATGCAGCGAAGAACCATAAAAACGACACATTAAAAATGAAGCCTTGCGGATATTGTCGTTGGGAACTAGCGATACGGCCTGGGGAGGGAACGTAAGACAACCTGGCAAGATTTCGGTTTTGCTAGATGCTTTTCCCATTGAATCAGGAAGCCCCATCCTCGCGCCTCGGCAGGGTGGGGTAGTTCACACTATGACCCGGAGGAACTGGAGCGCGATCTCGAAACCCTTGGAGAGTTGAAATCATGACTTGTATTGTGGCAGACACTTCTCCCATCTGCTATCTGTTATGTATTGATAAAATTGATTTGCTACCACGGTTATATGAAACGGTGATAATCCCTCAAACAGTTCGGGACGAACTGGAGGCTGTTGGGTCGCCTGTGGTTGTTCAGGACTGGATCAAGCAACCTCCTGAATGGCTGGAAATTCGTGTCGTTGCTGTGGGTTTAGATCCGGCTTTGGAATCGCTCGATCCGGGGGAGCGAGAAGCGATTTTATTAGCTGAAAAACTCATGGCAGATTGGGTCATACTCGATGACAAAGCGGCTCGGCAGATGGCCTCAGTATTCTGCCGCCTCCACCATGAAATCAGCCAATTCAGGAGTTCAGCGAGGTACTGCTTGGGGAATTGGTCGTGGATCAAACGAGTCACGGGGGGATTTTAGCAAAAGGCGACGGTTATTCTCCCCCATGAGAACTAATGATGTATCGTGGGTTGCCCTAGCCTTCTAATATGCAGAAAATTCATTGAAAATATGCAATATATTCATATTCGCTTAATATTTTGTAACTGAGAATACAAATTCCCTTCAAGAATATTCTTAGTCTAAAGCAGAATTACACGGTGAAAAGTGCAAAAGCACCCCCGATTCTTGGCTAGATTAACGAACTTAAAGGAATCAATCCATAACGTCTCCCGAGTTCTAAATATCTAGCCTAACCCTGAACTGCAAACCCCACAAACATAAGCGTTGTTGAATCGCTTAGGATTACCGTTCTTACCTAGTAAATTATGAGTGTTGCTACAGAAAAGACTAAAACAAAGCCAGCCTTGAACTGGACTGAATTTTTGGGCAGAAATGGAGAAAACATTATTTTTCCGGCCTTGGGATTTTTTGCGTTAATTATTGTTTGGAGTATTCTCGCCAAGTTAACCGAAGGGAAGATTAGTGAACTGCCCAATCCGTCTCGCACCTTTGACGATAGTTTGCCCTATCTCCGGAACTTTTTCTCACAAACCCAAGGAGATGAAGGGATCTTTTTCCTCACCCTTTACAGTTTAGTGCGGGTTGCCTTTGGGTTTGTGATTGCGATGGCGATCGCAATTCCCCTCGGTTTTCTCATTGGCACCTCTCGCCAAGCCGCTAAAATGATCAATCCTCTCATTCAACTCGGCAAACCCATTTCCCCCCTAGCATGGCTCCCTGTAGGCATCGTGCTATTTACCGCCCTCCTCGAAGGTGCGCCCCGTGTAATAGCCCAAAACGCCCCCGCAATCTTCGTGATTGTTGTCACCTCCCTCTGGCCGACTTTAATTAACACCGCCTTGGGGGTAAAAAGTATTCCTAAAGATTACTGGAATGTCTCCAAAGTTCTCAAACTTTCTAAACAACAAGTCGTGACAGAAATCATGATTCCCTCCACATTACCCTATATCTTTACCGGAATGCGCTTGAGTTTAGGGATTGCTTGGTTAGTTATTGTAGCCGCAGAAATGCTAACTGGAGCAACTGGAATCGGCTTCTTTGTTTGGGATACATACAATACTGGAGAAATTAGCTTAGTCATTCTTTCCCTCTTTGTGATTGGAATAGTTGGATTACTCCTAGATCAATTAGTGGCTGTTGTAGAGCGTTTTGTGGTGGGTAAAGCTCAATTACAAAGTTAGTAATTTCCCTAAAAAGCATTACCCATCAGACAAACTGAGTCCATCGCTGAACCCAACATTGATCAATCGTTAATGATCACTTCCCTCGCCTCTTTTTAACCGTCAATCTTACCCAAAACTCAGGAAAACATGGATCGTCGCAAATTTCTTAAATACTCTAGCCTCGCTGCTGCCGGATTCACCTTTGCTGCTTGTGCCAACAATACAACGAATACAACCCCTAGCAGTCCCACCAGAGGGGGAGAGACTGCCGGGAGTCCTGCCGTTGATTTCGGCACCCTAGAAAAACCCAACCTCACCCTAGGAATTATTCCCCTCACCGACTGCGCCCCCCTGGTTATTGGCAAAGAAAAGGGAATTTATGAAAAATATGGCCTCAACGTAACTATCAGTAAAGAGGCCAGTTGGGCAACCGTGCGGGATGGTTTATTACAAGGCCGTTTAGATGCCTCCCATGCCGTTTGTGGGATGCCTTTATTGACCCAATTGGGGCCGGAAAAAGCCCCCATGCGTTCCCTAATGATGTTGGATGTCAACGGTAACGCCATGACCCTTTCTCGTAGGGCATGGGAGGCAGGAATTCGGCCACTACCGGACTACAGTAACTTTGATGAATTTGGCACCGCTTATCGGCAATACATTCAAGGTCAAAATGAACCCCCTTCCTTTGCCGTAGTGTTCCCCTCCTCAATGCACAATTACAACACGCGCTACTGGCTGAGTGCCATGGGAATTGACCCAGAAAGAGATGTGAAAATCATTATCATTCCCCCGCCCCAGATGGTGGAAAATATGCGCGCTGGGACGATGGATGGTTACTGTGTGGGAGAACCTTGGAATCAACGGGCTGTGTTTGATAATGTAGGCTTTACGGGGACAGTGGACCGGGATGTATGGCAAGGACACCCGGAAAAAGTGTTAGCCACCATGCAGGCCTGGATTGACGCAAATCCAAACACAGCAAGGGCGTTAGTAGCGGCAACGATTGAAGCTTGTCAATATTGTGATGTGCCGGAAAATCGTCTAGAAGTGGTGGAAATTATCTCCCGTCGTCCCTATGTGAATGCCCGAGTTGACTATGCTAAAGCTTCCATGACAGGGACTTATGATTATGGCGGTTTTGATCAGGAAGATCGGGTGTTAGACATCCCTGATTTTAACTTGTTCAACTTCATGGAAACGGACTATATGCAGCGTCCTGATAATGCGAATTATCCCTATGCGTCTCATGGGATTTGGTTATTAACTCAAATGATTCGCTGGAATCAATTACCGGATATGAAGGAGTATCCCAGTGATGCGGATGAGATTATCCAACGGGTTTATCCGACGGCTATTTATGAAGATGCGGCTAAGGCCATGAATATTGAATTACCTAGTGATGGGATGAGGGTAGAACCTCCCGAGGTATTTATTGACAATCGAGGGTTTGATCCCAGTGATCCGGTGGCTTATTTAAATGGTTTTGATATTCGGGTAGGTCGCGGCAAGATTTTCAGTTTTAGCTGACGAACGGTAAAGGGTTTTAACGGCAACTCTTTCATCCCCCCTAGCCCCCCTTTTTAAGGGGGGGAAAGAAGGAAAAAGTCCCCCTTTGAAAGGGGGATTTAGGGGGATAATTCCCACCTCGGATGAAGGGTTAACTGTTTTAACTGCAACTTTTCATCCCCCCTAGCCCCCCTTCGTAAGGGGGGGAAAGAAAGGAAAAAGTCCCCCTTTCAAAGGGGGATTTAGGAGGATAATTCCCACCTCATACCTACTCATTAACTCCAAAAAAAAATTATGGCATCCTTTCTAGAAGTTGATCACGTTGACCGTGTTTTTAACCTCCCCAATGGAGGACGATATATTGCGATTAAAAACGTTCATTTAGAAATCCAAGCGGGGGAATTTGTCTCTCTTTTAGGACATTCTGGTTGTGGAAAATCAACGTTACTCAATATTGTAGCCGGTTTAGACCAACCGAGTCAGGGGGGGGTGGTTTTAGAAGGACGAGAAATTACGGAACCTGGGCCGGATCGGATGGTGGTTTTTCAAAATTATTCTCTCCTGCCTTGGAAAACCGTTTGGGATAATGTGGCTTTAGCTGTAGATACGGTGATGAAAGATATCTCGGCTACAGAAAGACAAGAAATTGTCCAGCATCATATTGAAATGGTGGGATTGCGGGGGGCGGCGAAAAAGTACCCCGCCCAACTGTCTGGGGGGATGAAACAACGAGTTGCGATCGCCCGCGCTTTAGCCATTCGCCCGAAACTCCTCCTCCTCGATGAACCCTTTGGGGCTTTAGATGCCCTTACCCGGGGCAATTTACAGGAACAGTTAATGAAAATTTGTCAAGATAATCAAGTTAGCTGTTTGATGGTAACTCATGATCCCGATGAGGCGTTATTACTCTCCGATCGGATTGTCATGTTAACCAATGGTCCGGAAGCCCATATTGGTCAAATTCTAGAGGTCAAAATTCCCCGGCCACGTCATCGTTTAGAGGTGGTGAATCATCCCAGTTACTACGCTTTACGCAATGAGATTGTTTACTTCTTAAACCAACAAAAACGAGCGAAAAAACGTCAAGCTTCTGCCCCCTCTATTATTGCAGGCAATGGGTTAGAAAAAATCAATCTGGAGTTAGGCTTTATTCCCCTCACCGATTGCGCCCCTCTCGTCGTCGCACAGGAAAAAGGATTCTTTGCCGAAGAAGGTCTAGAACAGGTCAATTTAAGCCGAGAGGCTAGTTGGAAAACCATTGCTGAGGGGGTGGTCAGTGGGCGTTTAGATGCGGCTCAAATGGTCACAGGGATGCCTCTGGGGATTACTTTGGGCATGGGAGACAATACACCGACTCCCATTGTTTCAGCCATTACTTTATCCCGGAATGGTAACGCCATTACCTTGAGTAAAAAGCTCTATGAACAAGGGGTCAAGACCTTAGAAGATTTCCGGCAAGTTGTCGCACAAACGCCGGATAACGTGCATAACTTAGGCATGGTACACCCAGCTTCAATGCACAATATTCTCCTCCGCTATTGGTTGGCATCAGGAGGAATTGATCCTGATCGAGATGTTAATTTAACGATGATTCCTCCCCCGCAAATGTTGTCTAATTTGAAGGCAGGCAATATTACGGGGTACTGTGTAGGTGAACCTTGGAATTCCCATGCTGTCCATGAAGAGGTGGGCTTTGTTATTGCTTCGGATATGGAACTTTATCCGGGTCATGTGGAGAAGGTTTTAGGGGTACGAGAAGACTGGGCGAATCAATATCCGGCGACCCATCAAGCCTTATTACGGGCTTTATTAAGGGCTTGTGAGTATTGTGATGATCGGCGCAATCGAGAGGAAATTTTAGAGCTACTTTGTCAACCTCAATATGTGGGTTCTGCGGCTATTTATACTCGTCCGGGCTTTATTGATTCCTATGATTATGGGACGGAATATGAACCGGTTCAACATCTCCGTTACAATCAATTTTTTGTGGATAAAACTAATGCGCCCAGTGCGATAGAATCTCTATGGATGATGGCTCAAATGGCACGCTGGGGACTCATTCCGTTCCCGAAAAACTGGGTCGGAATTACGGAACGCATTAATCGGATGGATTTATTTGGTGAGGCGGCAAGGTCTTTAGATTTACCGGATACTCCTCGTGATCGCGCTTCGATTAAACTATTTGATGAAGTGGTCTTTAATCCTGATGAACCGTTAGCTTACCTTAAAGGTTTGAAAATCAAGCGAGATATTCGGGTGGAAGAAATTTTTCTAGATAATCTCGTCAATGTGTAGAGGCGGTTTGTAAAACTGAGAGCAAATTATGGATGACCAAGATTTAGACAACCGTCAAACAACTGTTAAACCTGATTTATCGTCTTTTTCAAAAAATATGCAAATTTTATCGAGTCCTGTTAATTCTGCTATTTCATCTGACCGTGATTCTTTTCTGGTGATTCGGGATGTTTCTAAAATTTATCCCACACCGGGCGGGGATTTTGTGGCCCTAGATGGGGTCAATTTAACGGTCAAGGAGGGCGAGTTTATCTGTTTAATTGGTCACTCTGGGTGTGGGAAGTCCACGCTGTTAAATATGGTGGCGGGATTCCATCAACCTAGTGCCGGGACAATTACACTCCATCAACAGCCGATTACAGAACCGGGGCCGGATCGGATGGTGGTGTTCCAAAATTATTCGCTCTTGCCTTGGAAAACGGTTTTTGAGAATGTGTATTTAGCCGTTGATGCGGTCTATAAAGACAAGTCGAAAGCGGAGAAAAAAGCCATTACTCAAGAACATCTGGAGTTAGTGGGATTGACGGAAGCGGCGGATAAAAGACCGGGGGAAATTTCCGGGGGGATGAAACAACGAGTTTCGATTGCTCGGGCTTTAGCCATTCGTCCTGAAATGTTGATTTTAGATGAACCCTTTGGGGCGTTAGATCCCATTACGCGGGAGGAATTACAGGAAGAATTGTTGAGTATTTGGCGAGAACATCGGGTGACGGTTTTAATGATTACTCATGATATTGATGAAGCGTTATTTTTAGCCGATCGGTTGGTGATGATGACCAATGGCCCGGCGGCCAAAGTGGGGGAAATTTTAGAGATTCCTTTTAGTCGTCCTCGGGTGCGTTCTCGTTTGATGGAAGATCCTCGTTATTACGAGTTACGCAATGAGGCGTTAGATTTCCTCTATCGTCGTTTTGCTCATGATGAGATTGAGGAGTGAACCTATTATGAAGTCGCTTAAAACCCTTTGTCCTTATTGTGGGGTGGGGTGTGGTTTGGAGGTGGTTCATAATCCCTCGGATACCAGTGAGGCCATTGTAGATAATTGGAAAGTCCGGGGCGATCGCACTCACCCTTCTAGTCAGGGTATGGTTTGCGTGAAAGGCGCGACCATTATTGAATCTATCGATCGGGGACGCTTGTTATATCCGATGTTTCGGGAGTCCTTAGATCAACCCTTTCGACCCATCAGTTGGGAGGAGGCATTGGGGCGAATAGTGGCGGAAATCGAACGGGTGCGGGGGGATTACGGGGTCGATAGTATCTGTATGTACGGTTCCGGGCAGTTTCTGACGGAAGATTACTATACGGCGCAAAAGTTGATAAAAGGCTGTTTGGGAACCAATAATTTTGATGCCAATTCCCGCCTTTGTATGTCTTCGGCCGTGTCGGGGTATAAGTTGAGTTTAGGTTCCGATGGCCCCCCCGCTTGTTATGAGGATTTGGAGTTAACCGATTGTGCCTTTTTTGTAGGCAGTAATGCGGCGGAATGCCATCCCATTGTGTTTAATCGCTTCCAGAAGTACCGGAAACGCCATCCCGACGTGAAATTAGTTGTGGTGGACCCGCGCAAAACCCCCACGGCTGAAAGTGCCGATCTCCATCTGGGGATTACACCGGGGAGCGATGTAGACTTGTTTCATGCGATCGCCTACCTCCTCATTCAATGGGGTCAATTAGACCGAGACTTCATTAAAACCGCGACCAACAACTTTGCTGAATACGTCGCCCTGATTCAACAATATCCCCCGGAAAGTGTCGCTCCCCGTTGTGGGGTATCGGTGGCGGAAATTGAACAAGCGGCGCGCTATTGGGCAGAATCTCAACGGGTACTCTCCCTCTGGTCAATGGGCTTAAATCAGTCCTCAGAAGGCACCGCCAAAGTCCAGAGTTTAATTAATCTCCACCTCCTCACCGGACAAATCGGTAAACCGGGGGCTGGCCCCTTTTCCCTCACCGGACAACCCAATGCAATGGGAGGACGGGAAGCGGGAGGACTGGCCCACCTCCTCCCCGGATATCGTAGCGTCACCAATGCTCAAGACCGGGCCGAAGTAGAACAGTTTTGGGGCCTTCCTCCCGGCCAAATTTCCCCCCACATCGGCCGCACGGTCTGGGACATGATCACCGGACTAGAAGAAGGCCACGTTCAACTCCTCTGGATTGCCGCGACCAATCCTCTGGTCAGTTTACCGGACTTAGAACGGACGCGCCAAGCCTTGGCTAAATCCCCCTTTACCATCTACCAAGAGGCCTATTCCCCCACCGAAACGACCGACTATGCCCATCTTTTGTTACCCGCCACCCAATGGAGCGAGAAAACCGGGGTAATGACCAACTCAGAACGCCGTGTCACCTACTGTCCGGCCTTCCATACCCCGGCCGGAGAAGCGCGGGAGGATTGGGTTATTTTCGCCGAAGTGGGGCGACGTTTGGGCTACGAGGCGCAATTTCCCTTTACCTCAGCGGCCGAAGTCTACGCCGAATTTGCCCAACTGACGGCCGGGCGAGTCTGTGATCTAAGTGGATTAAGCCATGAAATCCTCGCCCAATTCGGCCCCCAACAGTGGCCCTTTCCCCAAGGCACTACTCCCACCTCAACCGCAAAACGTTTGTACTTAGATCATCATTTCCCGACCCCCAATGGGCGGGCAAACTTCGCCCCAGTCCACCCGAGGGGACTCGCCGAACCCCCTGATTTAGACTATCCTTTTGTTTTGACTACCGGGAGGCTTTACGGCCACTGGCACACCCAAACCCGCACCGGACGCATTCCGAAAATTCAACAGATGCACCCAGAGCCCTTTTTAGAACTGCATCCGCGAGATGCCCAAAAATTGGGGGTGAGTGAGGGGGAATGGGTGCGGGTGGAATCGAGACGGGGGGCTTGTCGTTTGCAGGTCAAGGTAACAAAGGCGATCGCACCAGGAACCGTTTTTGTCCCCATGCACTGGGGGAGTCTCTGGGCCCAGGATGCCGAAGTCAACCAACTCACCCACCCGGCCGCTTGTCCCATTTCTGGGCAACCGGAATTAAAAGCCAGTGCCGTGAAAATCATCGTTGAGCGGAACTAAATCCGCGCCCCCGTCCTCTTGTTTGCTACAGTGGAAATCCAACGGGGCAAATCAGAATCCAGAAACGATGATCGAAGTTGAACATCTGAGTAAACACTATGGCTCAACCTTAGCCATTGAAGATATAGTTTTTTCCGTTCAAGCGGGGGAAATTCTCGGGTTTCTCGGACCCAATGGTGCAGGGAAAACGACCACGATGCGCATTCTCTCCGGTTATTTACCCGCCACCACCGGCACCGCGAGAATTGCCGGGTTTGATGTCCATGAGGAATCCATGGAGGTGCGGCGACGGATTGGCTATTTACCCGAAACCCCACCCCTTTATGAGGGGATGACCGTTGAGGGGTTTTTAGACTTTGTAGCGCGCATTAAAGGGGTGTCCCCAGGCGATCGCACCTCCCGCCTCGATTGGGCGATTAAACGCTGTAATTTAGAGGAAAAACGCAAGGTTCTGATTCGCAAACTCTCCAAAGGATTTCGCCAACGAGTCGGCATTGCTCAAGCCCTCGTTCACAATCCCCCCGTGATTATCTTAGATGAACCCACCGTCGGCCTCGACCCCCGCCAAATTAACGAAGTGCGCCACCTGATCAAAAGTTTAGCCGGGGATCATACGATTATCCTCTCTAGCCATATCTTGCCCGAAGTCAGCATGACCTGCGATCGCGTCACCATCATCAATCGCGGCAAAGTCGTTGCTACTAACACCCCTGACCGACTTCTCGCCCAACTCGGAGAAGGAGAAGGCTACGAAATTGAAGTACAAGGAGATGCTACCCTCGTCCAACCCCTCCTACAAGTTGTTCCTGGAGTCCAATCCGTCAACGTCACCTACCCCATGACCTCCCAAACCACCTTAGAGGGAAAAATACAGCAACTTGATTCTCGCGCCAACACCCTACGCGAACGCAGCTTAATTAAGATCACCTGTACCCCCAACGCCGAACCCGGCCGCCACCTCGCCAAAGTCATCGTCGAAACCGGATTAGGATTGTGTGAAATGCGCCGTAGTCGTCCGACCCTTGAGGATGTATTCTTAGAACTAACCACCCAAGAGGACAGTTTTTCTCCTAGCGAGGACACAGAATCCATCACCTCTGAACCGCTGTCCGACGAGACAGAGGAAGAGTAGACACAGCCCATAAACCATGAGTAATAGCGGCACAAAAACAAGGTTGTTTTGTTCCTTTTCCGTTTAGCTGTTGCTCATCTTCTCAGAGAGAGATCACAGTTAGTTTACAACTGTAAATTATTGCCCAGTTACCGTTAACAAATTGCCAAAAAAGTGATTATTATTGCTAATATTTTTGCCATTTTTCGCAAAGAATTACAAGGTTATTTCGCCTCTCCTTTAGCCTATATCGTGGCTGGAGTATTTTGGTTACTCTGCGGCTTTGTTTTTTGGGTCTTACTCCTCAGTCCGACAGGTCTTGTCCAAGAAGTCCAAGCCGGTGATGCCAGAGGCTTAATCACCGGATCAACCGACGTAGCTTATATTTTTTTAGTGCAATTTCTTAGCGTCATTGGCTCAATTACTTCCTTTATATTACCCATCCTCTCAATGGGACTTTATGCCGAAGAACGAAAAAGTCGAACCCTTGAACTTCTCGCCACTTCTCCCCTCACTAATTGGGTTGTTGCTGTAGGCAAATTATGCGGAGTTTTAACCTTTTATACGGTTTTGCTAATCCCTCTCTTTATTTATCAAATTACTATTTTTAGTACCGCTTCTCCCCCCGTTCCCCCCGCCGTTCCCCTACTAGCCCATTTAGGTTTAATCCTCCTAGCCGCTTCTATTCTATCCTTGGGAATGTTCCTTTCTTCCCTGACCAACAACTCCATTATTGCCGCCATTCTCACCTTCGCCCTAGTCATTTTCCTCAGTGTACTAGACCTAATCGCCAATCAAATCAGCGAACCCTTCGGCTCAATTTTGCGTTATTTTTCCCCCGTCCAAAACTATGATAAATTTGTTCAGGGTATTTTTGAAACCAGTAGCTTATTCGTCTTCCTAAGCTATATTATTTTAGGCATCTTCTTAACTGCCCAGTCTATCGAAACCTTACGGTTTAATCGTTCCTAGACCGATTCAAGCTAAAAATCCTCCCTTATCTCTGAATCCTTTCAGTCACTGAGTAGCCCAAAAACCTGTGATGAAAAACATCCTTGACCTAGCGATTTTTCCCAAAAAATACCTTAAATATTTGTTTTGGCTCGGTCCATTCTTCGCCGTTGCTGGATTAGTTGCGGGCTTCATTGGTGGAGCATGGTCCTTCTTCCCCATCGTCTTCCTCGTAGTGGGGATTGCTATTATTATCATTCGGGTTGCTACCCTAGGCGGACTCCTACAAAGCCTGCTGCAAATGCGCTCCACCCAGAGTCAAACCAACGCCCTCGTTGCCACCCTTTCCGTGCTAATTATTCTGGGATTAATTAACTTTTTAGTCGGGCGTTATCCCCTGCGGGTTGACCTCACAGAAACCCAACTGTTCACCCTTTCCCCCCAAACCCAGCAACTGGTTCAAAACCTCACCCAACCCATGAAAGTCTGGGTCTTTAGTCCCCAAACTCACCCCACCAATCAAGAACTCCTCAACCGTTATCGGCGTTTAAACGAAACCTATTTTTCCTATAGTTTAGTAGACCCCAGAATTGAAATCGGAGCCGCCGAGCGCTTTGGTGTTAGCAGTGCCGGGGATGTTTATTTAGAGTATCAAGAGAAACAGCAACTGGTTCAATCCTTGGGGCGGGAGGGGATACTCTCAGAAGTGCAACTGACGAACGCCATTGAAAAAATATTGCGCGATCGCCCCCCAAAAGTGTATTTTCTACAAGGACACGGTGAACGCCCCCTAGAATTCGCCGAATTCGGCCTAACCCAAGCCGTAGACACCCTCACCCAACAAGGCTACATCGTCGAACCCCTCAACCTCGCCACCCAAGGCAATATTCCCAACGATGCCACCCTAGTCGTCATTGCCTCCCCAGAACGGCGACTCTTTCAAGCAGAAGTCACAGCACTCAAAGCCTATCTCGAACGTCCCGGCAGTCTAATGATACTCCTCGACCCGAACCGTGAAGCCGGATTAGGCGACTTACTCAGTGATTGGGGACTAGAACTTGATAATCGCGTAATTATCGACGCTTCAGGAGCCGGAAATGTCGTCAATCTAGGCCCTGCTACCCCCATCGTCACCACCTACGAACCCCACCCCATTACCCTAGACTTTGGTCAAGGCATTTCACTGTATCCCTTTTCTGCCCCCATCCTGATTAACGAACAAGAAGACGTAGAAGCTACCCCCATCATCCAAACCAGCGTAGAAAGTTGGGCAGAACAAGATATTCAATCAGAAACCCTTGAATTCAACCCAGAAACCGATTTAGAAGGTCCCCTCAATATTGGCGTAGCTTTAACTCGTCCTGTGGCGCAAAACAACCTCAATTCTGAAGAAGAAGAACGCACATCAGAAGCCCGTTTAGTTGTCTTTGGGAACTCCACCTTTGCCACCAACGGCTGGTTTAATGAACAACTCAATGGGGATGTGTTTATTAACTCCATTAAATGGTTAGCCAATGAAGACGACCAAATTTTATCCATTCGTCCCCGAGAGTTAGCCAATCGCCGCCTTTTATTAGAACCCTCCCAACAAATTTTTATTACTTGGTTAGCCATTGTTATTGTTCCTCTAGGGGGGTTTATTGGAGCGGGAGTGATTTGGTGGGTTCGGAGGTAGGAATATTGTTTATCAAAAAATAGTAATTAAAGCTAACTTAACAGGGTAAAATAAGGAGTTAATCATGAGTGAGAATGCAATTTTAATAGCTGGAGCCAGTCGAGGAGTGGGGCGGGAAATTGTGCAACAGTTGCAGCAACAGGAGAAACCTGTCGTGGCTTTGTTGCGTTCCCCCTCAGCCAGTTCAGAACTGGATAAAATAGGGGTAAAAGTGGCTCAGGGTGACGCTTTTAATCCCTCTGACCTTGCCCAAACCTTTCAACAAAATCCCTCCATTTCTGTTGTGATTAGTACCTTGGGGGGTGTATCTCCTGACGGTAGACGAGTAGATGATGAGGGCAATATTAATCTAATTAATGCAGCCGTTCAAGCGGGAGTGCAGCATTTTATTTTAGTGTCTTCCATTGGTACATCTGAAAGTTCAGTCGCCCTACCCCCCCAAGTTTTAGAAACCTTAAAAGGGGCATTAATTGCCAAAGCTAAAGCAGAACAACATTTAATGAATTCTGGTTTAACCTATACAATTATTCGCCCCGGGGGGTTAAAATCCGAACCAGCCACCCATCAAGCTATTTTAAGCGAAGATTACCGCGTTTCTGGTCTAATTCACCGGGCAGATGTAGCCCGCTTAGTCTGTCAATGTCTGGAGGATGAAAGCCATTTTAATAAGGTATTTTCAGCTATTGATCCTACCCTTGAGATGAGAAGATGAGTTAACTTTTTGGCGAAAAGAAGCCACCTCACAGATGATTAGTATAGCAGGGGAGGTTCAGTGACTGGCTTAGGATTCGAGCCTCCTTAAGAAAGTTTCTAGTCTGTGCTTATCCTCAAAAGTGGCACAAATTGTATCCTGATTACTGTAAGTAATCCTTACTTCAAACTTTGTGAACTTCCCCTGCGGGGTGTTTAAATCCAGTTGATTGAGTGCAGTTAGCACATCCTCTAAAGACTCGAAATTATAGCTTGTCCCAAAGAGAGGAATCACAAAAATTTGGGTAATATAACGCTCAAGACAGTTTTTCAACTTTTCCATAAATTGCTCTATCTCTGCCTTAGAGACTTCAATTAATGCCTGTCGTAGTAAGTCTTGATTTGTTTCATTGAGATCCGCTAATTTTCGGCAAGCCTGACTATAAATCTTATCCGAGGTTTGTTCATTAAATGCGATATCAAAATCAATTTTTCTGAATGCCATCACTACATCTTGATAGGGAATAAAAATTACTGCAAATCCGTTATTTTTTAACTGTTCTAACGCAGGTTTCGTGAAATCTCCAGCTAAAACCGCACCATAAAAAGGTGCTGATAACTGATGCAGTTCGATAATCGGTAATAAGGCGGCTTGGATTTCTTGAACCTTGTTTTTGGAATGTTTGGTATATCTACGCCATGCAGACTCAATGAAGGCAACAGGCTGACCTATTTGGTCATCTGTCCCATCGGCCTCAATAACAAAATCTAAATCATGTGTGTTACCATATTTATCCTGCCATGTCACTTTTTTTCCCTGCCTTGCGGGACGATAACCTTGAGCATCGAGATAATACTTGTTCGCCTGTGTAAATTCTTGTAAGCGAGGTTTTAAAATATCTTCAAGGACAATAGACTCAATCAATTTTCCTAAATCTTGTCCAAATTTATGCGATGGAGATTGTGCCATAATTGATTACCCTAAATTAACCGTTAATCCAAAGTCTTCCCTCTTGCAAAGGAACATTATGTTTTCTGTTTTTCCATTTAGTATTACGCTGACGAATGGGTTCAAATGACCAAGATTTAAAACCTGCTGCAAGTGCCAATTTTCCTAGCCACTTTTGTACGGGAACATATAGACCATAGGGGGCTGAATCTCCAACGACAAAACACAGGTTACTGTCAGATTTTGTCACTTGACGTAAGGCGTGAAAAACTAGCCCTAAATCGTTAAAATAAGCAGCAATCATTGTGTGATAGGCTTTTTTTCCGGCTTTCGTTTCTCGAATTATGGCTAACTCTTGACAAATGGGGATTAATTCTCCTCGAATTGGCTCAAGAATTGATTCTTGAACTAAGGATTCTAATAGCAGTCGATCTTTGGCTGCGTGTTGGGAACTTGATCGAATGAGAAATTGACGTACAACATGGTGCAAATCGCCCCAAGACTTTACTTCTCCCCAAAAGGTCATTTCTAATCGGGTTGCATCTGCATAATCATAGTTATTGGCATAGGGAGGCGATGTTATCACTAAATCAATGGAGTGGTGGGGGATATTTTTTAAGGTTCTTGCATCTTCTTGTAAAAATACGGCTTGACTCGATTTAGCAATCGATTGTAGATAATTCATGTCTTCTGCCATGAGAGCAATCTGTTTGTCTAGTGCATCGAAGGGATTACAAGTTTTGGCTTTACGTTTATTGGGAAGAATATACTGCCATTGTGCTGTTCCTACATGGCTCGATGGTCTTAAGATAGCAGAAATAGCAAGAAACAGAAGAATCTGTAGGTTTTCAGTGTAGGAGGGCGCAAGATCAAAATAGGCTTGCTTAATATTTAGGAGATCGGCCAAGTTATCGTCTTGGTAACATTTTTTTAACAAATCAGGTAGATCATTCGAGGGTTTCAGTTTAAGTGTTAAGGCTAATTTTTTAAGCTCAGTTGCTGCTTGCAAAAAATGGCTAGGATTAACAGTCCAAGCAAGTTTAGCCTTGGCGAGTTTATAGACAAAGGGATGAGCTTCTACTCCAAAAGATTTGACTCCCAACTGATCGGCAGCAATGGATACTGTGCCGGAGCCCGCAAAGGGATCTAGAATCATTTGGGGCTTAAATTCCGTGATCATTTGTTCAACCCAAGCGGCGGAAAAGCCAGCAGAATAGCGAAACCACCGATGAATAGGTAATTTCATATTGTCGGTAAATGTTCCGGATCTTGGGTCAATTACTTTGGACTGAGTGGCTGCATGGGAATCAGGATCTAATTTGAAAAGTTCAAGCTGTACAAACTTATTCATTCAATTTCTTTTGGTTAAATTGGGAAGGGGTCGTCACCGTTTGCCTATTCACAGTTTACTGAGGTAGAAAGTACCTGAGAAAATAACATTTTGCGGTAGTGGGCATCGGATTGACGCTGGGTGGGGAGGAGGAGGAGACGCACTCCGGAGGGGGGGAGGGGATTGAGTAGGGGGGGGAGTTGCTGCCAATGGGTGAGTGGGTGGCAGGGGATGCCGTAAGCGCTGGCGAGTTGTTGGAGATTGACGTTTTGGGGGGTGGCGAAATAGTCGGTAAAGGGGGGATCATATTGGGCGATGGGGAGAAATTCAAAGATGCCGCCCCCGTTGTTGGCGATCGCAATAATCGTTAAATGCCCCCTCAATTTCCCCTGCTGTAACAGGCCGTTGGTATCGTGCAGCAAGGCTAAATCCCCTGTCACTAGAACCGTTGGGCGGTTCCCGTGGGCAATCCCTAAAGCGGTGGAGACAATGCCATCAATCCCATTCGCCCCCCGATTGAAAAAGGGCTGATACCCCTGATCATTGGGTTGCCAAAAATATTCAACATCTCGAACAGGTGTACTGTTAGAAATAAAAATGGGGGTATGGGGGGGCAGTGTTTGGGAGAGTAACCAGGTTAACTTGCCCTCAAAGAGGGTTTCTAAGGGGTCTAGGGTGGCGTTTAACTGGCGGTTGACCTGTTGGTTGAGGGTTTGCCACTGGTGGAGGTAGGGGGAAGGGGGGCGGGGGAAATCTGGGTGTTGTAACTGTTCAACGGTGCAGGGGAGGGGGTGGGCGGGGTGGTGGAGGGGATCGAAGTTTTCCGGATGGGGATCCACAATCCAGCGGGGGGGCTGGTGTTGGGTGAGCCATTGCCGCAAGACTTTACTGGTGGGGAGTTCGCCGATTTGGATCACTAAATCTGGCACCAATTGATCCCCCCAGTGGGGGTGACGGAGGAGGGTGTCGTAGGTGGTGATGAGATGGGGATTGAGGGGGGCATAGTTGCGTAGGGGGGAGAGTCCTTCGGCCAGGACCGGAAATTGTAGGGTTTGGGCGAGTTGTGCGATCGCCTGACAATAGAGTTTCGGTTCTCTCGGTTGGGCGAGTCCCCCAATAATCAGGCCTTTCGTTCCCTTCTCCCAGGGGCTAGGATAGCTCACAGGGGCTAAAGGGGGGGACACTGGGGGGCGAATTTCCCCAAAAAAGGCCGCCTCATCCCATTGTTCCCCCAAAGGGAGTAAATCGGGATCGGTTACGGGGGCAAGGGGTTCACGGAAAGGCAGATTGAGATGAACCACGCCTTGCTGGGGAAAATGCGATCGCCGCCAAGCTTGAACTAGGGTTTGCCGCAGATAGTCCAACAAATCCCACTGGGGGAGGGCTAACTCCGTTTGCCAGTTGGGATAGTCCCCATAGAGACGAATCTGGTTAATCGTTTGTCCTGCGTGACAATGGCGCAATTCCGGGGGACGATCGGCCGTGAGAATAATCAGGGGAACATGACTTAAGGCCGCTTCAATGACGGCCGGGTAAAAATTCGCCCCAGCGGTGCCGGAGGTACAGATTAAGACCACAGGTTGCCCCGTTTGTTTCGCTACCCCCAAGGCAAAAAAGGCCGCAGAACGTTCGTCTAAGATGGAAAGCGTCTCTAGATGAGGGTGTTGGGCAAAGGCCACCGTCAGAGGAGCCGAACGAGATCCGGGACAGGCGATCGCCGTCGTCAGACCCAAACGATAGCAGGTTTCAGCGAGAACAGAAGCCCAAAGGGTGTTAATGTTGCGAAAATCAAGGGGCATTCAAAAAAAGGCGGATTAATTCCACATACGAATTCACATTTTCCAGATGGATATTATGCCCACAGTTCTCCACTTGTTTCAACTGGGCTCCTGGACAAAGACGCGCCATTTCCTGATTAATCCCCTGAAATTTAGTATCTTTTTCCCCGACTAACAGTAATAAGGGGCGGTTATAGTGGGGGAGCAAATCCCACAGGGGGGGCTGTACCCCTGTCCCCATCCCCTGTAAAACTTGGGCTAACTGTTGGGGCTGATTCTGTAAGCGCCGTTGGAACATAACCGGGAATTGGGGATGATGGCGCAGGGAGGCAAAGAGGGGATTTTGATACCACCTGTCGAGGAATTGGGCGAAATTAAGGTCAGTGAGGCGTTCAATGAGTTGGGCATCCTGTTGCCGTCGTTCTGCCCGTTCTCGGGGGGTTTTCAAGCCCGCAGAGGACGATTCTAGGATGACCTTGGGGAAATGGTGGGGAAACGTTAGGGCAAGGTAGAGCGCCAGTCGTCCTCCGAGAGAATACCCCGCAAGGCAACAGGGGAGACGCTGGAGTTGAGTTAATAGGGTGATGATGCCTTGGGCTACGGAGGGAAAGCGATAATTTTCTACATGGGGGGGGGTTTGGGTTTGCCCATGTCCGGGGAGATCCAAGGTCAGACAATAGTAATCTGAGGTGAGTTGTGCGATCGCCTCCTGAAAATCCTCCCCACTGCCCATAAAACCGTGTAAGAACAACAGAGAAGGCTTTTCTGGGTTGCCTTGAGTCTTAATGGAGAAGGAGTAGGGAGGACTTGGGATAATCACGGCAAAAAAACAATCAGGTATTAATTTAATGTGCCGTTTATCCTATCGCGTTGAGCGGGAGTCCATTTCAAGATAGGTTGCGATCGCCTTTTCTAAATGTTCTTGATTCTCCACTCAGTCAACCAGTCGGAATGTCGCCAAAACAGGAAGATGATCAGAAGCTTGTCCCATCTCCCTTAAAACCTCCGATTCGACCAACTCTAAGGAATTGGGAGTATAAAAAATATAATCCAGTTTAAACCTTGGTTCATTAGAGGGAAACGTCTTCATCTCCGGCGTATTCATCGCTTTTTGTGGCACAACAGAACGAATTTTAGGATGATTTAATAATAGTTGAACCGTCGAATCAGGAGAATCTGGAGTTAAATGAGGATCACTATTAAAATCTCCCATTAATAACACCGGATGTTGGGGTTCGTATTGCGCCAGTATGTCCAAAATTTCTTCAGTTTGACGGCGACGAGTGGGAATATCAAAGGCTTCCAGATGAACATTAATCACAATTACAAGTTGTCCATTGATCTCAATTTCGGCGATTTGTGCCAGTCGATCAAGATAAAAAGCCTTGTACAAAAACGGACGGTTTTCTACTTTGCCTAAAACGAGGCGTTCATGACGACGAATCGGGAATTGACTTAAGATAGCCTGACTCGATAGAATACGGCGAAAATGGACGCTGGGGGGCCAGTAGGGGAAGGGGAGATAGTTTTTATCCCAATTAATGGCGATCGCACGATATGCCATTCCCAAGCCCTTCCCCAACGCTTCCACCTGATGGACTTCATAGGAACGGTGGGAGGGGAGATCAATTTCCTGTAGCCCCATAATATCAATTTGCCGAGGTTTCAGGTTCGCCAAAACTTGTTTTAAATTCTCCTCAAACAGTTCTCGCGGAGGACGGATAGCCTCATTATTCGTTAAACCCGAAAGATAGCCGATATTGTAGGTCAGTACACTAAAAACCGACTCCCCCTTAGAGGGAGGTGTGATAGAGTCATCCTGCACAATTTCCGCGTACTTTTCTTTTGGGTAATATCCCCCACTCGCCCAAAAAAAGAAGATCAAAATAGCTAGCACGGGAACACCTAAAACCAGACCCCAACTCAGCAATAATTTATAGTTCATTCACCTTGAACTCCTGTAAAACCATCTGTTGGATAGTGGTTAAAGGTTTTTGCTGTTCTCTGGCAATTTTGGCACAATCTTCATATTCAGGCTGCATATTTAACACCTCTTCCCCTTGTCGGGCGATTTTAACCCGCACCCGACCATAGGGAAGCTCAACCGTGCGCAATTCCCGCGCTAGGATGTGACGAGTTTGTAGACGGGAACGAATGCCTAAAGTAGTGGTTTCTCGAAATAAAATTTCTTGACAATCCTCTACCCTTTCCGGGTGACAAATCACCGTAATCAGATGACCAGGGCGGGATTTTTTCATGCCGATGGCCTGCGTAAAGACATCCAGCGCCCCAGTTTTGAACAGTTCCTCGCTAGTGTAGGCGATCGCCTGTGGGGTGAGATCATCCACCTGGGTTTCAAGCACCGCAACAGTTTCCGACTCCGTGTTTTCCTGACGTTCCCCAATCCACAAGCGCAAAATATTCGGCATCGACAGATCATGATTACCCGCTCCCAATCCCACTCGCCCCAACTGCATCGCCGGAATCGGACCGAATTTTTCCGCTAACGTAGTGACAAGGGCCGCCCCAGTGGGAGTCACCAATTCCCGTTCAATACCATTGCTATAAACCGGAACTTGGCGCATTTGCCATAACTCTAACACCGCCGGAACCGGGACAGGCATCCGTCCATGAGCCGCTTTTACCGTTCCCCCCCCCGTCGGTAATGCCGAACAATAGAGGGTTTCAACCTCCAAATAATGCAGCCCCAAACAAGTTCCCACAACATCCACTAAAGCATCCGTTGCACCGACTTCATGGAAATGCACCTTTTCGGGAGCCACACCATGAACCGCCCCTTCTGCGATCGCCAACTGGCGAAACACCTTTAAACTCCACTCCTTCACCTTCGGAGGTAACATCGCCCCTTGAATCATCCGTTCAATCTCGGGTAAATGTCGGTGATGGTGATGATCCGTCGTCATCACCTTAACCTCAACCTTCGTCGCCCGTTGGCCTTGGCGCAAAACCTCTTCAGACCACAGTTGACACTCCTGAGCCAACCCCAGAATCTGTAACAATTGATTCAACTCCTGCCAAGGTAGCCCCGCATCCACCAAGGCCCCCAGACACATATCCCCAGCAATTCCCGTGGGACAGTCAAAATAAGCGATTTTCCCCATTGATTTGTCAGATCCTCACTCAAATCGGTATACCATGACTCACATTAACGATTTTCTGCCCTCCTCCCCCCCTTGATTTTGTCCAGCACCCTTCTCGATCTATGGCTACCCTTTATAATATCCATCCCCAAAACCCCCAAAAACGCAGTCTTGAAGAAATTGTCAGCGCCCTAAAAGATGGGGCAATTATGCTTTACCCCACCGACACCGTGTATGCGATTGGTTGCGATATGACCGTTAAATCGGCGGTGCAACGGGTCAGACAATTAAAACAACTATCCAATGATAAACCTCTAACCTTCCTCTGTTCGTCTCTCTCTAATATTTCCCATTATGCTTGGGTAACAGATCAGGCATACCGCATCATGAAGCGCCTGATTCCGGGGCCTTATACCTTTGTTTTGCCAGCCACCAAATTAGTCCCCAAAATCGTCATGAATCCCAAACGCAAGACCACAGGTATCCGGGTACCCCAGCATCAAGTCTGTTTAGAGTTATTGGAAGCCTTGGGCAACCCGATTATTTCCACCTCCGCCCATTTACCCGATGACGAGGGGGAATATCCTACCCTTGACCTCGAACGCAGTCGCTTTTTCGATACCCTCGAACCCTTGGTAGACCTGATTATTGACGATAGTTCAGACCCCGGTCATCAAGTGTCCACCATATTAGATTTAACCAGTGAGAAACCTTCTGTGGTTCGGAAAGGTCTTGGATGGGAAGCGATGGAAGAATGGTTAGTCCTAAGTGATTAATCTGGGTCAAAATGTTTCCCACAAGAGAACAGAATGGGTTTACGGATGTTTTGCCGTCTGACCTCCAGTTTCTGAACTGTCTCCCTTTTGGAAACAGGACAGGTCGAGAAACCGACTCATCGCCCCAGGGCAGATCGGCTGAAAGTTAGATGAGTATTGGGATTCGCGCTTATTAGTCGATTGTGCCAATTGTCAGGGTGTATCACCGGATCACGCAAGCTTGAGGTTCTGACACAAGAACCCCCCCGGGTCAAAGCGTGACCACCTAAAGTCAAAGTATCAAGAACAGGGAAACGCCAACGGTTGAAGCAATGGCTGATTTATTTCCCGAATCTTGAAACTTGATTTGTTACTCTGTCGTCTGTTTTAAGGGGCATTACCATGCAAGCACACACCTGTCACTTTGTATCACAATCTACCGATCCCACCACTACCCATCCGGAAAAGCAACAATCCCCTTTAGAGTTTGTTCTGCTCGAAGAAATTCGCGATCGCGCTGGATTATCCGGTCGTTCTGCTCATGCTGTCGCTCATCGCATCGCGGAGGAAGTGAATCGAGTTTGCAGCAAAAGCGATCGCATCCAAGGCTCCGGGGAAGTCCGCGCTCACCTGCTCTATTTAGGCTACCACCGCTTAAATAAATGTCTCTCCTACTTCAAATTAGGGGCAAAACAAGGCCGCGTCGAACTGCACAGCAACCTCAGCGTCATGATTTACCGTCATATCGCCCCCACCCGCTTACAAATGGGGTTCTCCGGTCGGTACAACCTGATTGAAGACTTTTTACAAGACTTCTATGTTGAATCCTTAAAAGCCTTCCGTCGGGAAAATGAGGTACCAGAAGACTACCAACCCCGCACCCAATTGGAATTAGCGGAATATATGGCCTTCACAGAACAATATGCCAAACGTCGGATCACCTTACCCAATGGCTACGCGCAACAGTTAATCATCCTGAGAGCGCAAAGTTTCGCCCGTCGTCAACCCAAAGAAACCAGCGTAGACCTTGAACAAGCCGTTGAATTTGCCAAAGATGAAGAATCCCAAGCCTATCAACGCTCTGCCACCGTCCAGCAAGTGCGCTCCCAAATGGTCGCCGAAACCCCCGATCCTTGGGAAAACGTCAAACGCGACCGGGTGATTGCCTCCCTGTTTGAGTACCTGAACGCCCAAGGTCACTCCGACTGTGCCGACTACTTAGCGTTAAAACTCCAAGACCTCCCCGCTTCGGAAATTGACGAAATCTTGGGCCTTACCCCTCGTCAACGGGACTATCTGCAACAACGGTTTAAATACCATGTAGACAAATTCGCTAGAACCACCCACTGGAAACTGGTTCATCAGTGGTTAGATGCAGACTTAGACCAAAAATTGGGGATGACCTATGACCAGTGGCAACAATTTCAGAGTCAACTTTCTGAAGGCGATCGCGAACTCTTGGCCCTCAAACAAAATCAAGTTAGTGACGCTGAGATTCAAACCCGCTTGGGGTGTTCCGCCAAAAAATTACAAAAACGTTGGACCGCGCTCCTGGACTTGGCCGCCAAAATGCGCAACGAGGCCCAATGAGGGACAGAAAAAGCGGGCAAAAAGCCCGCCTTTCTTCACCCCCCCAAAACAAAATCATCCTAGGTTCGGCAAAGGAATCGGGAGTCGGGAATCGGGAATCGGGAATCGGGAGTCGGGAATCGGGAGTCGGGAGTCGGGAATCGGGAGTCGGGAGTCGGGAGTCGGGAATCGGGAATCGGGAATCGGGAGTCGGGAGTCGGGAGTCGGGAGTCGGGAGTCGGGAGTCGGGAGATTGCCTCTCCCCTGCCCCCCTGCTCCCCTGCTCCCCTGCCCCCCTGCTCCCCTGCTCCCCTGCTCCCCTGCTCCCTGTTCCCTGTTTTCCACCCAGAGTAGAGTTATATTGCTACGCAACGCTTCGCGAACAGCAAGCCCTAAATAGGTATCAGTGAGAGAACGAGCGGAACGTTTCCGACGCTTACTCATAGAAAACGGGATTAACCCCGATGAAATTTAAGTTCTAAAACGATAGGATGAGTCAAAATGTCCTGATGGCTGTGCTATGGTTAATCTCACCCCAAGGCAGAAAACCCTGCCCACAATGTATGAGCTACCCAGTGAAGAAGTAGGAGAACCGGGTTTGCCGGACCAATTTCACCCCCTACAAGCCCAATTACTGCGTCTAACATTTCAACCGGGCAATTACGACCCAGAACAGGTTTTTTCGGCAATGGATCTCAATGTTTATTACGATGAGAACCACACCAGACGATATAAACGCCCCGATTGGTTTGGGGTGGTGGGAGTGCCTCGCCTATACGAAAATCGAGACTTGCGCTTAAGTTATGTAGTGTGGCAAGAAGGAGTTAGTCCTTCTCTGGTAGTGGAATTATTATCCCCAAGTACCCAAGATCAGGATTTAGGACAAGTGGAAGGGGAGGCGGATGGAACACCGACAAAATGGGAGGTGTATGAGCAGATTCTGAGGGTTCCCTACTATGTAGTGTATGACCGGACGATGGGGGGTTTTCGAGGGTTTGAATTAGAAAGGGGAGCAACAGCCGAATCTCCTCGTTATGTAGAGGTAGAAGTGAGGGAGAACCGCTGGTGGTTGGAGGGATTGGAATTAGGAGTGGGTTTGTGGCAAGGGACTTATGAGAATGTAAATCGTTTATGGTTACGCTTCTATGGGAGTTCGGGGGATTGGATTCCTACACCGACGGAACGGGAACGAGCGGAGAAAGAACGGGAACGACGGGCTAGAGAGTCTGCCGAACAACGGGAAGCACGGGAACGACAAGCCAAAGAACGGGAACGACAAGCCAGAGAAGCAGCAGAAGAACGAGCGGAACGTTTCCGACGTTTACTCATGGAAAACGGGATTAACCCCGACGAAATTTAAGTTTTAAAACAATAATTTTGGACACAACCGCATTTTCCCGACTCCCGACTCCCGATGCCTTGATTTTTAATTTTGGGTCTTAACTTCTCAAGATTGCCTATTACCTCCCCCCCTCTCCCCACAAAACAGAATAACGTTCAGGGCGTTACCACAGTGAAAACAATCCGCCTGACTCGTCCTTGATTATTGCGAAACAGTTCGAGGATAAATCCCCCACCCATCTCTGGGTCGGTTTCGTCATACAAAATGCGCTCTCGGGTTTCTTCGGTAATCCGATTTAAACGCATTCTTCCCCGACTGAGCATCCGAGCAGAATTGAGCGCCTCACTCCGAGAAAGGGCAACATTAGGAGTCAGAATCAATTGAGCGTATTCCGTAGACGCGCCTAAATTCGTGACCGTGGCATTATTGAAAAGATATTGACGGCGATAACTACAATAGGCGGGAAGATTGTAAGTTTGGCAGGCATCAGACCAGGTGGGAATAGATTGTAGGGCTGTGGCATTAAAAGGGCGATCGCGAAACCGGGTTTCCGTCGGTACCGTCACAAAATGATCCCCTTGTACCACCAACAGAGGCGACGCGAACGAAGCCGCCGTAGCAGGTGGAATAAACCCCCCAATCACCAAAGCCATCACAGCAACCGAAAAAGTAGAAAGAGACAGCATAAGAGTAAAGTAGGAAAAACTCAGGAATTATCCTAATCCTAACCTTTCCTCTCAGAATTGACTGCCACAGACCCACCCTCACCCACCCGAATATATCGACTTTTGGCGACTCCCCAAGGGGGAATATTAAGGCATACTAAAGAATAAACCAGCGCGATTAAACTATTTTCCTTTTTTAAAAACTTAATAAGTATCCTTCGATTGAACAAAGGATCTCACCCAGACCTTGAAGCCTTAATACAAGACCCGGTGCAAAAACCCAGCAGCAAACCCTCACCAAAGGACTGAACTCATGCAAACTAAAGCTCAAAAGAAACAAGACTCAGCCCATCAAGACACCCAGCATCATTTCAACAACTCATCCGGTGTAGCCGTTCAGTCCAAACCCGAAACCCAACCCAGTGTAGCCGTCCAAATGAGCCGCGCCGCCCAATTTGGCCATAGTGTGACCGGAATCCCCATCCAAGCGCAATTAGTCATCGGAGAACCGGGGGATAAATACGAAAAAGAAGCCGATACCGTCGCCGCCCAAGCCGTGCGGATGAAACCCCAAAACACCCCCATCCAACGGCAAACCCAACCCGACATGAACATCTCCCGAGCCGAACTCGGCGATATGGGAGACATGGGAGAGTTAGCCTCAGAAGGAGCAGACCTAGAAAGTCAGGGACAAGACATTGCCGCAGAAACCACCGCCGCCGCAACCGGAGAAGAGGGAGCCGCCCCCCAAGACATGGCTGAGGGAGGAATAGCCCCCGAAGAAACCGCCGAAATGCTGCCCCCAGAAACCAGTGAGCAACTCGAAGCCGCCAACATCGACCCCTCATCCTCTAGTAACGGAGAAGGCCCAGAAGCCGGGGGAGACTCCCCAGAAGCCCGTATTCAAAAAGCCATGAGTAGCGGTGGCACCCCCTTACCCGAAGACGACCAGCAGAAACTACGGGAACGTTTAAATATTGCCAATCCTGAAGCCATTGTCATTCATACCGACCCCGAAGCCGACGAACTTTGCCAAATGATGAGCGCTCGGGCCTTCACCACCAGTAATCATATCTTCTTCGCCAACGGGGAATATGGCAACGATGAACTACTGTTCCACGAAGCCACTCACTGCATACAACAAGGAGCCGTGACGACCACCGACAGCGCAGGAGAAACCCCACAGCCCGAAGATGGTGCAGAAACCATGACTCCTCAAGAGGGAACAGAATCCCCCCTTGAAGAAGCCGTCATGACTAAACCCCAAGAGCATCCCATCATCCAACGAGAAGAAGCCAAGGAAGAAACACCCGCCGCCGAAGCCCCCAAAGCTGAAGAAGCCCCCGCCGAAGAAGAATCCGAAGAACAAAAAGAAGCCAAAGCCGAAGGAGACGCGGCTCAAGAACAAGGAAAAGACGACGAAGAAAAAGCCAAAGAAGAAGGGGGCGGTGAAACCCAAGCCGAAGAAGAAAAAGCACCCACAGGAGAAGGGGGCGGCGAAGCAGGGGATCTCCCTGAACAAGCCGAGATAACAGAGGGCGGCACTGAGGTAGAAGAGGCCAACCTAGAGATGTCAGAAATCCCCGAAGAAGGGGAAGTTGAGGTCGAGGTAGATGATTTTTCCCATCTGTATTTTGGCCCAACCAAAGAGGCCGAACTCCCCGGCTTTGATGAAGAAATGCAAGACCATGAAATGTTCCAATCGGCCAAGGACAAAGAGCCGGGGGATGCCGATTTTTGGTCACAATTTGCAGAAGGCTATGATAGTCAAGCTTTAGTCGCTGAGAAATTTAGTGAAAAGGGAGTCGGAGTAGACAAGGCCTCTCTGATTATGGGAGCCGTGGGCAGTGGCATCCTAGAAGCGGCCCTTTCGGCGGCGATTTCGGCTGGTTTGTCTGCCTTGGCCGAAAAGGGCATGGAAGCCTTCGCCAAGAAGTTCCCCAACGCGGCGGGTCCCATTGGCGAAGCGATTGGCCCCATTATGACCATTGCCAGTTTTGCAATGGATCCAGAAGGATGGTTTAAAGAGAATATTTTAGTCTTTGGGGAACACGCTAAAGCCATTGCTGGGGCTTGGTCAGGTTTAGGAGAAGGAAGTGTTTGGAATCGCCTCGCTTCTTTCATGGAATTAATCTTAGGGATTATGACCATTGTGAAGCAGGTTATTACAACGGTCAAAAATATTCTGAATCTTATTTCAGCTCTTATGTTTGTCTTGGGCTTAATTTCCATCGGCATTGGCGCAGTTTTGGCTGCCTTCGTGTTCACAGCACCCGCCGCACCACCTTTTAAGATCGCGGGTGCTTTCCTCAAAAAAGGGGCGGCTTTCCTATTAAAAATTACAAAAAAATTGGGACTCATTGAAACCCTGATTACTGCCGCAAGTTTGCCTCCGCGTGCTTTGGCGGTTCTCTTCCGAACCATTGATATTGCAACCTTTGAAGGAGATCCCGAAGAACTGTTAGAGAAACAACAAAAGCTCAAAGATCATGTTAAAAATTTAGTGGCTGATGGTATCTCGACTTATCAGAGTCGAGATGACATTAAAAAAGCTGTATCGACTAAACCTGCCCCTCAAGATCCTGAGATTGAAGCCGTTTTTGGTAAAAATGCGAAAAATGAGACAGATTTTCAACAAAAATCTGAAAAATTACAAGAGTTTGAGAAAGCTAATCCTGAATTTGCGACCAAGGTACAAGATTACGAAGAAAGCGAAATGTTTGGCAATTTGTTTGCCGAATCAGATGTTCAAAAAAATTATGGACTAAAGAAAAAAGAAGCGTTTGAAGCTTGGACGGCAAAACAAGAGTTACCCGGAGATTTAGCCGAAGGTTTTCTCGGTGAAGGCGGGGCCAGTGAAACGCTTGCAAAAGCGGCTTTTATGGCAGCAGGTAAAGGAGATGGTGAGTATGAAACATGGTTTTCTACCGATGGACTCGGTGAAAAGGCTGGGGAATGGGTTGGAGGTGAGGCGGAAAATTTAGGCGGTGCGAAGGATAATTTGACTATTCAAATCCTCCAACAACGAATTATTCAGGGAGCGGAGGAATTGCCTGCACCTCCTGATGATGATGTGGTGAAAATTAATGAATGTGCCGCCGCCTATGAGGATTTGGAGGAGGAAAAACAAGCACTGGCAATTAATAAAGGCATTAACCAAAATCTCAAGGCGCAAGCGGCTGAATCTTCTATGGGAAGTCAAGCGTTAATCGAGGCCGTGGCGGTTAATCAAGCCCAGATTGAGCAGTATCACGCGGATATTGCGGAAAAACAAGTCCAACAAGATCAGGCGGCGGCTTTAATGGCTGAGGCTCAACAGACGGCGGCTCAGGGACAGGCACAAGCGGCGAATGTGGAGGGGATGACGAAGGGGCAGCAACCCCATATTGAAGGCGGGATGAAAGAGGATGCGGCCAAGGATGTTGATTCGGGTGCGGCGGAGCCGGAAGCGGCGATTGGAGGTTCTGGTCAGAGTAAGGATGATTTGAAAGAAACGGGGGGAGCTTCTCAGAAGGGAATTGCAGGGATGCAGGCGAATAAGGGCAAGTTAGCTCAAGCAGATTCTGCGGCTACGGCTCAGGATAATGAGTTACAAGGTTTCCGTGAACAAAAACAACAAGATGTAGCGGATGCGGAGGAAGCGAAAGGGGATTCTGATCAGTTAGATACGGAAATTGATGAGGGTTTAGATACGTTACAGGCACAGCAGGATCAATTACTGGCGGAGCGTCAACAATCTATTTTGAATATTCAAATGTGGATTGTAGAACATAAGGCGCAGAAGCAGGCCATTTTTGATGATTTGGAGGCAACTGAGGGGAGTATTGGGAAAGGTGAATTTGAACGGGATAGTGGGGATGAGGAAAGTGAAGATGAGGGGGATGGGCCGTTTGCAGGGGTTAAGTTAAGTGATCTAGATTTAAGTGGAACGAATTTAAGCGGGATTGATTTTACGGAGGTTGATTTAAAGGGGGCTGATTTAAGTGATGCGAATTTGTCGAATGCAACGTTGACGAAAACTCAGTTACAAGGGGCTGACTTAACGGGGGCGGATTTAACGGGGGCGGATTTAACGGAAGCTGATTTAACGGGGGCAACGCTGGATAATGCGACGCTGGATAAGGCTAAAACGGAGAATGCTGTAGGTTTAGGTGTCTAGTCTTAAGGGGAGAATACAATGAATCATTTTTCTGGGGAACCTGCCTCGAATCAGGCTGTGATGGCGGCGTTGGCTGAACTGGAGGGTCAACTGATGGCTTTGGCTCCCGAAGATGCTGGGCAACGGGCGGCGGTTTATTTACAGAAGGCGATTCTGTATCTGAGTTTGGGTGACTGGCAACAAGGGGCCGGGCAATTTGCTGAGGTGGCTCGGTTGGCGGCTCAGGAGGGGCAGGTTTTGCCTGAAGCTCAAGCGTTGTATGCTCAAGGATTGGCCTTGCAAACGGTGGCGGCGACGGATGAGAGGGGGGGGATTCCCTCGGAATCGGTTTTGCAAAGGGCGGCTGAGTTGTTTGAGCAGTTGGGACGGCAAAAGGTGGCCGAGGAGATTCGCCAGAGTTTTGCTCCCGATGTGTTGGCGTTTGGGCGGCAGATTCGGGAGTTGAGCGCTAATCCTGAGCAGTTGCAGGCTTTTTTAGAGGATTCGCCGGATGTTGAGGGGTTTTTTGCTCAGGTGGATCAGTCGTTGGAGCGTTTTGGCCAGACGATTGATGACTTGTTGAATAATCCGTTGTTGGCGGAGATTGACCCGGAAACTCGGGTGGATTTGTTTTGCTTCCGCGCTCAGTGGTATGAGGCGAATGAGCAAGGGGAAGCGGCGCAAGAGGATTGGCAAAGTGCGATCGCCTATGCGGAAGGTCTGAATCGTCCTGATCTACTGGAAAAGATCCGGGCAAGGCAACGGGGGCAAGGTGATCCCCTAGAAGATTTCCCCAGTTTTGACCCCCTTTCAGCAGTGGAGGAGAGTTTACGTCAAGGTCTTTTACCACTCAATGATCAATTGTTAGAACAGGCTATGATGGCGTTGCAAGGGAATCAGTGGGAGCAGGTTCTGGATTTGGCTATCTCAGCCCGGAAAAATGCTTTAGTCGCCGATAACCCAGACCGCTATGCTCGCTATTTATGGTCTTGTTTGTTGATGACTTTAGCCCAGGAAGGGTTAGGGGATGATGTGGGTGCGTTAGAAAGTTTATTGATGTGTAAAGCGACGTTGGATCAATCTTTAGCCAGTGCATCAGGTCAACAAGTGAATCAGTTTGTTGAGGGCTTAGAGCAACGTTGGGGATCTAGTCGGTTTGAAGAAGCCAAGGCAGGGTTTAAACGAAAAATGGTTTAAACAAAAAATGTTAGAGAGATGTTCATAGAAAGGATTATGTCTAGCTCATTTTGGGTTCAAGAAGGTTCTGAGTTTTTACAGCAAGTTTCCCGGTTAATTCAAGAGGAGATGGGGCAATTTGTTAGTAATAGTAAGTTACCTAAAAATACTGTTAATAACGGGGTACTTTTTAAAAAAGTTAAACTTTTTTTTGAGCAAAGAAAGTGGAACTATCAAATTATTCCCAATCAAAATAGTTTATATTTTAATTACCAGGCTGATCTGGGAAAATGGATGGTCTTTTTTGTGGCTCATGAATCCCAAAAACAGATTCTAGTCTATTCGGTTTATCCCCAGAAAGTCCCAGAAGCACAGCGCTCTACTATGGCGGAGTTTATCACTGGACTGAATTATTATCTATTGATGGGTAATTTTGAAATGGATCTGGGGGATGGGGAGTTACGCTATCGCACCAGCCTTGATTGTAAAGATAGCCCGGTGACGTTGCCTCAGTTACAACAAGTATTAGTGACGAATCTCAATATGATGACTCGTTATTTTGAACGGATTCAAGGGGTGATGGAGGGGCAGATTTCTCCTCAAGAGGCGATCGCGAAGCATCTCGGAACGAGAATCGCGCATAACATCCCATGATTAGGGCTTGCTGAATAACTCTACTCTGGATGGGGAACGGGAAGGGGAATCGGAAAAAGGCAAGCCTTTTTGATGATTTATCCCTAAAACCTTGTAGTTTCTCGCTCCCAATCGAAAGCCCTACTAACAGTAATTAGATGGATATTCAGCAGACCCTAATTAATCATCTAAACGATATTTACCCTTTTTTTGCATCTGTTCACGGTAAATCAAGCGAGCCTTGAGTAACTCTTCTTTACCCCAACGCCCTTCTAACCCATTGAGAACTTCTAAAATGGGTTGACTCGCGGTTTTGCCTAAGTAATGCTCTAGGGTTTTTTTGCAGTTGAGTAGGACTTCAATCGTGGCCGGGCGATCGCCCAATCCTTCATAGGCTTGGGCTAACACTAGAGAGGCTAGGGAAAAACGGAAATAACGCTGGGGATCTTTAGCTTCTAGGGCTTGATGGCGTTCTTGAACGGCCAAGTCTAAAGCCGTTTGCCACTGACCTGCTTGTAAAGCGACCTCTGTATTTTGACAAAATTGGAGGGTACTGGCAATTTTATAGAGAGCAGAATGATGGAGTTGCGTCGCTTGCTGGGTCAGTCCTTGCGCCAACTTTTGGCTTTCTTCCAGAGTCCCTTCCCCTAAACTCAGGAGACGGTCTACATTAACTGAGTTGAATAGCTCATCAGGCAGATTAATCAGGTGCTGGATTTGAGTCCGATAGTGATTCAACAAATCCCCAAGCAGGCGATTTTCTCCCCCTTGACCAGACTGGGCGAGGTAATCGAAAACTGGGGACAATAGCTCAGATTCGCTGTTTTCACCGGGGGAAAACTGACTCAGGACAAAGCTGAGGATGTCTGGATCCTCAGTTGTTCCCGCGAGAGTGAACATCGCCTCAATGTCCCTCGTGGCTTGCTCCCATTGACCCCCTTGTAAATAGAGGCGAGCGCGTTGACGGTAAAGTTCAAGGATCTGACGGGCTTGAGTTTGGGGGGTTAGTTGTGCGTTCGTGAAACGTTGCGTAGCAATCGCCTCCGTCAAGTCTTGCACCTCAGAAGACTGGTCCATCAAACGTTTCCCCAACTGCCCCATCTGTTGTTCCGCCTGTTGTTGCAGTGGCAGATTGCCCACCTGAGCAAACAATTCAGCCGACTGTTGGAACGCTTGAAGTGCAGCTTCCGTTTGGTCTGGCAGAACCGCCAACATTCCCCCCTGAGCATAGCAGGCTTGCGCTTGAATTTCCGTTTGGTTCGCCTGGGCCGCCAATTGAGCCACTTGACCATAGGTGGCAGCCGCTTGGGCCCATTGATTCGCCCGAAACTGTTGATCCGCACGCTGAAGTTGTTCAAAAATCCTCATCACCCCCGGCTCAACCTCCCCAAAACTGTTCAACTTCTGGGCTAAAGCTTCTTGGGCTTGGGTCAGGAGGTTAAAGGCATTCTGAATCGTCATATCGCGTTTTGGGAAGTAATGAGTTGACAAGAGTTAATACACATCTCCCCTAATTCGGCTGGAACGCCTATGTTACCGTTCCGAAAAGGGGGTTTTAGGAGATGTCTAATGGTTTAGCATTGCCAGTTAGCCCTTCAACTGGGCTTCCTCAAGCTCTGTATCCTTCAGGTCGGCATCCGTTAAATCAGCATTCTGGAAGTCTGCATTAGCGAGAATCGAACGGACTAATTTTGCACCCATGAGTAACGCACCACTAAAATCAACATCGCTTAAATCCGTATTACTCAGATCCGCCCCCGCTAAGTTAGCCCCCGCCAAATTCGCCCCTGCGAGGTCTGCATCCACTAATATAACCCCACTCAGATCCGCTCCCTCCAAATTGGCACCGTTCAAATTCGCCCCAGTCATATCCGTACCACTCAAATCAGCCCCACTCAGATCCAGACCTTCCGTAGACTCATCCGAGGCAGAGGCTTCTGTCTCTTCTCCACCACTCCAGCCCAAAGTTTCCATAATCCCCGCGAAAAACGTACTAAATTCTTCTTCCCAGACTTGAGCTTCGGCAATAGCCGCCTCTCGATCCGCCATCAATTGATCCCGATTGCTTTCACTATTGCTTTGTTCCTCTTCCGCTAACGTTTGACCCTCATCCAAGGTGGCTAGGTCTTCTTCCGATGCCAGCTGTTGTTCCTCAAACTGAGCCTGCATTGCTTCCATTTCGGCATCATGTTGTTCGGCCTCAGTGCTGGCATTATCCAGTTTACTGGTCCGCTCTTCGGCTAATTCACCACTCGCATCTGAAGCATTGCCCATATTGTCGCCCGCTTCTTTTTGACTGCCGGCATTGCCACTCACATGGGTTTCCGGATTAGAAGCACTACTGCCCTCCGTGTTGACAGCATTATTGCCCCCAGTTTCCTTAACATTTTGATTAGCCCCTTGAATGCCGATCACAAAAGCAAAGGCCAGATTAATCGGGATTAAAATTGGCCAATAAACAGCCATCACCGCTAAATACTGAGCCGCTAAGGCCGTTCCCATACCAGCTTCTGCTCCTAGAGTGTCATTGACCGCTTGGCGTTCGGCAATGTCGGCTTGATAGGCCGCGATCGCCTCCCGATTAGCCGCCAGAGAATCTTGAGCCGCCTGATTAAGCACCACATTTTCCTGAAGCAGGGCTTTTTCCTCTTCTGCGCGCTGAATAGCCGCTTCCAAAGCCAGTCGTTCCCCTTCATTTTTCACCATCCCGAACGCCGCCGCATCCACTCGTTCCGGCGCATCCATCGGGGGCTCAGGCATCTCTCCCGCCTCACCCAAAGCCCCATACAAAGCCGTCGCCGAGCGATAACCCGTTAAGGCCTTTTGATCTTGGTCTGAATTCTTAGAATAGTGCGCTAGCCAACTGTCTTGATACTTTTGTTCGTTTTCAGCCGTTTCTTCATCCGTCTTACCGCTCTCGGCACCAATGGCAAATCCCGTAGCCGCCGCTCCCGCCATACCCCCCAAGGACTTATCACCACCGGGCATATAATCCCCCACCACTGGGATTTGACCCAACCAAGCATTTTCGCCACCTGATGCGAAACTGTCCTTTGCCCCGACCTCTTTCCCTTGAGTCTTTTGAGCCGCAAACTCCGTCCCAATCGCTATAGCATTACTGGTCATACTTTGGGTAGAATCCCGCAGAGCCGTTTGTTTAGCAATCAGGTCATCAATACTCCCTTCACAAGTCAAAATATCTAAAGCCAGAGCCTGCATATACATCAAGTTCAGGCACACTAGAAGGGATTGCAGCATAGTTAAGGCGATAGAGAGAGGGGCTAAAAAGCCGTTTAAGGTCGTGAAGAACCCCTTAAAAGTAGCGGCCCAGGGTTTAAATATCGTTAGTGCATACATCCAGAGTTGGTTGCCGACATTAACAAGGGTCGTTCCTACACTAATTAATGAGGTACCAGGTGGAATGCCGACCCCAAAAGGTAGGGGCATCAAGGCGTTCCCCACACTGATAAGTGCTGTTCCTACAAGGGCTAAGAGCTTACCAATCGCTGTAAATAACAGGTCTAAAACCGTCAGAACCCCCCAAATAATCTTACAGATTAGAGCCGCAATATTGACCAAGTTCCACACAAACTGAACAACTTTCACCACCAGATTGGTAATGCCAATAATGCCTTTGAAGTAATTGGCAATCCCTTCCCAAGGCGTTTTCGCATTGAGAATCCCCCCAGCGGCTTCCCCAATCCCTTTAGCATCATCCGCCCAAGATCCCCCAGCCAGCGCATTCGCCCAAGCCTCTGGACTCGCCCAGCCTTGTTCACTATTGCCAACCGCACTCAATACCGTAAAGGTTGCCAAGGCATTGTTCACCACCGGGAACTTGTTGCCAATCGCTCCCACCCCCAAGGCTGTTACCCCACTAATCCCCCCTTCAACCGCCCCCGTGAGTAGGCCTTGACCAATGGCATCCCCAATCAATTGTCCTCGGTCTACCTCGGGTTGAGGGGTTTCCGGTTCTCCCCCATCCAATACACTCTTAAAGAAACTGTGGTTTCCAATCTCCTCATCCCATTCAGGGACTTCATTCGGCTGGGTAGCCACCCAGCTATAGTCAAAGGGATCTTCGCCCGGTTCAGGAACATCAACCTCATCCTCCAACTCATCCAGATTGGCTTCTGCGCTTTCCGAATCTGCAGGAATCCCACTGCTGGCAACCATGGCTTCTGGATTGAGGGTCGGAGCCTCTGGAATGCCCCCTAACGTCTCTTCAGGTCCCGCCTCCGCCACCATCCCAGAGGTTTCGCCCACCGCATCCTGGGCTTCTCCCCCGCCATCCTCTTGGGCAGAGTCAGCCCCCTCTTCGGCCGCTTCTCCTTGTTCTGCCCCTTGTTCCCCAGCACTATCCGCCTGCGCTCCGGCCTGTTCTTTTTGTTTTTCTTCCGCTTCCTTGTCGGTGGCTGTTTTTTCTCCTTCCTCCCGTTGCACCAGGGGCCCACTCCAGGCCTGGGGATTGACCTGAGCCATGGTCATCATCGCTTCTCCTTCACCCCCCACCGCAATGGGTTGGGTTTTTTCATCCTCGGCTGATTTTTCCCCGCCCGGGTGAACCTCTAAAGACGTTGCCCCTTGTTGGATAGTGTGCCATGCTTCATGGAATAACAGTTCATCATCCCCCCGTTGTCCTGCCCCGAAGAAGATATGATTCCCTGTCGTAAACGCTAAGGCTCCGAGTTCTCGACAGAGTTGATAGGACTCCTCATTATCATGCACTTGAATATTTTCTGGATCTTCAATGCCTAAATAGTTTCGGAGCGATTCCTGCTCTTCTGGAGTGGGAGAGCCTCCACCCCCACTCATGGCTTTTTGAATGCGCTCTTCTAGGCTCGGGGGTTGTTCTCCTGCTTCTTGGGTTTCAGTGTCCCCCCCTTCAGTCCCCCCAGTCGGTTTTTGCTCTTCTCCGAGGGCTTCTCCCATTTGATCTTGAGTTTCTGGGGAAAACGTCTCACCCATCATTTCTTTCTCTTCTTCAGAGGGGGCCTCTCCCTCTTTTTTGGGAGGAGGAGTCCCTTCTGCACCCCCTTCTGTCGCTCCTCCTGCTCCCCCAGTTCCCCCTTCCACGGCTTCGGTTAAACCCCCTTTCTCACCCAGGGTTTCTGGGGCTTTCTCTCCTTCTCCGGTCATTTCCGGGGGTTTCTCCTCTCCTCCTGTGGCAATTTCAGGAAGTTTATCCCCCCCTCCGGCAATGTCTGGGGCTTTCTCTCCTCCTCCAGCCACCTCGGGTAAGTCAGGTGCTAACTGTGTTTCCAGGTTGTCGGGCTGCGCTGGGAGAGAAGTGGGGGCTGTTGGATTGGTTTTGGCTTGAACAGTGCTTTGTTCAGAGTTGTGCTTGTCTGCTACAGCTTGGGCGGCGACGCTATCGGCTTCTTGTTCGTATTGATCGCCGGGTTCCCCAACTACTAATTCTGCCTGCACTGGAACTCCTGTCACACTATGACCAAATGCTGAGGCGCGACTCATTTGGACGGCTAAACTGGGCTGAAGTTCAGGTTTAGACTGAATGACTGAATCAGACTGCGGTGTAACGGAATAACTGGAGGCTTTTTGTGATGAATCGTTTTGGGGTTGTACAGTCGTTTTCATTGATTCAGTCCTTTAACAAAAATGTTGCGGAATTCCCCTTCCTCGCTTGCAGGGACCGGATGGACTTGACCAGTAACTCCCAAAGCGAAAACCAAGCTAAAAAGGGCTGTGTTGCAAGAGAAAATTGGGGTCTTAGGAACTAGGACTTCTGCCTGGGGAGGGAAGATAAGACTCGCTATATTTCGGTATAGAAAGCACTTCCCATTGAATCAGGAAGCTCCATCTTCGCGCCTAGGCAGGGTGGGGTAGTTCACTAGATTATCAGTTATAAGAAACCAATAAACATCAAGCTTATAATTTGTAACAGGATTGATCTCACTTGAGAATGACCATTTGCGCAAGTTTTAGAACAAGAAAGTGATAAAAGTGTGACATCCTCCCGACACCGACCCTAGGGGTACGGTGCGGGCTTCCCCATATCACTATGAGGCTTTCCTGTTTCTACGGGAGGCTCTAGATGTCTTTTTAGGGACATCCCCGATAACCTCTTCCGACCCAGGCAGCTTGACCCCCAGTCCAAGGGCTGCAAGTCCACGTTGCTCAACAACCATCGCCGCAGCAACGTCCCTATCCGTTACAAACCCACAATGAGAACATTTGCTACGCAACGCTTCGCGAACATGCACTCGTTGAGACAAGTCTTTCTTACCAGTCACTACACCACAACTCGGACAAATTTGGCTAGTGAAATTAGCATCAACTTTCTCAAAATAAACATCTCGTTTCCAAGCCACGTGCTTTAATACCTCCAGAAAACCCCCAAAACCAGCATCAAGGGTAGGTTTACACAACATTCCCCTAGACATGGCTTTGACGTTCAAATCTTCGGCAAAAATGATATTGGCTTGGTCACAAAGATGATGAGCGACTTGATAATGAAAGTTCTTGCGAGTGTTATAAATGTGTTCATGAAGTTTAGCTACTTTTTCCCGAGCTTTATGCCAGTTTTTTGACCCTTTCTGTTTCTTCGACAATCTCCTTTGTAGCCATTTAAGCTGACTTTGAAGTTCCAAGAAAAACTTAGGTCTAGCTATTAATTTCCCCTGAGATGTTGCTATAAACTTCTCAAGTCCCAAATCAATCCCTAGAGATTTTCCTTCAGGCTTTGGAGAAGGAATATTAACATCTGATTGAATACAGATAACAGCATACCAACCCGAAGCTTTTTTAACGATCTGAACTTGTTTAACTACAAATCCATCAGGTATAGGTCTGTGTAGATTAATGACCACAGAGCCTAGCTTAGGGAGTCTCAATTGATATCCAGTTACGGGGTTTTCCCTGAATTGAGGAAAGTTAATCGACCGAAACTGACCATATTTCTTAAACCTAGGAAAACCAAAACTTCTTTTCCAGAAAAAGTTAAACGCTTTGTCTAAACGCCCCATAACCTCTTGCAAGACCTGAGACTGAACTCGTTTTAGTTCTGGGTATTGCTGTTTGGCTTGAGTTAAAGCTTTTTTCTGTTTATAGTAGTCGGGAAAAGGTTGATCCGCAGGTATAATGTACTCAGAATGAAGGCTACAAGCGTTAACCTGACACTTGCGAGAA
Source organism: Spirulina subsalsa PCC 9445 (assembly GCF_000314005.1). Lineage (NCBI taxonomy): Bacteria > Bacillati > Cyanobacteriota > Cyanophyceae > Spirulinales > Spirulinaceae > Spirulina > Spirulina subsalsa. The sequence goes on from NZ_JH980292.1 coordinate 2,754,024, forward strand.
TTTATCCATTCTTTTCGTTCTGCCAAGGCATAATTATATACCCCTCGACAGATTTCTAGCCAGTCAAGTAATTCTTTTTCTTGACTGGCATCTGGATAAATTCTGTAGCAATAGTTGAGGTTTAACACGAATAGTAGCTGATTGACCTGAACCGATTATACAATATCTAGGGATAAATCGTCACTCCCTAGTAAATGATTGTTGGTTAATTTTCGGGGCATCGAACCCCTCAATTAACCGTCTTTCATCCCGACACTGACATTTACTACGCAACGCTTCGCGAACGTACAGTGCGGGGCTTCCCGACGATGAGCTAAAGGGTGATTTATCGGTTACAATTTATCGGTTTGACTGATACTTACTGAAAGCACCACCAGCAAAACTTTGTTCCTCATGCGGTACTTCTTGCAGGATTGAAGTGAACATCGTTGAAGGGGAAAATTTTGGGGAGAATCAGTCGGGTGTCTATTGGAATAATTTGTATTATCGCCGAGTTTTTTAGCTTAGGCTATCTCCAAAGGTCGATAATTTGCGCCGATCATTGGCAATCTGGAATGTGCTGCGACAATAGGGAATCTCAATTGACCTCAATCTAAACCCCGATAGAGTTGGTCAATCTCAAATCCTAATCCCAAACTGGTTAAGAGAACAGAATCCCCTGCTTCATACACCACCACCTCCCAATTCTCTCCTCGGCGACGATGACATTCGACCCATTGCCGATCTTGAGCAATCAAAACATATTCCTCTAATGCGGTAATTTTTTGATAATCTCGGAACTTCTCATCGAGGTCAAAGGCTTGGGTACTGGGGGATAGCACCTCTACAATCAGCTTAGGATAGCGCTTAAGGTAGCGATCGCCCCGATCCCTCGGATCACAAGTCACAAAAGCATCAGGATAGTAATAAAACTCATCCTGATAATTCACCCTCACATTACCTGAATAAAATCGACATTGTGAGTCTCCCAAATGATTGTCAATCATCTTCAACAGATTAAAAGCAATGCGATCATGATTATCCGTCCCCCCCGACATCGCATAGACCAAACCCCGTCTATATTCATGACGATAGTCACTTTGAAGCTCTAAAGTTAAATACTCTTCTGGGCTAACATAGTTCGGAACAGCAATCATAATGACCTCCGCTAAATGCTGCAACCTTGATCTGAATTATATGTTGAAGAAGGGAACAGGGAATAGGTAATAGACATCTCCCCCGCTCCCCTGCTCCCCCTCTCTCCCCGACTACCCAGCAACAAAAACCCCCCCACAGCGAACCGTGAGGGGAACCCAAGACCCAATCCCACCCCTTCAGGACATTACAACCCTAAAGCAGAACGAGTTTGTGGCCCCACAATACCATCCACCAGCAAACCCTGTTGAGATTGGAAACGACGCACAGCCGCCGCCGTATTAGCCCCATAAACCCCATCAATCGTCACACCTAAACGGGTTTGGACTTGCCGCACCGCATCCCCCGTTGAACCCATACGCAACATTACGCCCCCAGTTCCCGGTCTTGTAGCACCATTCACCGGAGCCGTATAGGGGCCATACACCCAACGACCACTAGAAAGCTGCAACCAGTCCCCACTTTGAGCCACCACAGGCAGTAAAACCGCCCCATTGCGTACACCGGTACAAGCACCCGTAGCAGCGGGTTGATTGCGAGCGCATAATTCACCACCATTAGGCGTACTCACCCGACGCGCACGCCCCCCGCCCACCGGAGGCTGAGACGTTTGAGCCGTCGTATAAGGCCCATAAACCCAACGACCACTAGAAAGCTGTAACCAATCCCCACTTCTGGCCACCACAGGCAACAAAGCCGCCCCATTGGAAACCGTCAAGCAAGGTCCAGAAGCAGAAGGTTGATTGCGAGCGCAGAGGGGGCTACCGTTGGGGGTTTGGACACGCAGGGCAAAAGCAGGCGCGGCGACCATCATACTCGTGGCGAATACCCCAGTCGCTAAAGCCCCTAACCACACCCCGCTGGGGATTTTCCGCCAGTCAAAGAAGCTTACTGTAGGGACTTCATACTCAATTTGTTCGGCTTCTTCATAACAAGCATAAATTTGGTTCAAAGATAAAGTATCCATCCAAAAATCTCCTAAATGAAGCTGAGATATCGTCTTGAGAACATCCCCATCTGGGGGACTCGGAACAATTACAGGTATCAAAAAAACTTCAGAATTGTTTCTACTTTAGGGATAATCCAGAACCTAAAGTTCTCAAAAGTAGCACCTTCTCAGTATTTCCACTACCTTCAATTTTAAAGTTTTTTGCCCGAACTGTCCTGCCTTTAGAGTGAATTTTTGTATAGTTGACTGAAGCAGTCCTCTAACAAATGCGGGGCAACTGTTCTCCACTCAGCATATCTACAATGCGGGTTGCTCCAATTCCGCTTTCTAGGGTGACTAGGCCTAAAGTTTGGCTGGCTGTTGCTGTAACGCTTCCAATTACAGTCGCTTGGGGGTCAAATTGCTGTAAAATCCCTAGAGCTTTGTCTAGGTCATGGGGTGGGACAAAGGCGATAAATCGCCCCTCGTTGGCCACATAGAGGGGGTCAAAGCCCAATATTTCACAGGCCCCTTGCACATCTTCCCGGACGGGAATAGCTCGTTCTGTGATGTGAATTTGCACCTTTGCACTGCTGGCAATTTCATTGAGGGCGCTGGCCAGTCCACCTCGGGTCAAGTCCCGTAAACAGTGGATTGTCACCCCAGCATTGAGTAATTCCAGGACTGGGGGGGCAACGGATGCTGAATCACTCTCAATGGTGGTTTCAAAGGCTAATCCTTCCCGCACAGCCATGATAGCAATGCCATGACGACCTAAATCTCCGCTTAACAGTACCTGATCTCCCACGGCAACGGAGGGGGGGGCGATGATTTGGTTATGTTCAATGATGCCAATGCCTGCGGTATTAATAAAAATACCGTCTCCTTTGCCCCGGTCTACTACTTTTGTATCTCCCGTGACGATTTGGACTCCGGCTTGTTGGGCGGCCTGCTGCATGGACTGGACAACACGCCAAAGTAGGGTCATGTCTAGGCCTTCTTCTAAGATAAATCCGGCGCTGAGATAGAGGGGACGCGCCCCACTCATGGCTAAATCATTGACGGTGCCATGAATGGCGAGGGAACCAATATCACCGCCGGGGAAAAAGAGGGGACGAATTACATAGGAGTCAGTGGTAAAGGCGATTTTCTCACCGGGTAGATTGAGGCGGATGGAGTCGTGGGGCGGGGTGGTGGCTTGGAAGGTGGGAGCAAACATCTGTTCGATGAGTTGGTTCATCAGTTTGCCTCCGCCACCGTGAGCTAATAGGACTTGGGGATATTGATCTAAGGGAATGGGACAGGAGAGGTTAAAATCGCTCATGAAACTGGATAATGGGGTAAATTTTGACCAAAATTCATGGGATACAAGCCCAGATGTTCTAATATGGCTTTTTTTCGTCTATGGCTTACCCCCAATGTTATCATAGCCCCATGCTAGACATTGCCGATGAGTACAAACTACAACCTACGCTTGCGTAAGCAGTCGTTTTTTCAAAAGATGATTAATCTTCGGACGGGGTAGACAGTTCTCCTTTTTTTGTAGTATACTGTGTAATACACAGGTTACATAAGTTTGATGGTCATGAATCAGTATGAACGGGCAGGGGAAACCTGCTGACGCTAGATAAAGAGTTATTTTGTCCCAAGGCCACTAGATACAGGGGTAGCCTCAAAAGGATTAAATTCCCTTACCGTTTTTTCAAGCAAGGTTTTAGCATAGAGGGGTGATTGAAATATATTCTCCCATTAGTTCACTCCAGTCGGGCTGCTGGTTCAAACTCATTTGTGGGGCTAGTTTTCAGCATCTTCCGGCTATCCGAAATCTCACCTTGGCTTATGCGTTGGGTGGTGCAGATTGTATTGACGTAGCCGCCGATCCGGCCGTCATCGCGGCGACCCAAGAAGCCCTAGGGGTGGCTTGTGCTTTGCAGGAAGAAGCCCAAGCGCGGGGGTTTTTGATGGTGACAAAACCTTGGTTGATGGTGAGCTTGAATGATGGGGACGATCCCCATTTTCGTAAGGCGGTGTTTGACCCGCGATTTTGTCCATCGACCTGTCCTCGCCCTTGCGAGGGGATTTGTCCGGCCGAGGCGATTCCGGGGAGAGACTACGCCAACGCCTTTGGAGAGAATCCGGGGGTGATAGAAGCTCTCTGTTATGGCTGTGGGCGGTGTTTGCCCGTTTGTCCGAGTCAGTTAATTACCGCACAATCCTATGTTTCCACCCCGGAAATTGTCGTGCCGCTCCTGTTTGACCGGGGGATTGATGCCCTAGAAATTCATACCCAAACGGGTCATTTTGAGGGCTTCCAACGACTTTGGCAGGCGATCGCACCCTATCAGCACCAACTCAAGCTATTAGCCATCAGTTGCCCCGATCATCAGGATCTCATCCTCTATCTTAAAACCCTTTATCAATGGGTTTCCCCCTTACCCTGTCCCCTCATTTGGCAAACCGACGGTCGGCCCATGAGTGGAGATATTGGCAAGGGAGCAACTCGTGCTGCTGTGAAGCTGGCCGAGAAAGTCTTGGCCGCCCATCTACCCGGTTATGTTCAACTGGCCGGAGGTACGAATCAGCAGACGGTGGAAAAACTGCGACGGGCAAAACTCCTCAATCTGAACCCATCTCTGATATCCTCAGAGCAAACCATTGCGGGAGTTGCCTATGGCAGTTATGCCCGCACTCAACTGACTTCCCTCCTCCACCAACTGGAGGAACGTAGTCAGTCCCCTTGCGGTAAACCCCAACTAGAACACCATCCTGATTTACTCTGGCAAGCAGTCACCCTTGCCCATCAGTTGGTTGCTCCCCTTAAAAGGAGTCCACCTGTGTCCCGTCAGGAGGGAGAAAAGCCCGGAGTCGGGTCGTCCTAACCTTCTCCCTTTCCCCCCTGCAATCTGTTCGCGTAGCGTTGCGCAGCAAACGCACAAATCTGTTCCTAACCTCAAGGTGGTATGACAAATCCCCAAATAATACAATCCTTTCCCGAACCTGTTTTTACAACAACGCCTACTGCTAAACCTCACGATTCAAAACCCTTGAAACGCACAGAAATCGCCGATAACTTAGACCAACTTCTAGAGATGTTGCCCCCCAGCATCGGGGAAAAACTCGCCCAACATCCCTCTCGGGACATTGTGATTGAAGTGGTGATGGACTTAGGGCGCTTGCCGGAAGTTCGTTTTCCTCACGGGGCTGAATATCTCGCTGAAACCCCTATTACTCGCGAAGATTTGCAGTATAGCATCAACCGGGTGGGTAGCTTTAGCGGGGACAATCGCGCTGGCATTGAGCGCACCTTGCACCGCATTAGCGCCATGCGGAATCGAGGTGGAGATATTATCGGCTTGACCTGCCGGGTAGGTCGTGCGGTTTATGGCACCATTGGCATGATTCGGGATTTGGTCGAAACGGGACAGTCCATCTTGCTCTTGGGTCGTCCGGGGGTGGGGAAAACAACCGTATTGCGGGAGATTGCCCGGGTGCTAGCCGATGAGTTACATAAACGGGTGGTGATTATCGATACCTCTAACGAAATCGCTGGGGATGGGGATATTCCCCATCCGGCCATTGGTCGCGCTCGTCGGATGCAGGTGGCTCGACCGGAGTTACAACATCAGGTGATGATTGAAGCGGTGGAAAACCATACCCCTCAAGTGATTGTCATTGATGAAATTGGGACGGAATTAGAGGCGCTAGCCGCTCGTACTATTGCAGAACGCGGGGTGCAGTTGGTGGGAACCGCTCACGGGAATCAAATTGAAAACCTGATCAAAAACCCGACCTTAGCTGACCTGATTGGGGGGATTCAAGCGGTGACACTGGGGGATGATGAAGCCCGACGACGGGGTTCTCAGAAGACAGTGTTGGAGCGGAAAGCACCGCCCACCTTTGAAATTGCCGTGGAAATGCAGGAACGTCAGCGCTGGGTGGTTCATCCTAATGTGTCTGATACGGTGGACTTGTTGCTGCGTGGTCAGGAACCCTCGCCCCAAATTCGCACCCAAAACGAGGCGGGCGAGGTGGAAATTATTACCCAGAAACCCGCATTGCAGCCTTTACCTAGTCGTGGAGGGTTAACGGTGGCACCTCCGACCCAACCGGGGGGCTGGCGGGCTTCCGGGCGAATGCGTCCAGTCCCCAGTGGCAGCCCGACGGTGGTCAATGCGGAGTTTGAGCAGATGTTAGATCAAGCTTGGCATCAGCCGGAATTGGTGGAGGATAAGGTACGGACTCCTGGGCCGAATGGGGAAGATTGGCCGATGTATATTTATCCCTATGGGGTGGGGCGATCGCAACTAGAACAAGTAATCGAGTTGTTGAACTTGCCTGTGGTGTTAACCAAGGACATGAATAGCGCGGATATTGTGTTGGCGCTGCGATCGCAAATCAAAAACCATTCCAAACTGCGTCAAATCGCCAAAGCCCGCCAACTGCCCATTCATGCCGTCAAATCTAGCACCATCCCCCAAATCACCAAAGCCCTCCGTCGTGCTTTAGGGATGGACGATTTCAACAGTTCCGAAGGCCTCGATTTGCGCTTATTTAGCCATCAGGGGAGTGATGACGAATTAGAAGCCCTAGAGGAAGCCCGATTAGCCGTCGAGCAAATTGTCATCCCCAAAGGGCAACCCGTCGAATTATTACCTCGCTCCCCCAAAGTCCGTAAAATGCAGCACGAATTAGTCGAACACTATCGCCTACAATCCGACAGTTTTGGGGAAGAACCCAACCGTCGTTTACGGATTTATCCCGCCTGAATTCTGAGCGATTTCTGGGACAAAGGGCGAGATCATCTCGCCCTTTTGTTGTAAAACAGTTGATGATTCCCTAGATGTTTTCCCATATCAGCCTGAAACAGCAAGATTTCCCCTGATCTTCTGCCAGTCTGACTCACTCGACATCAAGATTAATTCAACCCGCAAGGAAGTCAGGAGGATAAAAACCCATGAAAACCGACAGCATCTTTTACCGCATCTTTCAACAATATCCTCGCAGCTTCTTTGAATTACTCAACCGTCCTCCCACCGAAGCCAATAACTACCAATTCACCTCCGTAGAAGTCAAGCAACTCGCCTTTCGCCTAGATGGTCTTTTCCTTCCTGTCTCAGAGGATACCACCCAACCTTTTTATCTAGCGGAGGTTCAATTCCAACCCGACGAAACCCTGTACTATCGTCTTTTCGCCGAACTCTTCCTTTATCTCCGTCAATACCAACCCCCCCATCCTTGGCAAGTTGTTGTGATTTATCCCACTCGTAGCATTGAACGAGAACCCCCCCAACACTTCAGGGACTTATTGCGTTCTGGTACAGTGACTCGGGTTTATCTCGACGAGTTAGAAGGAGTCCAGGAAAGGCTAGGAGTGAGTATAATTCAGTTAGTGGTGGAAGAAGAAAGCCAAGCGATGGAATTGGCACAAAGACTCATCCAACAAGCTCAAGAGGTGTTAGTCACCAGTCCCATTCAGCGAGATATTATTGACTTAATTGAAACAATTGTTGTGTACAAATTACCCCAACTGAGTCGAGAGGAGATAGCAGAAATGTTAGGATTAACGGATTTAAAACAAACTCGTTTCTATCAAGAAGCTTTTGAAGAAGGCCGTCAGGAAGGCCGTCAGGAAGGCCGTCAGGAAGGCCGCCAAGCCGCCAAGAAGGTCGTCAGGAAGGGATAGAACAAGCTCAAAGAAACCTAATTCAACGTCTCTTGAGTCGTGGTCACAGTCCATCGGAAATTGCGGAGTTACTCGACTTCCCCTTAGAAAGAGTTCAACAACTTCTATAGGAAAGGGAAACTTAGGAGGATAAAAACCCATGAAAACCGACAGCATCTTTTACCGCATCTTTCAACAATATCCTCGCAGCTTCTTTGAATTACTCAACCGTCCTCCCACCGAAGCCAATAACTACCAATTCACCTCCGTAGAAGTCAAGCAACTCGCCTTTCGCCTAGATGGTCTTTTCCTTCCTGTCTCAGAGGATACCACCCAACCTTTTTATCTAGCGGAGGTTCAATTCCAACCCGACGAAACCCTGTACTATCGTCTTTTCGCCGAACTCTTCCTTTATCTCCGTCAATACCAACCCCCCCATCCTTGGCAAGTTGTTGTGATTTATCCCACTCGTAGCATTGAACGAGAACCCCCCCAACACTTCAGGGACTTATTGCGTTCTGGTACAGTGACTCGGGTTTATCTCGACGAGTTAGAAGGAGTCCAGGAAAGGCTAGGAGTGAGTATAATTCAGTTAGTGGTGGAAGAAGAAAGCCAAGCGATGGAATTGGCACAAAGACTCATTCAACAAGCTCAAGAGGTGTTAGTCACCAGTCCCATTCAGCGAGATATTATTGACTTAATTGAAACAATTGTTGTGTACAAATTACCCCAACTGAGTCGAGAGGAGATAGCAGAAATGTTAGGATTAACGGATTTAAAACAAACTCGTTTCTATCAAGAAGCTTTTGAAGAAGGCCGCCAAGAAGGTCGTCAGGAAGGGATAGAACAAGCTCAAAGAAACCTAATTCAACGTCTCTTGAGTCGTGGTCACAGTCCATCGGAAATTGCGGAGTTACTCGACTTCCCCTTA
>NZ_JH980292.1:4666597-4871793 GCF_000314005.1 Spirulina subsalsa PCC 9445
TAGGGAGTCGGGAGAGCGTGAGAGAGGGGGAGAGGGGGAGCAGGGGAGAGGGGGAGAGGGGGGGCAGGGGAGAGGGGAATTAAGACTTATTCCCTATTCCCTATTCCCCATTCCCTATTCCCCGTTCCCTAATTAAGAGGAAGACAGCCAGTAGGAGGGGGGGGAAGGCGATCGCAATTAACGCATCGAGGGTATTCGCAGGAATCGGCCAGAGGGGGGCAAGATACTTGATGAGGAGGGAAATTGCACCCGATAGAGCCAAGACTTTGAGGATAAAGATTAAGGGACTGTTCATAGGGGGGGGGAAACTGAGGAGTGGAAGCTAAGTCTACTCCCCAAGTTTAACCAATGCGCTCTGAGACTAGATAGGGTCTGCTGAATATCCATCTAATCACTGTTAGTAGGGCTTTCGATTGGGAGCGAGAAAGTGCAAGGTTTTAGGGATAAATCATCAAAAAGGCTTGCCTTTTTCCGATTCCCCCTGTTTCCTGTTCCCCGTTCCCTGTTCCCCACCCAGAGTAGAGTTATTCAGCAAGCCCTAGATATCTAGGATTCCTGCATAAATTGCAGCCACCAGAATATTGACTCCGAGGAGAAGACCAGCCCAGAGAACACGGAAGGTGTAGGGGGGTTTGCCATTGGGAACGGGACGATCTGTCATGAGTTTTGCTCCGTATTTTAATGTTGACGTTATATTAAGAAGTAACCAAAATCTATCATAATTAACCCGCTTTTTAACCTCTTTTGATGGATATTTATTTCATTCGTCATGGGATTGCAGGCGATCGCACCCTCTACCGGACTGATCAGGAACGCCCCTTAACAGACCTCGGCATCAAAAAAACCCGTAAAGTCGCCCAACGGATTCGATCTGTGGGAATACAGGTTGATCTCATCTTAACTAGCCCCCTTCTGCGAGCCAAACAAACGGCCGAACTGTTACAACAAGAGGGTTTAGGTCAACAAGTCCAAGAATTTGCGCCCCTCGCTCCCGAAGGCGATATTAACCTGTGGGTGAACTGGTATAGTGTCAATTCTCATTATCAGGCGATCGCCCTCGTTGGGCATCAGCCCGATTTAGGCAACTGGGCCGAACAGATCATCTGGGGAAGCCATCACGAAAAACTGATTGTTAAAAAAGCAGGTATAATAGGCGTTCATCTTTCCAGCCCTGGATCCCCCCTCGGTCAAGGTGAACTATTTGGCTTGATCCCCCCCAAATGGTTTTTATAGTTTTTGGATACCCCTCAGCCAATTCGACCTAAAAACGGTAAAACCAGATAAATTTAGCCCAAACTTTACCCTATTAACCTATTCTTAAGGTGTAACGCAACCTTACACCCTCTTACTTCTGTTCTTAATCAGCCCTTCCCCACCCCTCCCAGCAAAATCCTAAGCTATTCCGTAAAAATCGAGACTCTTCAAACTTTTGCTGTAAGTTAACGTCATATCTTCCAGATCGAGTTGAGCCTTGTTTAAGAAGGCCCATGACAAGAGAGGACAGATATTTCCCTCTAGCTACGAGAAGAGACATGACAGCAGTTTGCGAATATATTCCTGGCCTAGAGAATATCCCAGTTGCCGAATCTGCCATCAGCTATGTTGATGGACAAAAGGGTGTTCTGGAATATCGTGGGATTCCCATTGAAGAACTCGCCCAAAAAAGCACCTTTCTCGAAACGACCTATCTCCTGATTTGGGGAGTTCTGCCCACCAAAGAAGAACTAGCCGCCTTTGAAAACGAGATCCGCTTTCACCGTCGGATTAAATACCGCATTCGGGACATGATGAAATGTTTCCCCGAAACCGGACATCCGATGGATGCACTGCAAACATCCGCCGCCGCTTTGGGCTTATTCTATTCCCGTCGGGCTTTAAATGACAGTCACTACATTCGGGAAGCTGTAGTGCGTTTAATTGCCAAAATCCCGACCATGGTTGCTGCCTTTAAGAGTATGCGCAAAGGGAATGATCCCATCCAGCCGCGAGATGATTTGGACTATTCCACCAACTTTTTGTATATGCTCACCGAACGCATTCCTGAGCCTGTGGCGGCCCGAGTGTTCGATGTGTGTTTAATTCTCCATGCAGAACACACCATGAATGCGTCTACTTTCTCCGCTATGGTGACATCTTCCACCCTGACTGACCCTTACGGGGTGATTGCATCCGCCGTGGGTACTCTAGCGGGTCCCCTTCATGGCGGTGCCAATGAAGAAGTCATCGATATGTTAGAAGCCATTGGCTCCGTGGAAAATGTGCGGCCTTACATTGAAGATTGTATTGCCAACAAGAAAAAAATTATGGGCTTTGGCCACCGAGTTTATAAGGTCAAGGATCCCCGGGCAACCATTCTTCAAGGGTTAGCAGAACGTTTGTTTGAACAAATGGGTCACGACCGCTTCTATGATATTGCTTTAGAGCTAGAAAAAGTCGTAGAAGAGAAATTAGGCCATAAAGGCATCTATGCCAACGTAGATTTCTATTCCGGTTTGGTGTACCGCAAATTAGGAATTCCGACGGATCTCTATACGCCCATTTTCGCCATTGCTCGGGTCGCCGGATGGTTAGCTCACTGGCGCGAACAAATCTCGGAAAACCGCATTTTCCGACCCACTCAGGTTTACGTCGGGGAGCATAGTCGTCCCTACTTACCCTTTCATGATCGGGGATAATCTCCCAAACTAGCGCACTGTCTGTTACAGGTCGCTAACTCCTCTTTTCTCTTCTCTCCTCCCTCCAGTTCTAGTTATCGAGAGTGTAGCCAGCCCGGCGCGCTCTTTGACAACGGGTAATCACTCCTTGGATGGAAGGTTCTACCCGACAATTCATTGCACCTAAATAGGGATCTTGTTCCTGACTGCGATTAGAGCGCGGTCCAGTCCAATGGGCTTGTAAAGTGACAAGATAAAGATTGGGCTGCTCCGACACTTGAATGGTAATTTTCCAGAGTGGGTATTCGGCTAAGGGTTTGAGGCGGTTTTCTAATTCTGCGATCGCCTCCTGCCGTAATGCCCCCAAAGAATCCCGCTCTTCCTTGCTTTGGGTGGGATGTACAGCCCCCCGCAACCACTCCCCAGCATCCGTCCAGTTTCTCTCCTCCAACGTTCTCCCTAACAACTCCCCCATTGTGTCCAACAATAACAACCCTTGAGGGTCAATCCTTGGGGTGAGTTGCCATTTCACCACAAAGACACTGCGGCTAAAATCATCCACTAACAGACTGGGATATTGTTCTAACCAATTTTGCATCAAAACATTGACTTGAAAAAGACAACTGCCGAGCAGTTGAATTCCGAGCAAAATCACTAATCTTTGCCGTTCTATAATAGTCGGGGAATGGAAATGACAGAATTTATCAAAAAAACAGGGATAAGCGGCAATAGTCCCCGCTAAGGGCAACCACAACAACAGGAGAGTCTCTAGGGGAATTTTTATCAACAAAAATAGGTGAAAACAGATTAATGCACTGGCAATCCAAGGAGTTAAGGGAACATGGTTTTTAATGCAAAGCCATGTTATACTAATTGTAAAAAAAATAGCGGCAAATAGTAGTAAAATAAAGCGAAGAGTGGGACTCAGCAAAGCCGACATCACGAGAGAAAAAAAACTAATCCAAAGAAAACATTGCCAAGAATAGGCTTGAATTGGTAAAATGTTTTGCCATAAATTTTGTAAAGTTTTAATCATAAAGTTTTAATCATAAATTTTTAATCATAGGTCGGCAAAATTTTGAACAACACAACCAATAAAATAACGCTATTACTACAAATATTAGCTAAGACAATGACTGAAGCCTTACTAACATCCGTTTTCAAAAGAGCTTTGTTAATTCGATTCACTAACAGTTGTTCTTCCTCCGAACTGTCTTGAGAACTTAACAGTAATGCTTGTAAAATATCGAGTCCTTTAAATTCAATAACGCAGACCAGAACAAAGAAGAATAAAAACATAACAAAAAAGCTCAAATTAGCTTGAAAAGAGCTTAATTGATAGAAATTACTAAAGAGTACATAACTCATTAACTGCATTTTTACCGGGTCAGGGGCAACAGAAAGAAAGATGGAAAAAGAAATCCAGAGGAAAATGGCGGATAACAAATTAACGGAAACAGAAAACTCAACACTCCGTTTATGATTAAGATTTAATTTATTTTGATAGATCATCGCTTCAATGGCAATGCTAATCAATAACGTGAGACTTTGAAGCAGAATTAGGGGGAAGGGGATCAAGTAGGCCATCGTTCGTGACAGGGGAGATCTAAGAGAGGGGGGAAGGCGGAACAGACTAGGGGGAGATCGAGAAATTTTATGAAGCTTTTGCAGCAATTGCTCATATTTCGGGTCAAATAAGGTTACGGTGTAAAGTAAGCCTAATTCAAGTCAGACCCATGCGAGTATTTCACCAGCGACCTGTTTTAGAGCAGCCTACGGAAGAAAGTACGCGCACTCGTATTTTACAGGCGGCTCTTCATTTGTTTGCCCAACAGGGCTATGATGGCACAACGACGAGGGATTTAGCGGCGGCGGCTCATGTAGCCGAGGGAACCTTATTCCGCCATTTCACCAATAAGAAAGCGATTTTAGTGGAGGTGGCTACTCAGGGGTGGGTGGATATTCTCACGGATTTGCTGACGGAATTGAGCGAAATGGGGAGTTATAAGGCTGTGGCGCAAGTGATGCGACGGCGGATGTTGCGGATGAATGAGAATAGCGATTTGATGCGGGTGTGTTTTTTTGAGGCTCAGTTTCATCCGGATTTGCGCGATCGCATTCAAACGGAAGTAATCGAAAAAATGACGGATGTCGCCGAGGCCTTTTTTGAAACCGCCATGGAGCGGGGAATTTACCGCCGTATGAATCCCCGGGTAGTGGCTCAAGTCTTCTTAGGAATGTTCACCATTGCCGGATTTTCTAAAGCAACGATTGGGGAGCCTCAAGCCTCCCCTAAAGCTATGAAGGAAATGGCGGAAGGCATTGCGGACATCTTTCTTAATGGAGTGTTACAACCCGACAAGGGAGAATCTCCGTGAAATTTGGGATCTCCGGTTGTTGGTCGCACAACAAGTGTTAGATTTTGTTTAACCCTGTTTTGCGACTCTCCATGAGTTATTGTATCAACCCGTCCTGTCCTCATCCTCAAGACTCCACCCTGACGGATCAAGTGGTTTGTCCTCATTGTGGCTCATCCCTGGTCTTGTTGGGACGTTATCGTGTGATCAGTCTTCTGAGTACCAATAGCGGGTTTGCGGTTATTTATGAGGTGGAAGATGGTACAACCCGTAAGATATTAAAAACGCTACAAACACGCCACAACGAGAGCAAAAAGGCCGTTGAATTGTTTAAACAAGAAGCGGCGGTTTTAGGTCAACTGGATCATCCGGGGATTCCCCAAATTGATCCACCGGGTTATTTTCAGTTTTTCCCCAAAAATTCGTCAGAACCGATCCACTGTTTTGTTATGGAGAAGATCGACGGACCGACCCTTTATGATTGGATGTTACAGCAGGGTCATTTGCTCATTAGTGAACAACAGGCGATCGCTTGGTTAGAACAAATTGCCCAAATCCTCCACCTCGTCCACCAAAAAAACTACTTTCACCGGGACATCAAACTACAAAATATTATGCTGCGCTCCACCGGACAGTTAGTCTTAATTGACTTCGGCACAGCGCGGGAGATGACCTACACTTACTTAGCCCAGATTGGCAGTTCCGGCAATATTACCCGCATTAGTTCCGCCGGATATACCCCCCCAGAACAGGAAAAAGGCCACGCAGTACCCCAATCAGATTTTTATGCCCTCGGGCGGACATTTGTTTACCTACTCACCGGACGAAAACTGACCGACACTGATATTTACAACCCCTTTACCGATGAGTTTTGTTGGCGAGAAAAAGCCTCGGATATTTCCCCCCAGTTCGCTAATTTTATTGACCATTTAATGGCACATCGCGCCATTGATCGTCCTAAAGATACCCAAGAAATTTTAGATACTTTACGCGAGATTAAAAAACATCTTGCAGATCCCGCGACAACGGCCACAACGCTCCGTTTACCTGCAACTAAGATCCAATTTTCTCCCGACAGTCCCACCCTCCCGGAATACAAACCTCCTCGGAAAATTCCTAAGATTTGGTGGGGGCTAGGATTAATTGGTTTAACACTACTAGGGGGGTATGGAATTTGGGAGGGTTATCATTACCTAACCTTGGAGAGTTCCCCCCCCGAAGTTGTGCAGGAAGTGGCCACAGCTAAAAGCTTCCAAGGTCATCAGAGTTTAGTCAATGCGATCGCCATTAGTCACAACAATCAAATTCTCGTCAGTGCCAGCGAAGATCAAACCCTGAAAGTGTGGGATCTCAACAGAGGAGAACTCTTAAAAACCCTCACCGGACACACCAGCGCCGTCCGCGATGTAGTCCTCAGTGATGATGGTCAATTTGTCATCAGTGCTAGTTCTGACCGCACGATTAGAATTTGGGATTTAAATACCGGAGAAGTTCGTCATAACCTAACAGGTCATGCCAGTTTTGTCAACCATGTAATTCTGTCCCAAGACCAGCAAATTTTAGTCAGTATTGGCACCGACCGAACCTTACGGATTTGGGGCGTAGAAACCGGGGAAAACCTGCACACTCTGACCGGACATACCAGTTTTATTAATGATATGTTGATCAGTTCTGACGGGACTCAATTAATCAGTGCTAGTGCAGACCGAACCTTGAAAATTTGGGACATTGCCACGGGGGAATTATTACATAATCTCGTCGGACACGCCAGTTTTGTTAATCGCTTAACCCTCAGTCCTGATGGGCAATTTGTCGCCAGTGCCAGCGCCGATCGAACCGTGAAAATTTGGAACATTACCACAGGGGAATTGCAAAAAACTTTAAGTGGACATACCAGTTTTGTCAATGATGTAGTGATTAGTCCTGATGGTAAATTAGTGGCTACAGCTAGCGCAGACAAAAGCATTAAAGTGTGGAATTTTGCCACAGGAGAGGAACAATATACCCTAGATGGTCATGCCAATTATGTCAATCGTTTAGCCATCACCCAAGATGGTCAAACTTTAATTAGTAGTAGCGCCGATCAAACAATTCGCTTGTGGGATTTATCAACAGGGGAAGTCAAGCGGGTTTTAAGTGGACATAATGCACCGATTAATGATTTTGCACTCAGTCGAGATGAACGATATATCGGCACGGGAAGCGAATCTTCCCAGATTATGGTCTGGACTATTAATCGGGAATAGGGAATAGGCAAGAGGCAACCTTGACCCGTTAGACCTAAAGTTAGCAGTCAACGGCACCACCTCACGCCCTCGCAGGTGGGGAGAGCTTCAACGGTGGCAGTTTTAAAATAATTTGCGGTTTAAAAATTGCCAGAAGTCCAGCAATAATTCCTCAATGGCCAACATGATGGCATCGAAAAAATGAAGGAGGCGCTCTAAGGGGTGTTGAACATAGCCAATGGGAGTGACTTCTGTTTCAATCCAATCGGGTTGATACTCTGGTGAGTTGCCGGAATGGCCTGATCTTGCCAGATGTACGGAGGAGGAGGATTTTGGGGGGAGGGGCTTTTTGAGACGGGAGGGGAACCAGGGGGGGCGGGGGAACTGGCGGGGGGCGGGGGCTGACATTTCTCCTAATTCTAGGGGATCTTCCAACTGGGGACGCTGAGGAACAAAGGTTTCGGGTTCTATTGGGCCTTGATATAGGTCTTCCCAGGTTAACCAAGGGGTGGCTACAACGGAACGAGTGGGGGGGAGATCGGTGTTAGGTTTTAAGGGTTTGGGGCCGAAAAAGTAGGCGATCGCACCCTGAATTAAAACGATAATCTCCCAAGGTTCTAACTCCCCGGTTTCGATGGTTTCTCGGCGATGGATTTGTTCCCAAGCTTGGGCGACTTTATCACTCCATTGATCCTGTTTGACCTCCCAGAGGGCAATTTTGGCATCCAAACGACTGAGCAATCCCGGATGATCCGGTTGGAGAGGTTCTAGGATGTCTCCTAATGGCAGGGTGGGTAAGGGTAAGGGGAGGGGATTGGGGCGAATCGGCTGTAGGGATGACATCATCTGCTCGGAAACCACTTCAATGGGAACGAGATGTGCCTCCCCAAAAACATTGGTTGTCACCGCGACAGGGCTTTTTTGCATCCAGCGCATGAACTGCCAAAAGCGTCGCAGGAGGGGGAATACTTGGGGATTATCGGTTAGGGTGTGGGGAATTAAAAACCGTTGACGTTCCACCCGTTGCAGATACTGTTGATAGGCATAATCGGCCATTTCCCAGAGAATATGCTGTTGAAGCTGTTGCTGTTGTGGGGGGGTGAGGATATCTAGGATTTGATTTTCTGGTGTGACTAAAACAAGGGCTTGTTCCTCCAAGGTACAAGCCAACCCCTGAAGGGCGGGCATTTCCCCCTGTTCTGGGTCTGCTAATAAACAGGACTGGGCGATGAATAACAGATTGCCTAGAGGTTGATTAGTGTCGGGGGGGGGATTGCTGCCGAGGGGGGGCAAACTGGGAGCATTGGCTACTTTTTGGGCGAAGGCAAAGCCCACACCGCGCCCTAGTTGGGTGAGTAAATAGAAGGGATAAACTAAGACCTGTAAGCCCCAAACGGCGGCTAGTTTGACTGAGCGCGCTGTTTGATCAAGGCGATCGCGCCAAACAATCCGTTGTTGATTAATAAAATTAAACAGACGACTTTGATAAGGACGCTCTGGGGCAGGCATAACATTTTGATTCCCTCCAATTTGTCCTAATTTTGACATACTCTCCTGCCTGAAGGCTGAAAATTCTCCAAACATCACATTCTGTTGGAGGCGACGACACGGAAACCGATGTAGTCGTACTTAAGGTGAGGGGGACAACTATCACGACAAGCTGAACGACAGAACTCCGGTAGATTAAGCCAAGAACCGCCGCGTAGAAGCTTTTTAGGGGATCGGTTTTGTTCTAATAATTGTCTTAATCCAGTGCTGTGATATTGAGCTTTAGAGTGATGATTGAGCCATGCTCTTCCATCCTTGGGCGCACCTTGATAATGGTCATGCCAATCATCTAAACACCACTCCCATACATTGCCGTGCATATCATCAAGGCCCCAAGCATTGGGCGCGTTGAAGTGACCGACGGGGCTTGTTTTGCGCCCCGTTTTCCCCAGATTTTCCCGGTCATAGTGGCGACAGTTAGCGACTTGGGGGGAGAGAGTCAACCCAAAGGAGTAGGGTGTGGTGGTTCCGGCACGACAGGCATATTCCCATTCCGCCTCACTGGGAAGACGGTAGAATTGACCCGTGGCTTGATTTAAGCGCAGACAGAATTCTAGACAGTCTTCCCAACTCACTTGTTCTACGGGGTGGTTTTGACCTTTGAATTGAGAGGGGGCCACATCAAGGGAATGCACTACTGGGGGCAGTTGGGCGACAATGCGCCATTGTTGTTGGGTAATGAGGGTTTGACTGATGAAAAATTCGGGTAGGATGACCCGATGTTGGGGGCCTTCGCTGCTGTGTCGCTCGGGTTCGTCTTCAGGAGATCCCATCATAAATTCTCCAGCCCGAATAACTATCATGGCTAAGTCTAATCCCCCGACGGTTTCTCTGTAGCCTTGGGGCTGTAACTTTTGCTCTTGGATGCTCTTTTCTGAGTCATTCATCGTTCAAATTGGCGGCATCAACACAGGGAATCGGGAATAGGCAATCATTATCAACTCCCCCTCCCCCCTGCTCCCCCCACCAGTAAGCCCTCCTTCATCATTGCTGGGAAGAAAATCCCTCATCAAGATACAATTGTAAACGGATTGTTACATTTTTCCTCATGTCCCACACGATGAACCTGTCCGATAACTTACCTGATAGCAAGGGGAAATCCTCTAATCTACGAGAACGCAATTTAATCTGTATCCGGGGGGCCAGACAACATAATCTGAAGAATGTGGATCTGGATTTACCCCGCGATCGCTTGATTGTGTTTACAGGGGTGTCCGGATCGGGGAAATCGTCCTTGGCGTTTGATACCATTTTCGCGGAGGGACAACGGCGTTATGTGGAATCCCTCAGTGCCTATGCGCGGCAGTTTTTGGGACAGTTGGATAAACCGGATGTGGATGCCATTGAGGGGTTAAGTCCGGCCATCTCCATTGACCAAAAATCAACCTCCCATAATCCTCGCTCAACGGTGGGGACGGTGACGGAAATTTATGACTATTTGCGCTTATTATTTGGGCGGGCGGGAGAACCTCACTGTCCCCACTGCGATCGGAATATTGCCCCCCAGAGTATTGATGAAATGTGCGATCGCATTATGGAACTCCCGGAACGCACCAAGTTTCAAATTCTCGCCCCTGTGGTACGAGGGAAAAAAGGCACCCACAAAAAACTACTCTCGGGGTTAAGTTCGGAAGGGTTTGTGCGGGTGCGGATTAACGGGGAAGTGCGAGAATTGAGTGATGCCATTGACCTGAACAAAAACCACAGCCACGATATCGAAATTGTGATTGATCGGTTAATCACAAAACCGGGCATTGAGGAACGTTTAGTAGACTCCCTCAGCACCTGTTTAAAACGCTCCGAAGGCACGGCCATTATTGCCATTCAACCCGACGAAAGCGAGGAAATCCCCCCCAAAGAGTTGATTTTTAGTGAAAACTTTGCCTGTCCTGAACATGGGGCCGTGATGGATGAACTGTCTCCCCGTTTGTTCTCCTTTAACTCCCCCTATGGTGCTTGTCCCCATTGTCACGGTATCGGCAGTTTACGCACCTTCTCGCCGGATTTAGTCATTCCTGACCCCAGTCAGCCCTTATATAGTGCGATCGCCCCTTGGTCCGATAAAGATAATGCCTACTATCTCTCCATACTCTTCAGTTTGGGGGAAACCTTCGACTTTACCATCCAAACCCCTTGGGAAAAACTCACCCCTGAACAAGAGCAGATCCTGTTCTATGGCTGTGAAGACCCCATCTTAATCCAAGCCGACACCTACCAAGGAAAAGGCTATTATCGCAAGTTTCCCGGCATTCTCGCCATGTTGGAGCGCAACTATGAAGAAACCAACTCGGAAACCTACAAACAAAAACTAGAGCAGTACATTGTCTTTCAAACCTGCGAAGTCTGTCACGGCAAGCGCCTAAAACCCGAATCCTTAGCCGTCCGTTTAGGAAAATATCACATCGACGAGTTAACCAGTGTGTCGGTGCGGGATGCCCTAGAACGGGTGAATCAGATGGATTTGACCCCCCGACAGGCCCTAATCGGGGAACTCGCCCTCAAGGAAATTAAAGCCCGTCTCCAATTCCTCTTAGATGTGGGCTTAGATTACCTGACCCTAGACCGGGCGGCCATGACCTTATCCGGGGGAGAAGCCCAACGGATTCGTCTGGCGACCCAAATTGGGGCGGGTTTAACCGGGGTGTTGTATGTATTAGATGAACCCAGTATTGGGCTCCACCAACGGGATAACGGGCGCTTACTCCTGACCCTGCAAAAATTGCGGGATTTGGGCAATACCTTAATTGTGGTAGAACATGACGAGGACACCATCCGGGCGGCCGATTATTTGGTAGATATTGGCCCGCAAGCGGGAGTTCACGGGGGAGAAATTGTCTGTCAGGGGGATTTAGAAACCCTGTTAAATACCGAAGCCTCGCTAACGGGAGCCTATTTGTCCGGTCGAAGGGCGATCGCCACTCCCCCAGAACGACGGAAGGGAAACGGGCGCTCCCTAATCCTCCAAGACTGTTCCCGGAATAACCTCAAACACATTACCGTAGAAATTCCCCTGGGAAAATTAGTCTGTGTCACAGGGGTTTCCGGTTCTGGCAAGTCCACCCTGATTAATGAACTCCTCTATCCTGCTCTACAACACCATCTAACCAAAAAAACCCCCTTTCCCCCAGACTTAGGCGAGATCAAAGGTCTAAACGCCATTGATAAAGTGATTGTGATAGATCAATCCCCCATCGGACGCACCCCCCGTTCCAATCCAGCCACCTATACCGGGGTTTTTGATGTGATTCGGGCGATTTTCGCCGAAACCATCGAGGCCAAAGCGCGGGGGTATAAACAAGGTCGTTTTTCTTTCAACGTCAAAGGAGGACGCTGTGAAGCCTGTTCCGGCCAAGGGGTGAACGTGATTGAAATGAACTTTTTGCCTGATGTCTATGTGCAGTGTGAAGTATGCAAAGGGGCGCGTTATAACCGGGAAACCCTGCAAGTGAAATATAAGGGCTTTTCCATTGCCGATGTGCTGAACATGACCGTAGAAGAGGCGTTAGGGGTGTTTGAGAGCATCCCCAAAGCCGCCCCCCGTCTCCAGACCTTAGTGGATGTGGGGTTAGGTTATATTAAACTGGGTCAACCCGCCCCCACTCTTTCCGGGGGAGAAGCGCAACGGGTCAAACTGGCCTCGGAATTGTCCCGACGGGCGACGGGGAAAACCTTATACCTGATTGATGAACCCACCACTGGGCTATCCTTTTATGATGTCCACCATTTACTCAATGTGTTACAGCGCCTTGTGGATAAGGGGAATTCGGTGTTAGTGATTGAACATAATTTAGACGTGATCCGGTGTGCCGATTGGATTATAGACTTAGGGCCAGAAGGAGGCGATCGCGGCGGTGAAATTGTGGCCGTTGGCACCCCGGAAACCGTTGCGGAACACTCCCATTCTCATACGGGGGTTTATCTCAAGCAGATTTTGCGATAGATGGGGATTCTTCCTTCAAAGACTCGCCAGAACCAAACCTCAACTTACCAATTCAAAACTTTAGCAATAAAATCCCCCAACGTTACGGGATCAAACGGTTTCGTTAAAACGGCATTCACTCCCAACTGGGCATAATAACGCTGTTCGGCCGCTTGTACCTTAGCCGTGAGGAAAATCACCGGAATTTGAGCCGTTAGGGGATCTTCCTGTAATTTATGCCACGTTGTTGGACCATCCATTTCTGGCATCATCACATCCAAAAGAATGGCATCCGGTTGTTCTTTTTGACACAACGCTAAAGCCTCAGATCCTGACGAGGCCGCGACTACTTCCCAGCCTTGACCAATTTCTAGACTAAGTTTCGCCACTTCTCTAATATCTTCTTCGTCGTCAATAATCAATATTTTCCGGTTGCCCATTACACCAATGCCCCATTCAACAGTTTGCGTGACTTCTTCCCGACGCTAACCGCAAGCGGTACAGCGCAGGCCTCCCCATATCACTATGAGGCTTTTCTGCTTTTACATAGGGCCTACTGAATAACACCAGACGCTAGACTCAGCAGGGGAGCAGGAGAGCGGGAATGGGGAATACTAATCAACTCCCGATTACCCAACTCTCGGACTTATTCAGCAAGCCCTACATAGGGTCTGCTGAATATCTCTCTAAGCAGTGTTACGAGGACTTTTAGCCGTTTTAAGAGCGAGAAACTGCAAGGTTTTAGGGATAAATCATCAAAAAGGCTTGCCTTTTTCCGATTCCCCCTGTTCCTTCCCGTTCCCTGTTCCCTAGCCCAGTTATTCAGCAAGCCCTACATAGTACGTGATGTCGCTGAACCCGCAACAAGAATCTCTCAGCATACCCGTTAGGATTCCTGGGAGAGTATCTCAACTAAACCACTATAGCAATTGTAGGGAAGGATGGCTGAACCTCAAGCCGAGAACTCCCACTATCCCTCCTCGATCAGATCCGGTTCAAACTCTGATTCTCGCCTTGGCTGTGATGGCGAAGATTCGTTAAAATCTTCCAGAGTGACAGAAGAGAGATAGTATCAGTTAACCTCAAAGCAAATTTTCAATACACTGATTTAAGTTAGCCACATCCAAGGGTTTGCCAATAATCCCGGCCACTCCAAGGGAGGCAAAATAATGTTGATCGAATAAGCGGACTCGTTCGAGTAGGATGATAATAGGGATTGATCTTGTCTCCGCATTTTGTTGCAACGATGTCAGGAGATCAATGGAGGAGGGTATCCGTTCAAAATCCCAGAGAATGACATCCGGTTTAGCACTTTGGGCGAGTTCTACGGCCTCGGAGGAAGCATTTGCCGTTAAAACTGTCCAAGAGGTGGTCATTTCTAAGGCCATTTGGTGGATTAGAAGTTGATCCGGGTCAGTTGTGATTAGCAGAACTTGTGTTATGTGGGAGGGATGGCAAGAAAAATGACCGGAGGGGTTGATTTGACAAGACAAACCAGAGGAAGTCACTTCTTGAGCGGAGTAAATGCTCATGACAGGCATAGTTAAAGAAGTGGGGTATAGGACAGGACAAGATACAGGACGAGCTTGAGGACGATTGGTCAACAGTTATAGTGTTGGTTGTACTGTACAAGCAATTTGTGAAAAAACTGTGAATGGGACAAGAGGACTGTTCATCAGGGTAGACAATGGGTTTGAGGAAAGAGTAGGAGGGAGAATGAGTTTTAATCCGACCGAGACGTTCACGCCGCGTCTAGAAACAAGAATCGCCGAGGAATTATCGTTGGGGGTGTCTCAAGTCAAATCGGCGTTAGATTTACTGCAAGAGGGGGCAACGATTCCCTTTATTGCTCGTTATCGTAAGGAACGCACGGGGGGCCTCGATGAAATCCAATTGCGGGAGTTGGGGGAGCGCTTCCATTACTTGACGGAATTGGAGAAGCGGAAACAGACGATTTTAGACGCGATCGCCTCTCAAGACCAACTCACCCCAGAACTTCAGGCCAAAATCCTCACCTGTAGCCAAAAAAACGAACTCGAAGACCTCTACTTACCCTATAAACCCAAACGCCGCACCCGCGCCACCCTCGCCCGAGAAAAAGGCCTCGCCCCCCTCGCTCAATGGCTACAAAGCCAAAATACCCCCCCATCTCCCCCCGTTCAATTATTATCCGCCGCCCAAGACTATCTCAATCCAGAACAAGGCATCGAACAGCCCGAAGATGCCTTACAAGGCGCCGCCGATATCTTAGCCGAGGGAGTCGCGGAACAATCAGACTATCGCGCCTATTTGCGCGACTATCTCAGCCAAAAGGGGGTATTTGTCGCCAAAATCAAAAAAGACTATCCCCCCGGAACCACCAAATTTGAAATGTATCGGGACTATCGCAGTCCCTTAAACAAAACCGCCCCTCATAACATTCTTGCCCTACTCCGGGGAGAAACCGAAGGCATTTTAAGTCTTGACATCGACTATGATGAGGCCTTTGTTCAGGACTACCTCGAAGAACAGGAAATCCACACCCGACACCCAGAACTCCGGCAATTCTATCAGGGGATGTTAAAAGATGCCTTTAAACGTCTCATGCGGACTTCTCTCCTCACAGAAGTCCGGGGACAGTACAAGAGTTTTGCCGACCGAGAATCTATCAAAACCTTTGAGGCCAATTTACGCCATCTCCTGCTGGCTCCTCCGGCCGGGATGAAACCCACCCTCGGCATTGATCCCGGTTTTCGCACAGGCTGTAAAGTGGCTGTTTTAGACCAAACTGGGCAGTTTGTGGAGTATCAGGCGATATTTCCTCATACGGGGGAGCAGAAGCGTCAAACGGCCGCTAAAACCCTACAACGATTGATTACCCAGTATCAAATTGAATTAATTGCCATTGGTAACGGCACCGCTTCCCGAGAAACCGATGCTTTTGTGGGGGAAGTCTTGGCAACATTGCCCCAAAAACCCATTAAAGTTATGGTCAATGAGTCTGGCGCTTCGGTCTATTCCGCCAGTCCTGTGGCCATTGAGGAATTCCCCGATCTCGATATTACGGTGCGGGGTGCCATTAGCATTGGTCGTCGTTTACAGGATCCACTGGCTGAGTTAGTGAAAATCGACCCCAAATCCATTGGCGTGGGACAATATCAACACGATGTAGACCAGAAACTGCTCAAACAAAAGCTAGAGGAAACCATCGAAAGCTGTGTCAACTATGTGGGGGTCGATCTTAACACGGCTTCTAAACAACTCCTGACCTTTGTTTCCGGTTTAACTCCCACCATTGCCCAAAATATCATCACCTACCGCAATCAAAACGGCGCATTCCAGAACCGTCAGCAACTCCTGAAGGTGTCTAAACTCGGCCCCAAGGCCTTTGAGTTATGCGCGGGGTTTTTGCGCATTCGCAATGGAGAAAACCCCCTCGATAATACAGCCGTTCATCCAGAAAGTTATGGTATTGTGCAGCAGATAGCGAAGGATCTCCAGTTACCCCTAGAGAATATCAGTCAAGGGACTTCCCAACTGCACCGTCTGGATCTCCAACGCTATGTTACCCCAGAGATTGGACTCCCGACCTTGCAAGATATCCTCAAGGAACTAGAAAAACCGGGACGAGATCCCCGAGATCAGTTTCAATACGCCACCTTTAAAGAGGGAATTCAGGAAATTAGTGATCTTGAAACCGGGATGGAATTAGAAGGGGTGATCACCAATGTAGTCAATTTTGGCGCGTTTGTAGATATTGGGGTGCATCAAGATGGTTTGGTACATATTTCCCAAATGGCCGATCATTTTGTTAGTGATCCTAAAACTCTTGTTAAGGTTGGGCAGGTCGTCCGGGTAAAGGTGTTAGAAGTAGATCAGAAGTTGAAGCGAATTAGCCTCTCAATGAAAGCAGTTAATCCTCGATAATCTTTAGGCTTTTATCGATTTTTGAGGATAGCTGCTTATTTTTTCGGTCTTGATTTTTTGGCATTCAACCCATACGGTAGGGGTAATTTAGGAATTACCCCTAGTCGGAGTACACAGAAAACTCAGGGGTTAACCTTCATTTTTTCGAGTTAACAACACAGGACAATTGGCATTTACCCTTACATAATCTGAAAGAGAAGTCCCTAATAATCGATCTAAATCAGGTAATGCTTTGGCCACAGAGGGACGACGATCGGGAGATCCCAATAAGAATAAATCTACATTTTTTTCGTCTACTAATTGGCAAAGTTGCTCACCGGGTTTCCCGGCTAAAACAACAGCACTGTAGGGAATACCAAAGCGTTTGACTTTAGCAATGGCGGCGGCAATAATGGGGTTGTTTTCGATTTCTGCTTTAGAAAGGGGTAATAATTTGGGGTCTAAATCTGGGTTAACCCGTGCCAAAATCAGTTCAACGCCTGTGGCACCATTTAACAAAAAGGTGGCCAAATCTAAACTACTTTGAGAGGTTTCTGATTTATCTAAGGCGACCATGACCCGCTTTAATTTACGCACATAGAGATCATCGCGCACCAATAGCATGGGACGTTTGGCCAGTTGAAAAACATATTGACTGACGGAGTTTTCCAAAATGGCTACAAGGCGTTTTAAGCCTCGGGAACCCATAATAATCAAGTCAGCTTCTACTTCCTCGGCCACTTTCAGAACTGTATCTTTGGGTTCCCCTTGACGTTTCAGGGTACTGATTTGCTCAGGATTTAAATTCAGGGTGTCTACGGCTTTAGCCAGTACCTCATCCGCTTCTGCCATTTTGCTGCTCATGGCATCCTCGGACGCTTGGGGGGGGACAATGGTTAAAACCGTGACATTGGCACCCCCAAGACTCGGCAAGTCCAGCAAGGACTGCAACATTTCTTTAGAATTTCCCGTGCCGGAATCTGCTAATAAAATCTTTTTAATCATTGCAACAATCCTTTTGTATCGGCTACAAAGTTTGTAGGTTTTATCCCTCTCTCTTTAATCTAGAATACGGTAAATGTTGACGAAGAAACTTAACGAAATGTGACTAAAGTTATAGATTTATGTCATTTTTTAAGTTTATGTTAGCATAAACACCCCTAAAGATTTCGAGGATTTTGGGGCTTTACGTCCTGAAAGTCTGGGTTCAATAAGGGTTCACGAAATCGTGTTTGTTCTGGGAATGCACTGTTTTTGTTTTGATCATGTTATCTGAGACTCATTATCTGATTCGCTCTTTACAAAATGGCCAGTATTTGGTAGCGCGTCCTCATGGTGAAATAGAGCGGACGGGGTATTTACTTTTATTTCACGAGCATTACGAAGCGTTAAGTTATTTGAATGCTCACGGGCAGGATATAGCGAGTCACTTCGCGGTGGAGTGCGTGGGGAAACCTCAAGTGCGGGGATTGCTTGACCGTTGGGGGTTTCAGGGGGTGGGCTTGGTGCGAGATCCTCTGATTCCTCAGATTGATTTTTTGCGTTATGAAGGAATGGGACACTAAGGACTAGGGGGCTGAGAGCAATCTTGGGGGATTTGTCAACGACTCCCTTCTTTCGACTACCCAAAGAGGGACGGTGGAACAGGCAGCCGTCAATTTACTATTAGTTGCACGCCTCATCCCCTTGTGGGTGGGGCAGTTGACAAAATTTTGGCTAGGGTATTTTCTTTTTAGTACTAGAGTTCTAAAATAGTAGAGAGAGCAGTTGATCTAAAAAATGCTCTCCCTATTTCTTTCAATGTACTATGATTTAACGAGAAATTATGGAACCTTTGACAAAACCGCAACGAGAACTGTATGAGTGGTTGGTGGAATATATTCACAATGCTCAACACGCGCCTTCTATTCGTCAGATGATGCGGGCTATGAATTTGCGATCGCCGGCTCCGGTGCAAAGTCGTTTGGAACGGCTGCGTTCCAAGGGTTATATTGATTGGACGGAGGGAAAGGCGCGGACGATTCGCATTCTCTACCCCCCCCAAAATCAGGGTTTGTCTATTTTAGGGGCGATCGCGGCTGGGGGCTTGGTGGAACCCTTCACGGATATGGAAGAACAGTTAGATTTGGCGTTCATGTTCCGTCAATCGAATTGTTTTGCGCTACGGGTAACGGGAGACAGCATGATTGAAGACATGATTCAAGAGGGGGATCTGGTGGTGATGAAGAAACCTCTGGCCGATGAGTTACCCAAAAATGGGTCAATTGTGGCCGCCCGGGTGGATGGCTACGGGACGACGCTCAAACGGTTTTATCTGGATGGGGAAAAAGTGACGTTACAGCCGGCTAATGCCAAGTATCCCCCGATTACCGTGAATCTGGGGAACATCCAAATTCAGGGGGTGTTAGTGGGGGTATGGCGAGATTGCAATTCTGGGTTACAGGTGAAGATGCAGGCCAGAACTGAGGCCGCGATGCTTTAGGGATTAACCTAGACCCAATTATCAATTATCAATTCTCGATTCTCGATTCTCAATGGTTAAGTCTCAGGACATCCCGCAAGGCAAGGTTTTTGAAAAATGCGATCGCCATACTGACTGGATTGAGCCAGATACATCCCCAGTAGCACCGTCCCAAAGGCAAGGGCATTAATCAGGCTTAAACCCTCGGCAAACAACATCCAAGCAATCAGTCCGGCAAATACGGGGTCTAAGAGGAGGAAAATCCCCACTAAGCTGGAGGGTAGGTGTTTGAGGCTGTAAGCTTGCAAACCTTGCCCAATCACTTGGCAAACTAGGGCTAAAGCGGCCACAGACAGCCATCCCCCTAGGGTGATGGGAAAAAGGCGTTGTTCCGTCACTAAGACGACAGGCAAGGAGAGAATCGCCCCCACCCCACAACACCAGAGGAGGATGATCAGGGCGGGGAATTTGGCGCGCAGTTTCTCAATTAACATCAAGTTAGCCGCCGAAAGGATGGCGGAAAAGAAGGCCGCTAGATCCCCGTTGAGGTGTCCTGTGCCAATTTCAAAGTCTCCGATACCCAAGGCGATCGCTCCTATCATAGCCACCCCTAAACCGACGAGAAAACGCCGATCAAAAGATTCACGCCAAAGCAGCCAAGCGCCGAGGGTGGTAAAGAGGGGGGTCAAATTATGCAGTACCGTTGAGTTGGCGACTCCTGTCAGGGTGAGGGACCAAGCCCAAAAGCCGAGACAGCCCCAAAACAGAACCCCTGCCATAATTAATAAGAGGCGATCGCATCCCGTGATGATTGGAGGCTGACGCGGTTTCACCCCCTGCACGGTGTAAATGATTGCCAGGATGACAAACGCCATCCAAAACCGATTAAAAATCGTGGAAAACGGGCCTAATTCCCGTTCACTGAGTCGAATCAAAATCGAAGCAAAGGATAACGTCGCGATCGCCAAAAACACCGCCACCAGCGCCGACACCATCGGACTGATCCTCGGCCATTGAAAGGAGGGGGAAGAAAGGGTTAAAGTTTGAGCCATATTCAGAGCAGCGAAGTAAACACCAGCGAGAAAATAAAGCCAGCATCAGTATGAGACACCCCCGACTGACAAAATTCCGCCCCACCCCTCGGAAGCAGAAAGATCCGTGTTTCTTCTGATATTAAGACCACCTCAAACCCAACGTTACCAATACAAATAATTCGTCGTCCCGTGATCTTGATACCCTATCCGGCTAATCCATCAGTTTTGTTGTTTACCGTGTCAAAACACCCCAACAAAACCACTCCTACGGTTTCCCATGATGAGAGATTCCACCCCCATCAACACTGTTGCGAAGAACCTTGTCTCTAGGTATTTGAGCATATATACTCATGCTTCCTTGATCTTAAGGGGTTTACCTTGACTTTGGGCAGACCTTTACAATTTGTTACCCGTTCCCCTATTCAAATTCCAGAGGCCATAATTCTACAATGGGCAATTCCCAACCCGGCAGTAACTCCTTCACTTGCAACCTATCCCCCGCTTGTAGCCGTTCAACAGAACCATTCGGGCGATAGACTTCCACCGTTTGATTGTCGGGATTAATCAGGATTCCTACTTGAGTCCCAGCCTCCAAAAATGCGGCAATTTTAGCCCTTGTTTTGACCAAAGAATCCGTCGGAGACTTTACCTCCACCATTAAATCAGGAGCAAGATTGGCAAAAGTCCGAGGACTCTGTTTGAGACGCGCTGCACTCACAAAGGAGACATCAGGCGATCGCATATCCCCATTAGGCAACAAAAAACCCGCCCCCTCACCCAATTTCCCAACTGTCGCACAAACTCCGCCGCCACCTCATCCGACTCATACCCCGAAGGACTCAGGACAACAACTTCCCCCCCAATCAACTCCATCCGATAATCCGGACAAAACGATTGCATCCTTTGCAACTGTTCCAAAGTCAGTGACATAACCCTCAACTCACTTCCCCTCCCAACTTACCCCCCCATTATACTACTGGAAAACCCATCTTCCACCCCCTGCTATAATAACTTCACCATCAAAATACAAACCTAAATGAGCGCCATTCAACTCCAACTCATCCCCCATAAAACCCAATGTGGGCACCCCTACCAACACCTCCATATTCACATCACCAACCCCAACGGAATCATCATCCCCAGCGACATCCAAGGCCTAGAACTCCCCCGTAAAATCGACTACTCCCAAGGCATAGTCATCGAAGGAAAAGGCCCCATTTGGCTCTATGGCTACCTCGTCCATGAATGCCATCCCGCCGCTTGGGTCGGTTGTTACGACACCCGTCTAGGCGCCATCGTCGTCGCCACCCACACCCCAGACATCAACATCAGCCAAATCTTCAAAATCGACCTACCCGACGCAACCTTCCAAAAATAAAAAGGAACCCCCTTCATGACCCAACCCCTCACCCCCCAACCCTTCCCAATTGAACTCCAACTCACCACCCTCCCAGGAGCCTCCCAACAAACCCATCAAACCCTACTGATCAAAATTCGAGAATACCCCCTCCAATACCACCACCTAAACACCCTCACCCTCCCCCCCCAACTCGACCCCAAACAAGGCTTAATCCTCTACGGAAAAGCCCCCACTTGGCTCTATAGTTACCTCATTGAAAAACTCCTAAATTGGCCCTGGTTAGCCTGTTTTGACATCAAAGAAGGAGCCGTCATCATCAGTAGTCGAATCCCCTCCCTGCGACCCGGCCAAATCTTACCCATTGTCCCCCCTCATCCCCCCAGTCCAGCCATCCTCATTGGCGGCCCCCCCAACAGTGGAAAAAGCGTCCTATCCAACACCATTCGCAGCACAATAGAACAGCAACATCCAGAGCTTGAATTCTACTTACATCGCGCCAATTGGGATGGAGAAGGCAACCATACCTATGAAACCCCAGACCGAGCCTTAGCCGCCCGTTTAAAACAAGAAAATAAATATCCCATCCACAAACAACCCAACGCAGAACAAGAATTAGCCCAATACTTTCACTATCAAGCCAATGCCACCCAAAACATTCGCAAATTCGTTAACTTAGTCCTAGTAGACATAGGCGGAAAACCCGAACCCGTCAAATTACCCGTCATCGAACAATGCACCCATTGCCTCATCATCAGTCGTGACTCAGAGCAGATTCAAAACTGGCTAGATTTATGTCAAAACTTAACCCCTATTGCCATCATTCACAGTGTCCTAGAAGACAAAATAGAAATATTAAAAACCAACCCCCATTTAGAAATAGTAGCAGGTGTTTGGGATCGGGATAAAATGAGAAATCCACCCGATATATTAATCAAAGCTATTCTGAATATATTGCCAAACACTTCAGGCTAAAGTCAAGGAATAATTTCAGAAATAATTAATCATTAGTTTCCATATTTCCGAAAAACCCATGTTATAATTAGATCAAAGAACTTGGCTTGAATTGACATTTTGTTTTCACTCATCTCAATTAAAGATAGGAGTTAGAATCATGAAGCTTTTGACCGTTTTAGGAACAGGCAAATACAATAAAACTT
This sequence comes from Spirulina subsalsa PCC 9445, assembly GCF_000314005.1. Lineage (NCBI taxonomy): Bacteria > Bacillati > Cyanobacteriota > Cyanophyceae > Spirulinales > Spirulinaceae > Spirulina > Spirulina subsalsa. The sequence continues at coordinate 4,689,198 of NZ_JH980292.1, forward strand.
GCTATACTTGGCAAGATAAAGAAGTCAAAACTTGCTACGTTGCTAAAGCAATTTGTGAATTCTTTCACCCAGATGATGTCACCGTCTTAGTAACTACTCAATCCAAAGAAACGCACTGGGATAAGTTTAAAGAAGAATTGGGCAATACAATTCCAGTTACTGATGCACTGATTCCACTGGGAGAATCCGAAGACGATATTTGGAAAATTTTTGATGTAGTTGTTAATGCCATTGAGCCTAACTCACAAGTAATCTTTGATATTACCCATGCCTTTCGTTCAATTCCACTGTTTGTTTTCCTTGCAGCTGCTTTCTTACAAAAAGCCAGAAATGTAGATATTCAAGGAGTTTACTATGGTGCATTCGAGGTCAACCGTGAAAAACCTCCGATTTTTGACTTAACTCCTGCCGTTAAATTGTTAGATTGGTTAACAGCAACTGATAAATTTATCAACACAGGATCATCAGTTGAACTCGGAAAACTTCTATCAAATATTCAACGAGATTTTTATCGTACAGGTCAACAAGAAAAAGCCGACATTAAACCCACTCGTTTGTTAAGTTTTGGTGATCGAATTCAAGGAATTTCACGCTCTTTAGAATTAGTGCGACCCATTGACTTAATTCAAGAAACAGCCAGATTACAAAATTTACCTCTCGACCAACTAGAAAACCAAATTGGTGCATTTGCCAAACCCTTTGAGTTATTATTTAGTCAAATTCAACAAGACTATGGACAATTTGCTCTACTAGAACTTGACAATAGTTCTGCATCAGAGCAACTGCAAAAACAGTTTCTACTCTTACGTTGGTATGTAGCTAAAAATTTAGGAACACAAGCAATATTGTTAGGACGAGAATGGTTAATCTCTGCTCTGTGTGTGGCCGAAGGAATCACAGACTATCGAAACAAAGATGAGCGTGAAGTCATCTCTCATCAATTAGGTCAAATGATTGGCAGTAATCCTAACTTAGATCAACCCATTACTCGTCATGTAAGTTCGGCTCAACAACTGTCAGCTTTTTGGTCAAAATTAACAGAGTATCGTAATGATGTCGCTCATGTTCAGATGCGTTATACTACAATTAATGCAGATACCTTACAGCGTTTTATTATTCAAGAGTTGATTCAAAACCTTTCATCTTTTTTTCCTCACTTTGTTGTATAAATCTACACCATAAATTGTGCATCTGATGTTTTTTCTATTTTAGAGCAAAGTATTATGTCATTGAGTCACTTCAAAAACATTGGTTCTGTCCTCAAGGAATTTCAAATTACTTATGCAGAAGCCAACTTTATTGAACCTTGTCCCTTTGAAATCCCTGATTATTTTCGGGAATATTTAGAATTCATGATGAACGAAGGCGTTGTAGATAACTCGGAATATGCCATCTGTGAAAACTTGATTTACCCGGTTTTAAAGCAAGTGTGGAAACAATATAGTCGTTCCTTTATCCTCTGGAGTCATCAATCACTAAATTATACTGAAGACTTGTCCGGCTTTCCTGAGTATATTTTAGCCAAACGTTCAGAGTTAGGAAAACTGATTTTTGACCAGCCTTACTTTTTGTTAGTCGAGGCAAAACAAGACAAATTTGCTGAAGGATGGGCGCAATGTTTAGCGGAAATAATTGCAGCACAGCGATTGAACCAAATTCCTCATATTATTGTTTTTGGGATTGTGTCGAATGGTAAAAACTGGGAATTTGGAAAGCTAGAAGGCTCTAATTTTACCAAAAATAAAGAGTTTTATAGCATTCAATCTTTAGATCATCTTTTTTCGGCAATTCATTATATTTTCCGGCAATGTGAAGTACAGTTGAATTCGTTAGTTTTGGTGTAGTTTTGTTCAAATCATATTGGGAGAATTAGTGAATAACAACGATATTCATTCATCAAAAGGAACATCATGACAGCTACAAAAAAATCTTTTTACTTGGTTTTAATTGAAACTTCTGGGAATCAGCAGTTTATATTTTCGACGAACCGCCTCCGGGAAAATATCGGCGCGTCTGAGTTGACGTATCAGGCAGGAACAAAGTGGGTCTTAGAAGCAGTTGCAGAAGCCAATGATCAAACTTCCTTACAAGTTTGGACGGATTCTAAACGACTGCGGAAGTTATTGCGTGATTCTGAAATAAATCCACCGATTGAGGATGAGAAAAAGCCAGTTGAAATTTTAACAGCAGCTTCCGGTAAAGCATTGCTCTTAGTTAAAGATAAAGAAACAGCAAAAAAGATTATTTCTGAAGTAACACGAAAAGCATTATTTGAAGCACCGGGACTTGATGTTGCTGGTGTTTATGAAAAAATCGAAGACTGGACGGAAAAGAATTCTTTAGCACAGGCAATTAAGAAAGTCCATAAAACCTTTGAAAAATTGCGATCGCGCCGTCCCTCCCCAGAAAACCGCTTTCTAGCTCTTCCCATCATCGCTAAGTGTTCTTATAGTGATTTCCCCGCCTTTGACCTAGAAGACCTGAGTCAAAAGCAACGTAAAGATGGACAAAAACCTAAAGCTATTTCTCTTGCTAGTCATGTTAAGCGAGACAAAGCGAATGAGGCTAAAAATCGCTTAACTAACTTGGACTCAAGGTTACAACCCCAAATTGATAAACTATTGAATTCAGACGAAGAACACCAGGGGGAAAACCGTGCTTGGTTAGCAATTATTCATGCTGACGGCAATGGTTTAGGGCAAGTTTTTCTTAACTTTGAAGATTATATTGGTGAAGATAAAAGCAACCCTAATTATATCAAAAAGTATCGAGAGTTTTCATTATCTCTTGATGAATGTACAGAAGAAGCATTTAAAAAAGCCCTTGATGTGTTTACTCAAAAAGAAAACCAAAAAAAACAAAATGTCGCCCCTATTGTTCCGCTTATCATTGGTGGAGATGATCTAACTGTTGTTTGTGATGGTCATTATGCTCTTGAGTTTACTCGGACATTCTTGAAAGAATTTGAACAACAAACTCAGGATAGTTTAGGGATTAAAGAAGTAGCAGAAGAGGCTTTTGGTGTGGGTCGTCTTTCAGCTTGTGCGGGTGTTGCCATTGTCAAACCTCATTTTCCCTTTTCAGTTGCTTATCATCTAGCAGAACAACTCCTTAAATCAGCCAAAATAGTTAAGAAAAACGTAACGATAAAGCAAAATAAAAATGCACCATTCCCCTGTTCTGCTATTGATTTTCATATTCTTTATAATACCACTGGCATAGAGTTAAATGATATTCGAGAAAAACTGAAGCCAGAACAAAATATTCAACTCTATAACCGTCCCTACATTGTTAGCGAAAATCTCGACGAAGCCGACGGTCAAGAATGGATACAACGACACCAGTGGGAATTATTGAGTGAGCGAATCAAAGCTTTCAAGAGTGATATTCTCCCCAGGAATCAAAGTCATGCTTTGCGCAATGCCTTATTCATCGGTAAAAAAGTGGCAGATTCTGAAGTTAAGCTGATTGAACAACGCTATAACTTGACCCCCTTTATTGAAGACAAAGACAGTAAATCTCTTTTTCATTACAGTGAAGGTATTTATAGTACATCATTCCTTGATGCACTAGAAGCACAAAACTTTTTGGAACTTGATCAATCTAAAAATAATCAACATAAAATGGAGGAAATACAATGAGCATAAAAGTTCCTGAACAGTTCATAATTACTATTGAAATGACCAGCGATTGGCACGTTGGTGATGGTTCTGGTCGTGGTGAAATTGATAGCGTTGTCCAGCGAGATCAGGACAATTTACCCTATATTCCGGGTAAAACTTTAATAGGTATTTTGCGAGATAGCTGTGAACAAGTTGCCTTAGCCTTAGATAATAACTCAGGCAAAAAGTGGCAAAATTGGATTAATTTTTTACTAGGTGATCAGCCTGCTCTAGCTGATGGTACTATTGAGGCAGAACCCCGTCCATCCCTAGTTTTTATTGGCTCTGCTTATTTAGACAAAACCTTACGAGATGCACTGAACAGTAAGCCTAAGTTAAAATCGGCGATCGCCTTTATTAAACCAGGTGTTGCAATTGACCCAATAACAGGTTCAGTAATACCAAAGTGTCTGCGGTTTGAAGAAGTCGTTAGGAGGGGTGCAACCCTCACCTCTGAACACTGCACTCTAAACTTTTCAGGTTATCCAAATCTTACAGAGGATGAGAAAAAAACTGCTTTTGCTATCCTGATTGCTGGAGCAGAACTCGTTGAGCGTTTGGGAGGAAAACGTCGCCGAGGTTACGGCAATTGTAAAATTACAATTGACGAACATTCAGATTATTATCTCAAATGGTTACAAGAAAACTACTTAGCTATTGGAGAACCACCCCAATGGGAAAATCCTGTTATACCCAATAATTCAAACCAGTCAATTTCTGGACATTCAACATGGTACAGTGTTCCTCTCACCATTACTCCTGAAGCACCTATCATTATTCCAAAACGAACTGTAGGGAATGTTATTGAATGTCTAGACTATATTCCGGGTCGTTATTTCTTGGGTTATTTGCATCAAAAGTTTGGGCAGTACCTCAATGTGACTCAAGCGATCGCCATGAATCATTTAATTGTCACTAATGGTACAATTGCTATTAATCATGCCCCCAGTCGTCCCACTCCATTCTGTTTATTTACGGAAAAGCTCAACGGGGATATCAAGACAGGTAAAGGGGTTTATAATCGCCTTGAAGAACCAGAAACCGAAAAAGTGCAACTGAAAGGCGAACGGGGCGGATATATTGGGATGCTACAACCCGGTGATACTCAGTTTCCTGAGTATAAAACCGTCAAGTTACAATTGAACACCCATAATACAATTCGGGACGAAGTTCAACGTCCAACCAGTGATGTTGGGGGGGTTTATAGTTATCAAGCTATTTCACCTGGAACAACATTTAAAGCTGAGTTACGTTTACCTCAGACGATTAAAAAACATCTGGATGAAAAGTTACCAAATTGGTGGAAAGAACTTGAGGGTCATCTTCGGATTGGTCAATCCAAGAAAGATCAGTATGGCTTGATTAAAATTAAGACAGAAGAACCTAAAAAGAAGACTTACCCATTTAAGAGTGACTTAGAAAAGCTGTATATTTGGTTTTTGTCTGATGTTTTATTAAGGGATGAGAAACTTAACTCTACAACTGACCCAGATATTTTTCGACAAGAATTAGCCAAGGAATTAGGTGTTACTTTAGAAGAACGAGAAGATGATGATTTGCTGTCCTTGATGATGCGATCGCGCCGGACAGCAGCTTGGCAAGTCCGTTGGGGTCTGCCACGTCCTACCCTAGTGGGATGGCAAGCTGGAAGTTGTGTAGTTTATCAGGTAACACTAGGAACAATTAAACCGGAAAAACTGGCAGAACTGGAAGCCAAAGGTATTGGCGCTCGCCGTGCGAAAGGGTACGGACAAATTTGTTTTAATGATCCCCTATTGACCCAAAACTTATGTAAGTATCGACAATCTAATTCCCAATCAGATAATGCACCTAAATCTGAAAATTCCGCTACTTCAACTAATTCTCAATCCTTCATTAGAGCCAATGATCTATCCTTTGAATATGCTCGCACCATTGAGATAGCTGCATGGCGAGAGGCGATTGAGAACAAAGCAGTTGAAATTGCCGCTAATGAGGAAAATCGAGAACGGATTTTAGGTCTTAGAATCTTAGGTGATGAAAGTCATCCTTCCATGAGTCAATTGGGCAACTTACGCTCAAATTTAGCTCGCTTACAACAGGTTGGAGATCGAGAAAACATAACCCGTTGGATTACCGCGTTACAGAATGTTCCTAATCGTCGAGAAAAATGGGATAAAACCGCTAATGGATTAAAAAAAATTGGTGAGTTACTGACTGACGTTCACAAAATATGGCAGGTGTTAGATTTACCTTACTTAGACCTTAATATGACCCAAGAAGGATGGAATACACTGCAAAAAATTCTCTGGGCGGAAGCAGTACGAACCTTAATCAGTTTTATCATTCGCGCTCATAAACGGGACTTGGAAAAAAGACAAAAGGAAACAGCATAAATCATGGCACGAGAAATACAGACACGCTGGAAAGTTACCGGAATACTCACAGCAGAAACCCCCATTCATATAGGGGGAATCGGAGGCGATGCGGATACAGATCTCGCTTTAGCTGTTAATGGTTGTGGAAACTACTACATCCCCGGTACAAGTTTAGCGGGGGCTTTGCGAGATTGGATGAAGCGATCTTATGATGAGACAACTATTAATAACATTTGGGGGTTTCAGAAACAAGATAATGGTCATGCCAGCTTCATTATTGTTGATGATGCTGAAATAATCCTCAACAACATGACTCTTGAAATACGAGAAGGAGTAGGTATTAATCGCCGTACTGGTGCTGCTGCTGACGAAGCAAAATATAGTCGCGCTATTCTGCCAAAAGGAGTAAAATTCCCTCTGAGTATTACATTAGATATTGGCAAAAAAGAAAACCAAAATCTTGATGCGTTTTGGCACCTGATCCAGGCCTTAGAACAAGGGGATATCCGCATTGGAGCAGCTAAAACTAGAGGATTGGGCAAAGTAAAGCTCCAACATATTAAGATTCAAAAGCATGATTGGAGTACCCCCAAGACTTTATTCGATTCTTTGTTGAAGCAAAACTTAAAGCGAAAATGGGCTGAAATTAAGCAAGGACTAGAAGATTATAATCCTCAAAGATTGAGTTTAGAGATTACCTGGAATCCCCAAGATTCGGTAATGGTGAAAGCAGAAGGAGATGGGATTGCAGTTGATATTCTGCCTTTAGTGAGTCAAGTAACTGGAAATGTCCATTTTGTGATTCCAGGAAGTTCTATCAAGGGGGTGTTACGTTCTCATGCTGAACGAATTGTGCGGACAGTTTGCAATCTATCAACTCGTGAGAGGTTCTTAAAACAGGTTCAACTGAATCTAGTTGATGAAGTATTTGGGGCTGCGGAAAATAGTAATGGTAGTCAACATCAAGGAAAGATGGGTGCGCTATCTGTTGATGATTGTTATGCCAAAATTTCTATGACTGCTAAAAATTGGTCAGCCGTTGAGAATGCGGCAAAATCTGACAAGGACGAGTTTAGTTCTTTTAAAAAGGTTCTCAAAACAGCTATACTGTCCCCGAATAGCACTGAAAACCCATTCCAAACCTTACAACCTGCGATGCACGTTGCGGTTGATCGCTGGACGGGTGGTGCGGCGGATGGAATGCTGTACAGTGTTTTAGAACCGATTGCGGTTGACTGGGGACAAATTGGCATCAATCTAGATTTGGCGCGACTTCAAACGTACGAAAACTGCAAGAATCAGAACAAGAAGGAGGGTGAAGATAGAGAAATGTGTGTTCAACCCGCGATCGCACTTCTCCTCCTTGTCCTCCGTGATTTCGCCAACCGTAAACTCCCCATTGGTTACGGCACTAATCGCGGCATGGGAACGGTTGAGGTAACAGAGATGAGCTTTAACTGTAGTCCGATTGAGGGATTGGCAGGAATTGATCAAGTTAGGGCGATCGCACCAGATTTACCAAATCTAGGTCTAAGTCATGATTTACTTAACCTTTTAAACTCAGCTTGGAAAAAATGGATTGAACAACACAACAAGAAAGGATTATGAATCAACTATACAGTTACACTTACCAAAGCCAAAACTCCCCGAAAAAGGGGTTAAAACTAGAGCAGTCAATTGAGAAGTTTAAGACCTATTTAGAAGGTGCAACTGCCCTTCTTTATTCACCCACAAAATGCTATGTACTCCAATTAAAAAATGGTCAACTGCAAGACGCTTTCTGCCAAGTTATTCAGTCCCAAGACCTGAGCAAGTGTTTTGAAGCGAAAATCTTTAACCCGGAATGTGAATTACGTTGGCTTAACGTTCAAAATGGTTCAGGTCAAGTGGCTTTGCTATCCGAAAACAGAGTCCCAACTCCCAACAATTTTCTAGAAAAGTCCCTAGAGTATCAGGACTCTATTAAACAGCAATATTTACTGTGGGGAGAAATCGTCCCTTGGGATCGAGTCGTCTCCAAACAAAAAAAATTCCAAAAAGGCTGGCAAAGACTCACAGAAGCCCGCATTGACAAAATTGATATTCCCTTTAATGGTGAGTTAAAACAAAAAAAACGAATGTATTTGAGAACTCAGGAATATATTGCACAATACAAGTATGGAAATATGGTCGTTATTGAAGAACGTTTACTTGAATTATCTTCTATGACAATCAAAACTTAGTTAAATAATTAATCAGTTAGCTTAGAAGTAATCATTTTAATGATTTGTTTGAGCAAAATTTAAAATCAACCACTCAAGCCATTTAGAAACTTAAGAGGAATTTAGAAAATGACTATTGAATCTGGAAACCTGATTTGTATTACTGAAGGATCTAAGAGAACTAAACGTACAGTTGTTAAGCTTGAATGCCAAAACGTTAAAAAAACTAAAACGGTCAAACTTGACATCAAAGATGAATGGCTTTCTATCGCATTGACAGAAAAGAAAAATCAGTCACTGCAAAATCTTAATGACACTCAAGTTGAATTTGAGCGTAACGATAATAATGATCCTTATCGTATCTGGGAGCAAGGTCAAGAATGGGATCGTCAAGAAGTTAAGCCAGTAATCACACCGCAAAAAACTCAACCTGTCAAACAGCAAAAACGGGTAAAAGGCGATTTCCACAACCCTTATAATTTTGTCCCTGCTTTACCCCGCAAGACGGATGATCTAGAACTAGGGGATTGCAAACCCGTTGGTCATGGTCGGTATCTACCAGATCATTGGTCAGGTCGAATTGCTGTCAAGCTTACCACCGTCACTCCTCTACTCATTCCTGATGCCGCAGAAATGAGGGAAGATGATAATGGTCACAAAACATATCCGGTGCGATTGGACGTAGATGGTAAGCCTTATCTGCCGCCAACTTCAATTAAAGGGATGCTGCGATCGGCTTACGAAGCCATCACGAACTCACGGTTATCGGTGTTTGGAAAAGAGCATGATGCAAGATTAGCTTATCGAATGCCTGCCACCGAGGGAACTACGGCTAAACCTGCACGCATTGAAAAGCGTAAAGATGGACTGTATCTCCGAATATTAGAAGAATCGAGTTGTGTGGGAGGAGCAGCCAAACTGCCTCGTTATGATAAAAGGGGACGGGATCCAGACAAAGGAGAGCGTAGGGTTGCCTTGAAATATTCACGAACTCAACAATTGCCACAACATGGCGATCGCGTCCAAGTCAGACTCAACAAAGGTAAAATCACACAGATTGAACGTTGCAACAATGACAACCTACCCGGTGGTGATTGGAAACTAGGCTGGGTGTGCGTAACAGGTGCCAATATTGGCGGTAAACAGAATGAACGGGTGTTTATACAACATGACCGAGATCCTGTCGTCAAGGTTAATTCAGCGATTACCGAGCTTTGGGAAAATTTGATTTCTGACTATCAAAAAGTTCATGAAAAAGACTTACAAAACAGAAGAAATAGAAATCAGTCTCCCAGTGCTTATCTAGGAAATAAGCCCGGAGAAACAGCATGGTCACGCCATGTTTACGACTCTAACCAGCGCAACCTCACGGAGGGAATACTCTGCTACGTTGAACTCGATCCAAGCTTTGATCCGAAGCATTTACACGCAAGTGATATTATCGCTTTACAGCCTGTCACAATTTCTCGACGACTTTATGATAAAAAGCCAGCCGATTTGTTGCCAGAATCTCTACATCCTGCGGTAGATATTTCTGAATTATCTCCAGCAGATCGCGTTTTTGGTTGGGTTAATCAAAAAAATCGAAAACCCAAAGAAAAAACATCAAATACGAATGCTTACAAAGGGCAATTAAGAGTTCATAGTGTACAATGCCAAACCCCTCCAGAACAGGCAATTACCATCTTTAATGGTCTTGGGCTTCCTCTCGCTATTCTAGGAGAGCCAAAACCTGCTCAAACTCGCTTTTACACCGCAGAAGATAAAAACGGTACACCCATTAAGAAAGGAAAAGCCAAAGAATATGGCTATGAAAGTACGGAGCGAGGATTACGAGGTCGTAAAGTTTATCCCCATCACAATGGATTACCCGATCGCTATTGGGATAATCCCATGGACGATCGAACTAATCAAGACCTAGGAGGAAATCACTATCAAGAATATCGCCGTCCGAGTGGAGAAAACGAGCGCGATTCTCAAAACAAATCAATCAAAGGCTGGGTAAATTCACACACAGAATTTACGTTTGACATTGATATTATAAATTTATCGAATGTTGAACTGGGTGCATTACTCTGGTTATTGACTTTACCAGAAAATGCCTATCATCGTTTGGGTGGAGGCAAACCGTTAGGCTTTGGCAGTATTCGTCTTGAGGTTGATTGGCAAAACAGTGATTTACGCGATGGAGAACAGTGGAAAGAGTTTTATAAATCCCTGAATCAAATTTCTCAACCGATAATCAATCCAGATGATTTCATAGAAAAATATCGTAATGCTGTTCAATCTGCTTACGGTTCTCCTTTTGAGCAAGTTCCATTTATTGCTGCCTTCTCTCATTGCGCGAAAGGCTTTGAGGATGGTTTACCCATTCATTATCCACGACTCAATCATCCAATTGATCCAGGGGGTAAAAATTACGAATGGTTTACTGATAACGAAGGAGGTGAACGTTTTAGCTTACCTAGTTTAGTGACAGGAGATGGGTTGCCAATAAACCCGCGACCTGATGGCAAATCTGAAAATACAAACAAGGCTTTGCAAAGATAAATAGAATCTGATTATTAATCTTTTTGAGGTGTTAGTGATGGCTAAAATTTTGATTTCCCCTTTAGGTGTAGGTGGAAGATTTAAGGACAAAACTGCTGCTGATCGTGAATATCAGGAGGCAGATTATCAAATTGATGGAAAAAGCTACAAAAATCGATTTATGGCTTCTGCATTGTACGATCATCTTGAACTAGATGAAATTATTTTTATTGGTACTGTCCGATCTATGTGGGAAGAAGTTTACCGCTTTTTTTGTGAAAAAAATAAACAAAATCTGAATCAAGAATATTGGCTTGAATTGGCTGAAAAGATTGATTCTATGAACCATGAAACTAATCTTGATGATTTAAACCTATCTCCTGTTAAGGATGTTTTAGGAGAACGATCTGATTGCATTCTGATTAAATATGGATTAAACAATGAAGAACTTTGGGAAAATCTTGATTTAATCTCCCAAGTTGTTAAACTTCTGAAAAGTGGAGATGAAGTTTACATTGATATCACCCACTCATTTCGTTCTCTATCCCTATTTCTGTTTTTGGTCTTAACCTTTATCAAAGATTTACCTGAAAATGAGAACATTAGAATTGCTGGCGTTTACTACGGGATGCTAGATATCTCTAGAGAAATGGGGTATACACCTGTAATTGATCTCAAATCTCTATTTGATATGACTGATTGGATTAAGGGTAGTTACATTTTGAACCATTATGGTGATGGCAATTTGATTGCTCAACTCCTTCAAGAACAGGGAGAATCTACCGTTTCTGATCAGATACGTCAGCTATCCTCAGCCATTAATATCAATTACCTACCTGCTATACGTGATCGAGCTAGACCCCTCAATCGTTCACTTACAAATATTTCTATTCCAGGGCCATTTAAGTATATCAAAGAAACTCTGACTCGATTTGTTAGAAAATTTTCTAATACATCAGACACAGAATCTGAGTTTCAGCTTAAGTTGGCTGGATGGTATTTTGAAAATGATCGATATGCGGCTGGTTATATTACTCTAACTGAGTCGATAATCACATATTTATGTGAGATACACAATCAGGATGTCAACACTAAAGATGATAGAGAGCAAATGAAAAAAAATTTGTTTTCCCAATACCGAAGTAGTGAGCTTAAGAGAGAATATGATACAGTTAACTCTATTCGCAAGCAAATTGCTCATGCTTCCCTCGAAGAGAACCGTGAAAGTTACTCGAATGCCATTAATCAAGCCAAAAATCATCACAACAAAATTTCTAACATTTTTAGAACTGGGATAATCAGATGAAAATATCAACCCAACAAATGCAGGAATATTTAATTTCTGCCAGAAAACATGAAAAACAACGTTTAGCCGCATTAGAAAAACGGCGGACTCATGGCTTAGAAATTGCTCAAAAAGCAGCCTATATGCTTAAAACCGAGTTTATGGCTTCTCGTGTTGTGCTATTTGGTTCATTACTCAATCAAACATTTCACGAAAACTCAGATATTGATTTAGCCGTTTGAAATCTTCCTGAAAAAAACTACTTTAAAGCAGTATCAAAACTTTTAGGATTAAGTGAATTTGAGTTTGACTTAGTTCAGGTTCAATTTGCTAGAGATGAAATTCTAGAAGCGATTTTAAAAGGAAGAGAGCTATGAGTAAATATAACGTTTTAGTTGCTAGATTAAATCAGGAATTAACTAAAATTGAAACGGCCGTTAAAACAGCAACTTCTCAAGCTAAAAAAGCAACAAATACCGGAGATTTAGACTATCTTCAAACCGCAGCACTCAGTTTGCAGAATTTTTATATGGGCGTTGAACAAGCTTTTGAAGAAGAAGAATTAAACAAAGATATCAAAAGTTTTTGTCAATTCTTGCTTCAATTAAACCAATCACTTTAAGTTCTAAAAACCATGCAAACTATCATTATGACTGTAGGGACATCCCTACGCACTAACCCTGACCGCGATTTACCCAATGAACAAAAACGCCCTTGGGTAACAAACAAAAATCGATTTGAAGATCAGCGTATTTTTAACAGTATTGATGAACCTTTGAGTTGGATGAAAACGGCGGAGTTAGAACTGATCAGCGCAGAAACTAATACCCTGTGGCGACTTGATCCAGATGAAAATGATCGCATTCTCCTCCTCCACTCTGCTACTCCCTCCGGTCAAGAATGTGCGGAAGTGCTACAAAATTACTTTAAAACCTGCCTCGAACAGAATTATGTTGATATTGAACCTATTCCTGATATTAACTATGAACTAGATGAATCGGGTTCGGCATTGGAACAAATGGCGAGTCTTCTACGGGAACGTATTCAACAAGGGGATGGAATTGTCACCTTGGCCGCAACGGGGGGATTTAAAGCACAAACAATGGTGATGGGATTGGTGGGAAATGCTTTGGGTGTGCCTGTTTGCTATATTCACGAAGCTTATAAGGCGTTGGTTTATTTACCCTATATTAACACCAGTGGACAACCGGAACAACGGGTTCAGCGTAACTATGGGGGCAATTTACCAGACTCTGGACGACCTCGTAATCAAGTGATTCAAGTGCAAGGGGAAAAACAAGGCCATCATCGCCCTAAAAGTTGGAAAAAAGTTGAGAAAATTCTGCAAGATTTACCTTGGGTTGATTTAGTTCGTTTTGACCCTCAAGCCTTTTATGCTCCTAAAAATGGGGTTAAAGGTTCACCACGGGATCTAGATGATGGGCGTAAAGTGCTTTGGCTACATTTACATGATAGTGATCAATCTCATATCGCTGTTTCTATTGAAACAACGGGTCACACCCCAGAACATTTGAAAGCGGCAGCGACTGAATTACGGGAACGTCTAGGTCGTATTTTCTAGAGCAAGCGCGATCGCCCTTAATTTAATCATCCCCCACTGACTAGAAGAGAATGGGGGATGATTGGCTTCACTAATCGGCTTAAACGAGGGCGGGGGTGGCGGATTTAATGGCGAAAATCTTCTCAATCACGGCTTCAACGGCCTTGTCGGGAGTGGAAGCGCCGGATGTTACCCCGACGACTATTTCCCCTTCGGGGAGCCAATTTTCGGTCAGGACTAAATCTTGTCCGAGGGGTTTATGTTCAATGGCATTCCCTTCTTTAATCCGATCGGCACAGTCAATGTGATAGGAGGGAATATTTTTCTCGATGGCAATTTCTTGTAAGTGGGTTGTGTTGGAGGAGTTGTACCCCCCAATGACAACCATTAAATTTAAGGGTTCATCCACTAAGCCAAACATGGCATCTTGACGTTCTTGGGTAGCATCGCAAATGGTGTTAAAGCTCATAAAATGGTCGTTTAAGGTGGTGGGGCCGTATTTTTTGAGCATGGTTTTTTCAAAGAGTTTGCCGATGGATTCGGTTTCACTTTTGAGCATGGTGGTTTGATTGGCAATGCCAATCTGGTCTAAGTCTGTATCGGGATCAAAGCCTTCGGAATAAGCATGGGCAAATTTGGTTAAAAATTCTTGTTTATCGCCCCCGTTCAGGATGTAGTGGCTCACATATTCGGCTTGTTCTAGGTTCAAGACGACTAAATATTTTCCGGCGAAGGAACTGGTAGCTACGGTTTCTTCGTGTTTATATTTGCCGTGAATAATGGAGGTATAATCCCGTTTTTTGTGCTTTTCTACGGAGTTCCAAACTTTAGCGACCCAAGGACAGGTCGTATCGACAATGGTACAGCCTTTATCGTTTAAAAGCTGCATTTCTGAGACGCTGGCTCCAAAGGCGGGTAAAATTACGACATCTCCCTCTTGGACAAGGGAGAAGTCTTTAATCCCTTGTTCGACGGGAATAAATCCGACGTTCATCTGGCGTAAACGTTCGTTGACTTCGGGATTATGAATGATTTCGTTGGTGATCCAAATGCGTTCGCTGGGGAAGTGTTGGCGGGTTTCATAGGCCATCGCAACGGCGCGTTCTACGCCCCAACAAAAGCCAAAGGATTCGGCGAGTCGGATGGTGACGTTGCCCCGTTGGAGGGTGTAGTTTTGTTGGCGAATTTCTTGGATTAAATTACTTTGGTATTCGGTGTTTAGCAGTCCGGTGACTTCTTCTTGATGGCCGAATCCTTTACGATGATATTTGTCGGATTGGTTGAGGGATCTTTTAAAGGCTTTAGTGTCCATGAATTTGGTTTAGAATGGTTGGGTATGTTAATTATTTTTTGAAGTTAAGGGAGGTTCTCCCAATTAAATGGTAAAGGTTAATTGTCTCAATTGAAAGGGGGTTTTGCGGAGGGAAAGCTAACGGCCGGCGGTTCGTTGATAAATGACTTGATTAAAAATTTGTAGGGCGGTAGACCAGATTTTGTAACCTTCCCCATTTAAGTGTAAACCGTCGGTGCTGAGTTCCATTTTTAAGTTGCCTTGGGTGTCGGCGAAGAGGGGGTAAAGATCGAGGAAGTAGATCCGCTCGTTTTTGGCGATCGCTTCTAGTTGACGGTTGAGGTTACGAATGCGCTGGTTAGGGATGTTCAGCAGGCGATCGCGCCCTTCCCAAGTGGCCCGTTCTGCACTGTGGGGTAATATGGACTGGAGGACGATCCGGCTTCTGGGGTGCGATCGCTTTAACTGACTGACAATTAAGCGGTGATTGGCTAAAATCGTCTCGTCCCCAGTACCGCGCAAAATGTCATTAATGCCGATCATCACATAAATTACTTCCGGTTGGGTGGTATCCAACAAGTTCAGCCGTCGCAATAACCCCACTGTGTTCTCGCCGGAAATCCCCTGATTTAACCAGGTGTAATTCGGAGGTAGATAGTCTTTAGAAAACCAGAGGGTGATAGAATCCCCCAACAAAATGGCTAAATTTTCCGGGCGTTTGTCTGCAATAACGGCGGCTTCTTGCCCTAACAAGTCTACCCACTGTTGATAATTTAACTTATGCTGTTGACCCACTTCTGAGGGAATGGGGGTTCTGGCCAATAACTGCATCGACGCTCCGGAAAAGTTGGCTAAGGCCACCTCTGAGACAGCCGCATCCCGTTGCCAGAGCAAAGCTAACACTAATAACAGCAGACCATTGGCTGCCAGAGAAAAAAACGATACCTGAGAATAGCGCTTAAATCGGGCCGACACAGATTCTCTCCCAGACCATACGGATCACGAAAACAACTGCAAAAAAACTACCTTTTACCGAGATGCTGCATTCTTCCCAACATTCTAAGGCAAAAGGTAGATCGAGTTAGTAATCATTAGACAGATATCTAGGGGGGAACTTCCCCCCTTCTTGTGGGTGACTACGGCAGATCACTACTGCCACTAATCCCCAAGGGACTCCCCCCGGCAAAGGTATCAGTTTGAGTTACAAAGCCACTGTAGGCCTCCATGCCATGTTCCCCGATATCCAATCCTTGGAACTCTTCCTCTTCGGATACGCGAATCCCCAAGGTGAATTTCAGGGCAAACCAGACAATGGTGGCAAAGAGGACGGTAAACCCGCCAATGCTCACAATCCCTAATAATTGAACCCAAATATTCGCACTGCCAAACAGACCCACGGCAATGGTTCCCCAAATTCCGCAAACTAAGTGAACGGAGGTCGCCCCTACGGGGTCATCAATCTTGATTTTGTCGAAGAGACTCACGGAGAAGACCACCAGCACCCCGGCAATGCCGCCGATAATCACGGCGCTTAAGTAGGAGACATCATCACATCCGGCGGTAATACCTACCAGACCCGCTAAGATGCCGTTGATGACCATAGAAAGGTCGGGTTTACCGTCTTTAGTCCAAGAGGTGATCGTGGCAGTAATGCCTCCGGCGGCGGCCGCTAGGTTGGTGGTTACGGCAATATAGGCCACGTTGGGGGTGGCGGCTAATTCAGAACCGGGGTTAAAGCCAAACCAGCCAATCCAGAGGATTAAACAGCCCAGGGTGGCAATACTCATGTTATGACCGGGGATGGCGTTGATGTTGCCATCTTCGGTGTATTTGCCGCGACGAGAGCCGAGGATAGAAGCTCCCATTAGGGCCGCCCATCCCCCCACAGAGTGAACGACGGTGGACCCAGCAAAGTCATGAAATTCCATGCTTGATAACCAACCATCAGACCAAACCCAGTGTCCGGTGATGGGGTAGGAAATCCCGACAAGCAGGATGCTAAAAATCAGGAAGTCGAGGAATTTCACCCGTTCGGCCACTGCACCGGAAACGATGGTGGCGGCAGTTCCCGCAAAGGCAACCTGAAAGAGGAAGGAAACGGAAATGGGTAGACCTTCGGGGAAGGGATCTAATCCATAGGTGCCGGGGTCATCACTGGCGAGGAAAAAGCCTTGTAGACCAATGAAACCGTTTTCTACAGAGCCGTACATGAAGGCAAAGCCGATAGCCCAGTAAGCAATGGAGGCGATCGCAAAAACGATCAGGTTTTTGGTCAAAATATTCACGGCGTTTTTCTGACGACAGAATCCGGTTTCCAACATCCCGAAACCCGCATTCATGAAAATCACCAAAATAGCCGAGGCTAGGATGAAGATCACATCCAAGGTGCCTTTGAGATAGGCTGGATCCGTGAGATCCATTTCGTCCAAGTCATAGAGGTGTTGAGCGACGGCTACGCCATCCCACAGCACCACTAAAATGGCCACTAAGGGAATACAAGCTAACCAATAGGGCGAAAACCGATTCAATAACCACTGAACCGACTGGAGATAATAGTTTTCCCGCACAAGAGGGGAGGACTCGGATCTCTGCCGAGTCTGTTTTCTAGGTGTTTTAGTTGATTTAGACATCATTGAAGACACTTCTCAAAATTCTGGCACGTTCTGGTAACGGATTTGAACAGAAAGGCAGGTTCAGAGTCACTCCCCGAGGGGAGAGTTGTCCCATACTGTTCAAGTCCTAATCAACTCAAGTCCTAATCGACGTTTAGGCAGCTTCTGACTATCCTTTAGGAAGGAGCGCAATGGACAGATAACAGACGGATTAACCCCCATCCTATGGACTCTGAACTTATACAATTAACTGATTTAATATGTCAAAGTTTTGTCCCAAAGTCTAGTCTTATATCCTAATTTCTGGTTCTTCTAAAGATTTAGATTATCTTTGGAGTTTTCCCTAATCTAGACATAAATCTCTCAATACTCTAGCTTTTTGCCCGGTTTTGCTGTATCTTTAAATACATTTTTACGCCGATAGAGGATAATTAAAAATTAGGAATTGGGACTGGGGAATGGGGGGGTTTCGGAAGTCATGAACCATGACTTCCGAAAAATTACTGATGGTTTGTTTTCCCTACTTAACCGGGATAAACATTCCAAGCGCGCCAAAAAAAGTAAAGGGATAAAAGGGCTAAAAGGGAACGAAAACAAAGATCAACCACTCGATCGGGGAGGCGGGGTAAAAACCGGGTGCTAATCTGTGCGCCGATTAACCCACCAGTCCCTAATAATAGGCCGGGAATCCATAACACATTGCCATAGTAAGCATGACCTAAACAGGCGGAAAAGGTGGTAATGACAATGACTCCTAGGCTAGTTTGAATGGCAATTTTAATCGGTTCTCCTAGTAACAAAATTTGGAAGGGAACCATGATCACCCCGCCGCCGATGCCGAATAAGCCCGCAAGGAGTCCGGCGGCGGCCCCTGTGCCTAAACGGGCAACGAGGGGGGAAATCCGGGGGGTGATTCTCTGATCGGGGGCTTGTTGAACCAGTTTTTTGCGGAGGGTGACAAGGTAGATATTGAGCCAGAGGAGAGCGCCAAAGGCGGCAAGGAGGAGGTAGGGGGCAATGCGATCGCCAATAAATACCCCCAGTTGGGCGGTGATTAAAGCGGGGCCTTCTAAGGCTAAGACGCGGCGGAAATCGAGGTACCCCATGCGCCAATTTTGGATACTGCCGGAGGTGGACGTTAAGAGAATGGCGAGGGTACTGGTGGCGGTGGCTTGGACGGGCTGGTAATTTAAAGCGACGAGGATGGGAACGAGAATCACACCCCCCCCAATGCCCAACAATCCGGCTAATAGTCCTGAGAGTAAGCCCCCCAAAAGCAGAAGCAAGCTATGATCTAGCATCCCGTTGAGTTCTCCTGTGTTCCTTCTAATGGTGCATTTGCCCAAGGGCAAGAATGCGATACAATGCCCGAACAGTCCTAGATTAAAACCCTATTTTTTGCTGCCGCCATGAAGGATTTTTGGGAAAACGTCTCACGCTATCCTCGCTACTTTATCACCTTTACGTTAGGGATCTTTTTCTCCATTTTTGGCTGGTTAAAGCCCTTGTTGAAAAATCCGGTTAGTGCGATCGCCCTTTTCGGGATTGTTTTTGGGGGGGGGATGTTTGTCCTGCTCACCCTACGGGGAATGTTAGGACTAGGTGGGGTCTAGGATCGAGGGGACTCGTCCCTTTTTGCCGGGGATTGTGTCACACTAGAAACGGGTTATTGTGGCTCTTAAATGGCAATCAGCCCCCAGTCGGAAGTGAGGGAACAACACCCCCTAGACCCACCAACCACTTAACCCCAGCATTGATTCTTTCAAGAGGACTAAAATTATGGCTACCAGTCGTCGTGTTTCTCGCGTTTCCTCGCTGATTAAACGCGAAGTTAGCCAGTTATTATTTAATGGCATCAAAGATGACCGTGTAGGAGCAGGCATGGTCAGCGTCACCGATGTAGATGTGTCGGGGGACTTACAACACGCCAAGATTTTTGTCAGTATTTACGGCACCGACGAAGCTAGGGCCGAAACGATGGCGGGGTTAAAATCCTCCACCAGTTACGTCCGCCGGGAACTGGGACACCGCATCCGTTTAAGACGAACTCCAGAGGTGATTTTTCTCGAAGATCGTTCCATTGAACGGGGAGATCGGATGTTGAATTTACTCAACCAGATTAATCAAAATCACCCCGAAGAGGAGTTTGAGGCGGAATTTGAGGAGGGCGACGAGTGGGGTGAGGAGGAATAATGCCCCACCCTTCCCTGATTGAACAAATTGGACAGATGATCGTGGTGCGGGCTTCTGGTCATTGGTTTGACCAACAAATCCGTTACCCCATCTGGGAAGCCACCGCCGCCCAGTTAGAAGATTGGTTAAGCCGTCTCAATGTGGGCGGTGTGATTTTGTTAGGGGGGACGGCGGTAGAGTTGGCTGTGCGATCGCAACAACTCCAAGCCTGGGCGAAAACCCCCCTACTCTTGGCGGCGGATATTGAGGAAGGAGTCGGCCATCGGTTCCCCGGTGCGACGTGGTTTCCTCCCCCCATGACCCTCAGCGCCATCCCCGATCCCCAGTTCGCTCAAAACTATGCCCGCCAAATGGGGAAAATCACCGCCCAAGAAGCCGTCGCCTTGGGCTTAAATTGGCTTCTTGGCCCGGTGGTAGATGTGAATAATAACCCCGAGAATCCGGTGATTAATGTCCGGGCATTTGGGCAAACTCGGGAACAGGTGGAAGCCCTGACCTCGGCCTTTATCGCCGGGTGTCAAGAGTACCCCATTTTGACCACCGCCAAGCACTTCCCCGGTCACGGCGACACCGCGATGGACTCCCATATTACCCTGCCCGTCCTCCCCCACAGTGCCGAACGTTTGGCCGAGTTGGAACTTCCCCCCTTCCAGCGCGCCATCGCGGCCGGAGTTGATGCCGTGATGACCGCTCATCTCCTGATTCCCGCCTGGGATACCGAGTCCCCCGCCACCCTCTCTGGGCCTATCCTCACGGGTCAATTGCGGCACAAACTGGGCTTTGAAGGGTTGATCGTCACTGATGCCCTGGTCATGGCGGGTGTAGCCCAATTTGCCGCCGCCGAGGAGGTTTGTATTCGGGCCGTGGAGGCCGGAGCCGATATCCTCCTGATGCCCCCCCATCCAGAAATCGCCCTCGCTGGGATTTTGCGCGCCGTTGAAGGGGGACGAATTACTCCCAGTCGCATTCAAGAGTCTTGGCAGCGCATTCAACGAGCGAAGGAAAAACTGGGGTTATTTTCCCCCCCCAAGGCTCAGGGGGCGGGAATTTCCCTAGATTTAAGCCTCGTAGCCACCCCCGAAGCAACGGCAACGGTGGAAGAAATTCTACGGGAGTCTATGCAGTGGGGGGGAGATTTACCCTATAACGTGCCGCCCATTCCTCATGGCGGGCTGAATTTGTTGTTAGTGGGCGATCGCTTTAAGTGTCAGGATATCCTCACCGAACAAGCCCCCGCCATTGTTGCGCCCCGACGCTTAGGTTATAGTCCCTACTGTGTGGATCAGGAACTTTTGTCTACCTTCTCTTGTCCAGAAGATATCCCCCTGATTTTACAGGTGTTTATTCGGGGTAATCCGTTCCGAGGCCATGCGGGCTTAACCCCAAAAATCGAGGAATTATTGAAAAGATTGTTAAGAAACCAGCAAATTAAAGCCCTGGCTCTTTACGGTAGTCCGTATCTGCTCGATTGGTTTCATCACCACCAGCCCTCCGATTTACCCTGGGTCTTTTCCTATGGTCAGATGCCCCTAGCCCAAGGTTTAGCTTGTAACATTTTATTAAGTGCTAAAGCATCCGTTGGACAAGAGATTCAGGCGTTTATATAACTTCTGTTAATGAGTCGATTCTCAGATTTCTGAGTCCCCAACTCCTAGACAGCAAACATCTAGACGCTAAACCTAGAAACTGGTGCGCCCCCTTTTACGCAGAATAAATTGTCGAGACTTACAGGCAGAATTCTGAATTCCCAAGGTTTTGTTATTCTTATCTGGGTATCCAATGAATCTGTAACTCTCTATACTGAATAAGAACGAAGATCCCGCTAGGGGTGATTCGCTACTCACACAAAAGCTCGATATTAGGTAACATCAACCATGACTGTCAACACCTTACCGCTCGTCCCGCAAACTGCACCCATCCGCTACTCTATTGATTTGCTCCAAGAAGAAGCCCGTCAATTAGTAGATCAGGGATATGTTAGCCGCCAACAACCGATTTATGTGTTGTGCCAATACATTCCGGCTCGGGAATGGGTTGGTGTGGAATATGAGTTAGAACAGTGTGATTACTTGCTGCGCGATCGCATTGGCGATTTAATTGGCGCGGAAAAATGGGAAAACGATTAATTCAGGTTTTCGTTTAAGGTTCAGTTCAGATATTCTGATTTAATCTAAGCTGGCTAGTTCCTTTAACTCTGCATTTTGACCCATTCAACCCTATAACCAAACGAACAGCTAACCGAATAATCGACGAGTAATGTTTTGTTCTAAAAACGAGCCTATTGCTCCGATTTGTGATCTAGCATTACTGGTTTTGATTTTACTGGTTTTGGTTTTTTTCGGATTGTGATTGTTGTATTTCGTGCAGGAATTTCAAACCGGAAGATTTAAAAGTCCAACATTTAAAAGCCATTTCTTGAATCCCCCTTGAAAGACTAATTTACTTCAAGACTAATTTACTTCAGGATTAATCATTAAACCCGTCTGGAAGATTCGACCCAGATATTAGGTTTTCTCATCTCAGCGCTCGCTCAGGTTATAAGAAGACTAGCCAACAAGATTAGCTAACAAAATGGCGCTTCTAGTCCCTATTGTTCTAGAAACAGATTCACGTCTTCAATTAAGCGAGTGAGTTCCGCTTCTGCCGTCAGGCGAATCCGATCATCTCGGACTGTAACCAACACCTTAGCCGCGAAAGGACTAGGGTAAATATTGGGATTGCAGAACAATTCCAGAAACACATCACCCGTATAGCGATAGTCTAGAGAGGGTTGGGGGCTAGGTCTTTGACCCGCGCTTGACCCTTGACTGGCGATCGCCTTTAACCGTTGCACCAACTCAGCCACCTGCCCCTGCAAGTCTTGGGCAGACTCACGGGAAAAGCTAAATGAAACAGAACCTTGGCTTAGGTTAAGGGTGAGAGGAGTCATTTTTAACGGAAGTTAACAAAAGGGAAGTAGAAACTTAAGGTAAATATGTAGTTTCCGTGAACTACCCCACCCTGCCTAGGCGCGAGGATGGAGCTTCCTGATTCAATGGGAAGTGCTTTCTATACCGAAATATAGCGAGTCTTATCTTCCCTCCCCAGGCAGAAGTCCTAGTTCCTAAGACCCAAATTTTCTCTTGCAACACAGCCCTTTTTAGCTTGGTTTTCGCTTTGGGAGTTAGTGGTCAAGATATATTGATTTTATCATGGATTCGCTGTCGCTCAGTATATTGCTGGGTTGCTATCCATCCCCTCCCTGCAAGCGAGGAAGGGGAATTGCGCAACATTTTTGTTAAAGAATTTACCAGACAAGGGGACAGATTGGAAGTTTTTTCAAAAAAAAAGTCAGACCACTCCCCCCCATCTTGTTCCCCCACATATTCCCCCCGTCTTGTTCCCCCCTTCCAAAGGGGGGCTAGGGGGGATAAGTCCATAATTTCCCCACTCTTCCCTCTTCCCCGACACCCGACACCCGACACAAGATTGCCCCTCCCCTCAGACGCACCCCCTACAAACCCCTACAATGTAGGGTTGTATTGCATCAACCCTGTTTCCTCTTGTCCAATCATGCTCAAAGACAACCGAAAAACCGTTAATCGGGTTTTAGTGATTACCTTAATCCTAAATATTATTGTCATGACCATTAAAGGAGTCGTGGGGATTCTAACCGGTTCCCTCAGCTTACAGGCCGACGCGCTGCACAGTGTCACCGATGGGGCCAATAATATATTAGGATTAGTCGCCACCCGCTTCTCCTCCCCTTACCCAGACCGAGATCATCCCTATGGTCATCAAAAATTTGAAGCCGTCGGAGCCTTGGGAATTGCCGCATTTTTAGGTATTGCCTGCTTTGAGATATTACAGGGAGCCGTCGAACGGATTTTAGAAGGTTTAAGTGCAGTCGAAATCGGCACAAGCGAACTCTGGATTTTATTAATTGTCTTAGGGATTAATATTTTTGTCGCCTTTTATGAACGATCCGAGGGGAAACGGGTGGGGAGTCCCATCCTCATAGCGGATGCGAAACATACCATGAGTGATGTCTGGGTGACAATTACCGTGTTATTTGGTTTAGTGGGGATTTGGCAGAGTCAAGTCTGGAGCCTCCCCCAATTACAATGGCTGGATGTCGTGTTAGCCTTTCCCGTGGCGCTGTTAGTCTTTAAGAGTGGTTGGGAGGTATTAAAGGCAAACTTACCCTGGTTGGTGGATGAAATGGCGATCGCACCAGAAGCCATTCATCGCGTTGTCATGGAAGAACCCGGCGTAATGAACTGTCATGATATCGCCTCACGGGGTCTATTAGGGCGACAAGTATTCATTGAAATGCACCTCATTGTAGAAGCCCCCGATGTAGAAACCGCCCATCAAATCACAGAAGCCGTAGAAGCGCGTTTAAAAGCTCGTTTTGACCCCGTGCGCGTCTTAATTCATGTAGAACCCCCCAGTTATCAATCAGAACAGATTACATTTTAAGGCCAAGTTTTCCACAATTTAGGGGACTTTTCCACAGATTTCTGCGAGTTTTCCACAAGGTTAAGCCCTTTTTAATCCTAACGCAATCTTTTCTTAAGAGTTCATCCTAGCCCCTCAAAATTGCCCTCTGGAGATAGTGGGAAAAACCCAGAGCATCCACCCCCATCAACTTCGCTACAATTGAACCATACCCCCTCTTTTGCTCAACGTTCATGGACTTGTTAGACCAGCGTCAGCAGCGTTTAATCACCTCCACAGCCATCCTAGCCGGAGGGGCCCTATGTGGTGGCATCTTGGGAACTATTGCCACCTCCGTCGCTGGGGGAATAGTCGCCAACGACATCATCCCCCAATACCTCAATCATATTGCCGTCCGTCTCCGTCGCAGTGGGGACAAATTAGCCAATCACGACCTAACCGCCGCCACAGGTTTCGCCATTGCCCTGATTATCAAAGCCATTGCCGAGGCCGGCACCTATCCCCAATCCAGCCAGAAGCTTACAGCCCTTGCGAAAACCACCCTGAAAGCATGGCAGGAGGTCGCCCAAGCCCTGAAACAGAGTCAAGAGGTCAAATTTGACCAAATTCAAGAAACCGGGCTTTCTGAGCTATTCCAGCAGGGGACGGCGGATTATGTGAATCAGAAAGTGTTGCAGGTGGAGGATTGGCGGGAGTTGTTGCAGTATTGGCTTTGTCCCCAAGCGGGAGTCACCTTGCCGGAGAATGTGTTAAAGGAAGTCGCCACCCAGTTACGGGATAAGTTTGCCTTAGCCTTGCGGGAGGTATTGAAAGCCGATTTTGAGGAAGGGGGGAAAGCCTTTGCGGGGTTGACGTTATCCCTATTGGGGGAAATGGGCAGCGTTTTAGAAGAGTTGCGGAAAAACAATCCACAGGGGCCAGAGTTAGAACAAACTTTAGCCGCAGTGGTTCAACTGCGGCAGGAATTGGAAGGGAATGGGGAACGATTTCGGCAGTTAGGACAGCAGATAGATTTAGGGTTAAATTCCGTCCTCCATGAGTTGGGAGTAACTCAGGAGAAAATTGCAGAGGTGCGGGATTGGTTTGGGCAGGAATTACACCAGTTACAGGAGAACTTAGACAGGTTACGGCGAGAGTTAGCAGAAGGTTTTAAGGGAATTAGTGAAGAAAATAAGCAGTTACAACAGACGGTAGAAGAGGTTAAGGAGAATACCGAAGAAATCAAAGACACTCTTCAGGTGATAGGCGGCTTTTTGGAATCACAACAACAGCCAAAAGTGCAGGCTGTTTCCTATTTTCTGGATACAAACCTCCCACAAGTGACCCATTGGCAGGGGAGAAAACAGGATTTAGAGATTGTCAATGGGTGGTTGGATGATGAGAATACGAAATTGGGGGTGATTGTGGCCATTGGGGGGATGGGAAAATCAACCCTAGCGGCGAAAGTGTTTGAGGCGCGGACGGATTTTGTTGATAAACTGTGGATTGATTTGGGGCAGCGTCCCAGTTATACGATTGTGGCACGGGGGATTCTACAACATTTAGGGAAGCGTTCCCTAGAGGATTTACAACAAATAGAAGAAACTCGTTTAACGCGGGTGGTGATTAACTGTTTAGCACAACAACGGTTTTTATTAGTTTTGGATAACTTCGAGTCTGTTTTGCAGGATGAAGGATATCAGGACTTTTTGCAGCAGTGGGTAGGGGAATGTCGCCATACAGAAATCCTCGTCACGACGCAGGAAGTCCCCCGTTTACATCAGGTTAAACCCACGGAATTACCCTTGGGAGGACTTTCAAACCAAGAGGGACAGCAATTGCTGCAAGCGTTGGATATGGGGGGAAGTGAGGCCAGTTTACAGGAGTTTGTGGCACAGGTACAGGGGCATCCTTTGACTTTAACTTTGGTGGCCGGGTTATTGCGTGACGAGGTAGGGAAAGGGGGGACGATTGAGGATTTAAGAAGGTTAGGATTAGGGGACATTGGGGGATTATTGGGGGGTTTGACAGCCTATCATCGTCGGGAAACGGTGCAGTTAGTGGCCGTGTTGGATGCCAGTTTTAACCGTTTGTCGGAGTCATTACAAAGGGTGTTGTTGTCCTTGGTGGTATTGCGTCAGGGGTTTGATGCAGAGGTGGCCAGTGCCATTGTGGGGGAAGCGGTGACGGGGAGAGACTTGCGGGGGTTGATGGGACGGGGGTTTTTATTGGAGGAGAAGCGGGGATTTTATACGTTTCAGCCCTTTATTGGGGAGTATCTCAAGTTTAAGCTGGGGGATTTAAGGGAGGCGCATTTAAGGGCGATCGCGTTTTATACAAGTCGGTTTAAGGCCCGTGGGGAATGGGGGACGGTGGAGGATGTGCGGGAATATTTGGAGGTGTTTTATCATCGCTGTGAGTTGGGGGAGTATGAAGCGGCGTTTGATGTGATTTATGATGGTGGAAATATTGATCAGGATGTTGATAATTTCCTGAACCTACGGGGCAATAATTTACTCCGGGTTGAACTCTACCAGCAGTTGGTGAATCATCTCCCAGATCACCACAACTGGCGATATACTGCTTCCTTAACCTCATTAGGCAATGCTTACAATTCCCTCGGACGCTACCAGGAGGCGATCGCCTTTTACGAGCAATCTCTGGAGATTAAACGAGAGATTGGGAACAGAGGGGGGGAAGCTACTTCTTTAATTGTGTTGGGTAATTTATATCAAAAAACAGGCAAAATCAAAGAAGGATTTGCCGCGTCTCAACAAGCACAACTCATTTTACAAGAGTTAAATTTACCCCTAGCTGCCTATCCTATTCCCAACTGGGCGAAAGCTATTGCTAAATTTGCCCAACGCGGCACATTTAACCTCATTTTGTGCTTTATTCTCGGTCTGTTTGCCTTCCCCTTCGCCCTCATTTTGTTTATCGCCCTCACCCTCTACCGTATCATCCGCAACCTCATCCCCCACCCCTAACCCCAGAAACCGGGTTTTTGCCCAAAATGTAGACCCCAAACCAGCCAATAAAATCAACCCGGTTTCTGGCTACAACCTCCGGTTAATTAAAGCCATAACACCACCTAAAAATTGAGCGTAAAATTTGGGTTACACTTCGTTTCACCCAACCTAGGGGAGGTTGCCAAAAAAGTGAGGTAAAATGGGAGAAAAGAGGACAAGATGAATATTTCAATCATTGAACAAGTTGTTGAACAATTAAAAGTCATGCCCCAAGATTTACAAGGGCAGGTTCTTGAATTTGCCCGTTCATTGGCAAAAGCAAAAACTCAAGGGACACCCGGACAGGAATTATTGCGTTTTGCTGGCTGCATTCCTACTGATGATCTTCAGTTGATGCGTGAAGCAATCGAGCAAGATTGTCAAGGGGTGGATGTAGATGTCAGGATAAAATATTAGATGACACTTTAATCAAGAAACCGGTTTTTTGCCCAAAATGTCAGCACTCCGTAGGTTCGGCACAGGAAGCGCAACCCAACCATTCAGGATAAAACATGAGATAACACTTCAATCAAGAAACCGGGTTTTTGCCCAAAATGTAGACCCCAAACCAGCCAATAAAATCAACCCGGTTTCTGGCTACAACCTCCGGTTAATTAAAGCCATAACACCAGCCAACAATTGAGCGTAAAATGTTGGGTTACACTTCGTTTCACCCAACCTAGGGGAGGTTGCCAAAAAAGTGAGGTCAATAGGATTGCCCCTTTTGTCCAGTCTAGCCCAAGCGATCGCCACACCAAGACAAGAAGGGCGTTGACTCAGCGAGAAAGGTGACTCTAGATATTCATTCCCCCACCCCCTAATCCCAGCCAGAGGGAAATTTTGGGAGAATTGGCGCAGAATCTCGTCCTAAATTTGAGTTATGCTAACAAAGGGATTTTCATAACTCGTTTAACACCGACTCGATGTTTGAAACAACTTTGCGGTGGCTGCAAGACTTCTTTAATGATCTGTTCGGCTCAGAAACCCGGATTCCTGACCCGACGGAGATTCCGCCCCTAACCAATGAGGGCTACAAGTCGCTGTTTTTCCAACTGATTGAAGGGATTGCCAAGGGATGGCAACAGGAACAGGTTGTGGAGAAGTTGGGGGAACGCCGTTATGATCCCTGGTTTGTGGCCTGGTTACAACGCTATGGCCGTAGTGCTTTACGGCAACCGGCGAATCAGTTAAGTCGGGAGTTGGCGCAACATTTTGTCCGACTGGGAGAAACGGATTGCGGGGATTTGGGGGATCTGGCGAAACAAATTGGGACGCGGATGCTGGAGTTGTTGGATCGGGTGGCGTTGAGTCATTCCCTACAAAAGAACATTTTGCCTACGATTACTTCGGATAATCCGGTTGAGTTGTTTAATCAGGCGGCCTCGCGCTATGTGTCCGGGGAGTTAAGCGGGGCGGTGGCACTGTGGGAGGCGGCGCTGGAGTTACAGCCAGATTTTGCGGATGCTCATAATGGCTGTGGGGCGGCGTTGTTTTATTTGGGGCGCTATCGGGACGCTTTGGCGCATTTTAACCGCTCGTTGGAGGAACAGGGGGATTTTTATTTTGCCTACTACAATCGCGGTCATGTGTATTTAGAGTTGGGGGAAGTTGAGGAGGCGATCGCGGATTTTACCCAGGCGATTGAAATTCAACCGGATTCCCATTTAGCCTACAATGGGCGGGGGATTGCCTTGGAGCGGTTACAACGTTATCAGGAGGCGATCGCAGACTTTAATCAAGCCATTACCCTACAGCCGAGTTTTCCCTTTGCCTACAATGGTCGGGGCATTGCCCACGCCAATCTAGGGGACTATACCGAAGCGCTGGCGGACTTTCGGGAGGCCTTAGCTTTAGATCCCAACTCTCAGGATGCCTACCACAATCGGGGCAATGTGTTACGGGCATTAGGACGTTATCAGGAGGCTTTAGAGGATTTTAACCAGGCGATTTTAATTCAACCCAATTTTTATCAAGCCTATTACAATCGGGCGAATACCCATTATGAGTTAAGCCAATATAGTGAAGCGATCGCCGATTATAAAGAAGCACTGGCCTTAAAACCCGATTATGCCATTGCCTACAATGGACGCGCCCTCACCCTGCGCAAAATTGGCCGTTATACCGATGCGATCGCCGATTTTGACCAAGCCATTGAACGAGAGCCAGAACTGTGGCAAGCTTGGGGGAATCGGGGCTGGACGATGTATCATGCCCCCTCCCCCCTAGGCTACGAAGCCGCCCTGCGCAACTGGGATGAAGGCCTGAGTCATTTGGCCCCGGACGCGGCCGACTCCCGAGAAGCCAGAGGGACACTCCTACACTATAAAGGCATGGCACACCACCAGGAGGCCGACCGGGTAGCCTCTCGCCATGAGAATCGTCCCGAAGACTTTACCCCCTATTTAGAAAAGGCCATTGAACAATATCAAAAAGCCCTCGATGCCTTCCAAGATCAGCCCCACCTCGAAACCGCTTACTTGGCAGTCATGCAGGACTTAGTGATTACCCATAATCAACTGGGCAATTATTTAAACGCCAAAAACTACATCAATATTGCCCTGATTATGCTGAATCAATTGTTACTCAGCACCCAACACCCGCCCCACAAAATCCAGATTTCTCGCCAATTTATCGGCCTCCATCAATTAAAAGTCGATCATCTCGCCGTCGCCAATGATCCTAAACAACACACCCAAGCGCTGGAACTAGCCGAAGAACGGAAAAATCTCTGTATTCGTTGGTATACTCACCCCAACGAAGCAGAAACTAGCCTCATCAGCCCCAAATATCCCCAAATGCAGCAGGCCCTGGACGAGAAAACCAGTATGATTTACTGGCATCTTAGCCCGGCCGCTATTACAACCTTTGTTTTAAAGTATCAACAACCTCTCGCCGTCCTCACCAGTCACCCCCGACAACTCAGCCGTTTTCGTCAGTGGTTAAGCCAATGGCAACAAAGTTATGAAAGCAAACGGCAAAAAAACGCAAATCCGGCCGTTAATCAACAGTGGCGCAAGGAAATCACCAGTTCCCTCGAAGAATTAGCCGATATTCTCCAACTGCCCCAACTGTTAGCCCAAATCCCCCCACAGGTCAGCCAGTTAATTTTAGTCCCTCACCAAGACTTGCACCTGTTGCCCCTACATATCCTGTTTTATACCCCGTTCAGTGAACAGGATTACACCATTACCTATCTCCCCAGTGCCAAATTAGCCATTGACCTCAAAAATCGCCCCCAGACGGGCGCAGAAAACCCCAATCAGTGGCCGTTGTTGAGCGTGGAAAACCCCACAGGTTTTATGCCTTACGCCGATTTGGAATTAGCGGCGATCGCCCAACTTTTCCCCAGCCACACCCTCCCCAGCCCCGAAGCCACCCCAGAGAACCTCCTACAAGCCCTCTCCACCCCCACCTACTTTTTCCACTTTACCGGGCAATCCTATCAATCCGTTCCCCAAGAACGCTCCGCCCTCATCTTAGCTAACAAAGAGGAATTACCCCTCACCGACTGGCTCACCCTCGAAAATCCTAGCCCGAACTTCATCTGTTTATCCGCCTGTGAAGCGCAACTAAAAACCGCCAGCCCAATTTCCGACGACTTTGTAGGTTTTGGAGCAACACTCTTGACAAAAGGAACAAGATATGTATTGCTCAGTTTATGGCGCGTCTCGGAAATTTCCACCACCTTATTTATGATGTATTTTTATCAACGATTGGCGGAACAAATTCCCCCCGCCCAAGCCCTCCATAAAGCCCAAAATTGGTTAAGAACCGTTAGTTATGAAGAATTAATTCAGTTATACGAAAAACAGCTGAACGAACTGCAAGAAATCCCCCCCCACTGTCTCCATAACCTCAAGGTAGCCAGCGATTTAGTTAAAGATAAAGCCAATCGTCAAGGAAGTAATTACTCACCCTATGCCGATCCCTACTACTGGGCAGGATTCGTGTTAATTGGCACAATGGAATAAATAGCCTCTTGCCAGTTTCTCCTTGGGATTATGCTTTCCTTCGCTTTTTCCGGTCACTTGACCACCAAACAATTACAGCGCGTTTTGCTGCTGTACTCCTCCTTGGGCATTTTAACCATTAGTGCCTTAGTAGCTCTCGCTAGTATTTTGCCCCTGGCTCAACGTTTGCGGCAAGCGGAAGAACAAAACCTCATCTTTGCGGTAGAAACCCGTAAATTAGTGGTGGAAGAATATCTGACCAAAGCCCAAGATGTCGCCGGGCAAATTGCCAGTCGCACCCGGGCGAGAGAACTATTAAATGACTTTAATCAGGGTGAACTTGAGTTAGGGGAATTTGTCCAACTCATTCAAGGCATTTTAAACGATGCCCTGCAACAGTCCGACGACATCGCCAGTATTACCCGCTTAGATCGCACCCATCAACCTCGGATTACCGTTGGCCTAGCGCTGCCTGCTTCAGTGTTGGCCTTGATTGATACCCGCACCTCCTCTGTGCAATCCCAGCATATTGTCGAGGTGGGGGATATCCCCTATTTAGTCGTCAGCGCCCCCATTGTCAATCCCCAACAGCAACGCATCGGTACAGATATTTTATTGTACCGTCTCGACCGTTTAGAAAACCTGAGCGCCGACTATACCGGATTGGGGAACACTGGGGAGATGGTGTTAGGGGTAATGCGAGGAAATACCCTAAACGTTTTGTTTCCCTTGCGAGATGGCACTAGAACCCTCTCTCCGGCCTTAGAAGAGGGTTTAAGCCAAGGAATGGAGGGCAACCGGGGCCTGATACGTCCGAGGAGAAATACCCACCTCATCGCCTTTAGTCCCTTAGAAAATAGCCCTTGGGGGATTGCTGTACAAATGGAACGACGGGAACTCTATCAGCCCTTAAATCGCCAATTAGGGCGTATTGGGGTGATCATTGTGGGGTTAACGGGAGTGGGTGCGGTTGGGGTGGTGTTCTTGTTGCGTCCTTTGACCCGTCAAACCATTGTACAAAATGAAACCCTAGAACAACAGATGGCCAATCAGAAGGCGCTGCTGTCGGTGAAGGAGAAGGCCTTAATTCAGGAACAGGAGAAAAACCAACTGATTCAAGGGGTGTTACGTCAGATGGACGAGTTGAAGGAATCGGCGCAACAGGTGACCGATTTTTCCCGTCATGCCTTGGGGATTGCTCAGGGGGCATTAGGGGCGATTCAAGAGGGTTTAGCGGCGATTGGGGGGACTCAGGGGGAGATGGAAGCCTTACAAGTTACGGTAAATGCGATCGCCCAACAAACCAGCATATTGGATAATAACAGCCAACAAATCGCCATTGTCGCCGAGTTAGTCAATGAGTTAGCCCTACAAACCAATATATTAGCCCTCAATGCCTCCATTGAAGCCGTCCGTGCAGGCAAATATGGGGCCGGATTTGCCGTCATTGCCCAAGAAATCCGCAAATTAGCTGACCGCAGTCGTCAATCTGTGGAACGCATCAATCTACAATTGAGTGAAATTCAAACTTGTAGCGGGTTAATCTTAAAAACCACAGGTCAAGGCAATCAACAAGTTATAACCAGTACCGAACAAACGAAAATAACGCGAGAGGTTTTAAACCACATTCAACATTCTATTCGGGAAGTCAATCAACGTTCTCAGCAAATTTCCGACTCTACTCAAGTCCAAGCCCAAACCATTCAAGCCGTGGTAGAAACCATGAAAAATTTACACGAAAATAGTGCGGGAGTCTGAAAGCCCCGTCGCTTTAGCGCGGGGAGTGTCAACTTAGGGCTTTGTTCGACCAGAAATGGGGAGTCGGGAGAGGGGAAATTGATAATTGATAAGTGATAAATAGGGTGATGTGCAACGAACAAGGTAGGATAAAGTGCAAGCCATTTTTTGTACATAGAGTTCAATCTAATGTTTAAGAAACCCCTTTTATCCCGTTTACTGGCGTTGCTCTGCATCGCCGTCATTGGTTTAGTGGGCTGTTCTTCCACCACTACCTCTGGTTTAACCGGAAATTATGCTCAAGATACCATTACCGTTGTTGAACACTTAGACCGCTTAATTGACCTGCCCAATGATGACCCGAATCTGCCCGCAGAACAGGCGCTCGCTCGGCAGGAAATGAATGATTATGCAGCCCTGTATCGCCGTAACAGTAAAGTCTCCGGTTTGCGTTCCTTTACCACTATGCAAACCGCCCTGAACAGTTTAGCAGGATATTACAGTTCCTATGGTAGTCGCCCCTTAACCGATAAGCTCAAAAAACGCCTCCACAAGGAATTTAAAGACGTGCAGTTTTCCCTCAAACGGGGTTTCTAATCCTGAAAACCGTCAAGATTCTTGGACAATTCCCGGCCTTCTGGTGCGGGGATTGTCTGTTTTTTGGCCGTCCAGACTCAGTGATACCCATTTAGGGCTTGCTGAATAATTGGGTTAGGGAACAGGGAATAATTCTTGATTCCTCCTCTCCCCCTCTGTCCGAAATCGTTCCACTGGGGCTATAGTGGGGTTTTGGCAGGGTTGGCAACCTAAAAACCCTGTTCACGTCACTAACAGAACGTGCTGATTATTGATTGTGCAGATTATTGAACTTTGATGAACTCTAGTTTTTCCCTTTCCCTTCGCCCTCAGTTTTGGCGTAAACTGGTGTCCAGTCTCCTGATTGGAACCACCCTAAGCAGCCTCTTGCCTTGGCATAATCCCGCCTTGGCACAAACGAATCTCTACTGTCAATTTAGCCCCCAAGCGATCGCCGAAAAAGACACGCTGCGAGAACGGATGGTACAGGGAGATCAACAGGCCACCCGCCAGTACCAAGATTTAATCAAAACTCACGGGGATTTGCTGCGCCAATGTCGGACTCGGAACTGGCCACAAACCCAAGCCATTTGGCTGCGTCTGTACCCCTGTGATGCGGCTCCAGGGGCTTTAGATAAGGTCTTAGACCATATTGTTGATAAAGGCTATAACGAGGTCTATATTGAGGTGTTTTACAACTCTCAAGTCCTCCTCCCAGCCAATGATAACCCCACCCCTTGGTTGCCTGTATTGCGATCGCCCGGACAAGAAAATATCGACCTCCTCGCCACCGCCATCCAAAAAAGTCGAGAGCGGGGCTTAAAAGCTTATGCTTGGCTCTTTACCATGAACTTTGGCTATGGTTACGGCGTGCGTTCTGATCGTCAAGGTGCGATCGCCCGCAATGGCAGAGGTCAAAATAGCCTCGCCGTCGTTCATGACGGCTCTCAACTCTTCATTGACCCCTACAGTCGTCAAGCCCAAACCGACTACTATCAACTGGTGCAGGCCATCCTCAAACGTCGCCCCGATGGGGTTCTCTTCGACTATATCCGCTATCCCCGTGGCTCTGGACAAGACTCCGTAGCCGGACAAGTGCAAGACCTCTGGATTTACGGCCCCGCCTCCCGTCAAGCCCTCCTACAACGGGCAGGCAATAACCAAGGCCGAGAACTCATTGAACGCTTCCTCAATCGGGGTTCTATTAATGGTTCCGATATCCAAGCCGTTCGCAGTCTCTACCCCAACGAAAGCAGCCCCCAATGGCAAGGATTAAGCCAAAGTAACCTACAAACTGCCCTCTGGGACTTAGCCGTAGCCCATGCTGCCCAGGGGGTGATTGATTTTCTTAACTTTGCCGCTACTCCCGTCATGCGTCAAGGTCTTCCAGCCGGGGCGGTCTTTTTCCCCTTAGCCAATCAACCCGTCGGTCAACAGGGTTATGATTCCCGTCTCCAACCCTGGGATCGGTTTTCCACTCAAATGGAATGGCATCCCATGGTTTATTCCGTTTGTGGCCATACCCGTTGCATCTTAGAAGAAGTCCAGCGCGTCGTCAGTCGTGCGCCCAGTCAAACCCGGGTTGTCCCCGCCTTAGCAGGTTTTTGGGGTCGTCCTGATGGCAACCGACCCTCTCTCGACGCACAAATGCAAGACATTCGCCGTTACTTCCCGCAAATCAACGCCGTGAGCCATTTTGCCTACTCTTGGCAAGAACCCCAACGCGATCGCGAACGCCAAGCTTGTCGGTTGTGAAAGAGGGAACGGGGGGCAGGGGAGCAGGGGAGAGGGAAAGACGAGGAATTAAGACTTATTCCCTATTTCCCATTCCCTATTCCCCAACCCAGTTATTCAGCAAGCCCTAAATAATACCGGGACCTTTCCCACCGGACTCGTTCACTTCCTGCAATTCCGCCGCACGCTCTTGGATTCGCTCAATTTCTTGAGCGCGTAGATCCCCCGGTTCATCAACATACATTTCTGGTTCCACCGGGAAATTATTCGCTAATCCTTCCCGGTCTACCGTATAACCGCCCGTAGTATCAATTCCACCTTCCGGGGTAGGGGTATTTTTGAAATTTTCCCCTTCTCGTTCCATCCGTGCCGCCGTTTCTGCCGATACTAAATTAGGGTCGTAGTTTGCGCCTTGATTCTGGAGATTTTCGGGCTTGTGAATCTTTTTTTGTTCTTGGTTTACCATAAAGAACTCCTTAATTTTGTTCCAATTCTTGCCAATTTTTCAGGTTAGGTTGCACAGTCTCCCCGGTTTGCATCCGGTTGGGATCTCGCTTGCTCATCATGCTGTGCCATGCTCTTGCACTGAGCAAGAACCTAAGCCTAACGATCTACCTTGGGGAGAAAATCAGGTCGTTCTTTATCTTTCCAACCAATGGGACGCTTAGAATTATACCAAGCTAGAGATCCAAAGGTAATAGCGGCTAAAAAACCAATTAAGGTAATGGCAATTAAACCATAGGGAAATGTCGCTGTCCCTACTGACGTTTCCATTACTAAAGGCATATATTGGATTATCCTCCTTTGCCTTACTTCACTTTCTAGTATGGGGGAAAATCAAAATTATTTCAAGTTTTATTCAAGATTTATAGACATTTTTTATTTTAATGAAGCAATTGTAATCCTTTTATAGCAAGGGTTTTGCTGCCATAAGATATTTTTATAAAAATTGCCGGAAAAACCCCATCCCCTTGTGGGTGGGGCAGTTGACGTTAAAGTTGTTTTTCCAGACTAACTGACAGCGAATCTCCAGACGAAAAAGGCAAGAGAGCTAACAATCTTATGATCGTGGGGGGAATTCCTGAATTCCCTCTACCACAACCTATCGAGGATTGTTAGAAATTCTCTTGCCCGGTAGATTACCCTAAGCGGAGCAAAACTTATCCTAAAAGAAACGCTCTAACTCTCAAACAACCTTAGAAACGATAACCCATCCCTGCTTGAAAACTAAGTGCATCTCCTTGGCTGTTTTGATAGGCATTAATTCCCCATTTCCCATCACCATAGACCACAATATTAGACCCTAAGTGTGCTTCACCCCCAACGGTGACAACGGGGGCGTTTCTGTTGCCCAAGGGAGTAGATTTGCCATCCCGTTCTACGAAAGAATAACCGCCACCCACATAAACGTTGACATTGTTAGCAACGGGAATATCGTAAGAAACAATAGGCATAATGGCACTGGTTTCACTGCTGAATAAAACAGCACCCCGAGCGGAAATGGGAACATTAGGAATCGCTAATCGTCCTTGGATGTTACCCCCGAATGTGGCTGAATTTCCGGGCTGTCCATCATGGGTAACACCCGCAGAAATCCCACCCCCAACATAGCTGGCATCTGTTCCTTTTTGTGGAGCATCTTGTGCGGCGGCCATCGTTGCAGAAACAGCAAGAATGGAGGCAGTAGACATCACCATTGCAGCATTTTTCAATAATCCTTTCATCTTCACACCTCAATTTGTAGAGTGAGCAGAACACTGATGGCTTAATAGTCGTTGGACGGAAGGAAAAAGTTCCGAGATTAAGTTTTTTGCCGCAAAAAAGACTGTACAGGTTGGGGAAACAGGCTTTGAATTTAGGAATGTATGAACAAGGAAATGATGGTTTTGAGTAATCTAGCAACCACATCTTCCCCTAGGGTCAGGAAGGATTGTATACTTTCGGGATATTGTAACAATTCAGCAAGGAGAAAACTCGAATGATTTCCTTTTCTTGGGTTTCTATGACAGTCCATCCGCCCAGAATGGCATCGTGGGGATTAATCACTCTCCTCCTGTTGGGGGGGATGGGCTGCACCATTAACCTGGATTTAGGGGGGAATAGCCCCGTTTCTGTCTCACCCGCAGAGGAAACCACCCGCAATAATGGAACGCCGGGGATAACTCCCCAAGGGGAAACATCCTCTCGTCCATCCGGAAACCCCTCTGTGGCAGAAGTCGCCAATCTGCCTGATGATAACCCCCAATTGGTAGACGGGGGCCCCATGATCTCTATATCAACCCGCTATCAGAATCAACCCTTTTCCAGAGAGCTTTATCAACAAATTCCCTGGTGGGGTGAGGCCTGCACAGTCTAT
Source organism: Spirulina subsalsa PCC 9445 (assembly GCF_000314005.1). Classification (NCBI taxonomy): domain Bacteria; kingdom Bacillati; phylum Cyanobacteriota; class Cyanophyceae; order Spirulinales; family Spirulinaceae; genus Spirulina; species Spirulina subsalsa. Next base: position 4,726,669 of record NZ_JH980292.1, read on the forward strand.
CCGGTCAAAGAAGTCGTCGGGTCTAATATTTGCAACTATAGCCGAGATTATGAATTTGCCGATGGGCTGTTGTTGATGGCGGGCTATGGAACAGAGGGAGTAACGGCCACCTTCCGACCTCACCAACCCATGACCCTAGAAGCTGCCAAAAATTTAGGCTGGATTCTCGCTAGAGGTGAAATCAACGAAAACCAGATGACCGAACAAAAGGAAAACCAGATTGTCTACAGTGACCTAAGTCCCCTAACAGAGGCTGGCCCCATGTTGGTTTTTGACTTAGAAGGAGGTCAAGTGGTAAAAATTATTTTTGGTGTCTCAACCCCCTAGGTTATCCTGAGTGACGAAGGTCGGGTTTTCTCTCTCTCCCCCGAAGAATCTAATAAGCACATTGTCCCCTGTTCAAAGCCAAAACGCTGGCCTTTCTTCACAAACCCCAGAAAACCATCCTGTTGGGCATCGGGCAGCTTGCCGGGTTGATAGCCATATAGCCACATTTTTTGTTTAAGATATAGGGGGAGTTGTCGCAGTTCTTGATAATGGACATGAACCGGACTGGGAAACTGAGAGGTTTCGCAATCATGGAAAATAATATCTGCGGCTTCGTAATAGTTCCCGTTTGTATCTAGGTGTAATTGAGTATCTGTGGTTAAAAAAACTTTCACCCCGGCCAGTTCGACAAATAAGCCATAACTGGGCATTAAATACTCATCGGTTAAAATATGAACCACTTGGACTAACTGAAAGGTGAAACCTTGCCAGTTAAAGCATCCAGTATTCTCAATAAAATGTGGATTAAAATAAGTGTCAAAGGTGGCACTTTTGCCAGAAATTGCCTCCATTCCTCCCGCCAGTGTTTTCGACCACAGATCCTGACCTACATCCTGACTGGTGTATAAATTCGGTCGGGAACATTGGGAATTAAATAAAGTCGTAAAGCCTACATACTCCAATCCCCCTACATGATCGGCGTGGAGATGACTAATATATATATCTGTAATATCTAAATGGGAAAATCCCGCATCATGGAGGGAAAAGCGAATATCTGAACCGCAATCAATTAAGAGTTTATTTTTTTCGGAATCAATTAATAAAAGGTTAGAATGATAATTGTCTTCGCCGACGGTAAATGCCGAGCCAGAGCCTAAAAAAAGCAGTTCGATCATGGGAATGATTGGTGAGAAAAATCTAGGGAAGGGACAGGGTTAGGGTTGCATCTGATGATAAAGGTCTTGCAAAATTTGGCTAACGTTAGGGGGTTTCGATGTAAATTGGATGTAAAATTTACCCGGTTCTGAATCTTTTTCTAACACTTTGGCATAGACATCTTCACTCAGCACAGGAAAGCGGGGAGAAGCCAAAAAGTTTAACTTGATGTTGGTTAGGGGGAGGGGGGCGGTGTGGGCATCCATATTATAGGTAATTTCTCCACGATTTTTAGACAGTTGGCTTAAGTGACCCTTAAAGTCGGCTTGTCCTACATCTTTACCGGAAACAATGGCATATTGTAGAGGCAGTGGCTCAGGGAGAACAAACAATTCTTCTTCGTCTTGCTCTAAAAAGAGGTTGTATTCTCCTCCGATGCCGCCAATGTCGTAGATGGTGATGGGTTTTTTGACTCCTTTGGGGGAGACTTCTTTTTGTCCGTTGATTTTGATCTCGTCTCCGGCGGCTTGGAGGGTGGTTTCTGAGACAAGAACTTGTCCGCCGATGGTGTAGCCTTCAATGCGATAGGTGAGGTTAACCTGAGAGCCGACAACGCCGTATTTTGTGCGTTTTTCTGAGCCAATATTCCCGACGACGACTTCTCCGGTATTGATGCCAATCCCCATTTCCAGCAGGGGTAAGCCCCATTCTTCCATTTTCTCGTTAACGGGAGTCATGGCTTGCTGCATGGCGATCGCACAAGCAATGGCTCGACGGGGATCATCCTCCCGTACCGTCGGCGCACCAAATAACACCAGAATCCCATCCCCCATAAATTCATCAATAGTGCCTTGATAAGCCGTGATGGTGTCGGCCATGTATCCCAGATAGAAATTGAGGATTTTGACCACTTCTTCCGGGGGAAGGCGTTCCGATAGAGCCGTAAAACCCCGTAAATCCGAGGTGAGGATGGTAATTTTCCGCCGTTCTCCCCCCATTTTCAGCCCTTCGGGGTTTTCCAAGAGGGTGGCCACCACTTCCGCCGTCAGATAACGCCCGAAGGTTTTGCGGATATCTCCGGCACTGCGGGCAATATAGGTCGTAATGGCGGCGGTACTGCCCAAAAAGGCGAGGAAAGGAGGAACAACAGGAATCCACCAGCCATAGAGGAGAGCAACGTAGGAACTTCCTACCAAGACTAAACCTAAGCCGAGGAGAACCGCTATCCGTTGTAGGGTAAAAGTTTGAGTTCCCCCAGTATGACGCATTAACCAGGTGCTGGTAGACCCGAATAAAGCCCACAAAGCAATCCACGCCCAATCCCACGGTTCCGCCCAACTGGTGATAAAAGTGCGGCCCTCCAGAACTGTGCTGAGGATTTGGCTAATAATATGACCATGGAGTTTCACACCGGGGATGGGAACGGGGGGAGAGAGGAGATCACTACTGTAGGGCGTGAAAAAGAAGTCTTTAGAACTTTCGCTAACGCTGCCAATGAGAATAATGCGATCGCGTCCCCAATCCTCCGGCAGTCGATCCTGTAACACATCCCGGAAAGGCACCACCTCAAAGGGCTGGGGATGGGCGCGATAGTTCAGCACAATCTGATATCCCCCCACATCCGCCCCCACATAGCCCCCAATATTGCCCCCAATGCGTCGAAATACCCTGTCCTTAAACTTCCAGTCCCCCGTGGCCTCCTCCGCTTCCGGTGCAATGCCTTCTGCGGCGAAATATAAAGCGGCCAAATAGGTGGCAAAGGAGGGCATCGTGTTCCCCTCCTCATCCTCTAGGGAAATCAGCGCCCGTCGGACTCGGCCATCTGGGTCTAAAACCAAATCATTAAACCCCACCCGACCCGTAGCGGCCAAAGCAGGAGGGGGAGGAACCGTTTCGCGATCGCGATCGCCCACCACCTTCTGAATCCCAATTAAATTCGGAGTCGTCTCCAACACCTCCACCAACTCCTCATAGCCCGGATTCACAGGCTGATCCCGGTAAATATCCCAACCAATCGCCCGAGGATTCTGCTCTCGTAACTTGCCAATCAACTCCGCATAGACCGCATCCGGTACAATTCCCTGACCGATTGCCTGAATATCCCCCTCATCCAACCCCACCACCACAATCCGCTCATCCGGCGGTTCCCCCGGTCGCCAGCGCAGAAACTGGTCATACACCCCCCACTCCCAGGCCTGCAATACTCCCACAGTCCGCAATAAAATCACCAACACCGTCACCGTAGGAGTTGCTATCCAAACACCGCGCCATTGCCAAGCCAGTTTCTTCCAATTTTTTGTCATCATGGGAAATTTCGGGGGAAAAGCAAAAACGACACCTAAACAAATCTTATCCGCTAGGTTGTCTCGATTTTTAACAAAAATGTTGCGGAATTCCCCTTCCTCGCTTGCAGGGACCGGATGGACTTGACCACTAACTCCCAAAGCGAAAACCAAGCTAAAAAGGGCTGTGTTGCAAGAGAAAATTTGGGTCTTAGGAACTAGGACTTCTGCCTGGGGAGGGAAGATAAGACTCGCTATATTTCGGTATAGAAAGCACTTCCCATTGAATCAGGAAGCTCCACCCTCGCGCCTAGGCAGGGTGGGGTAGTTCACAAGAACAAGCTGGAACCCTAATTTGCAAACGGAATATTAGCCAAATCCTCTAACTCCACCGCACTTAATAAATTCGCCCACTCTTGGGCATTAAATTCCCGCAATTGAGCCGCATAAATCAGGGTTTCATTCCAGATCCCGGCTTGAGCAAAACGAGTCGCTGCACTGGCCAGTTCCGCCGCCCCCAACTCATCAGGACTCGGAGTTGCTAGATTGCTCTCCACTCGTTCAAAAACCCCCGTCACCACCTCATCATTACTGCGGTCATCAACATTACACATAAGCGAGAAAATCCATTCATACTTCTGCCCAGCTTGTAAGTCCGCCCCCGTCACTTGGAAGCGAACAATACCCCCTTCCGTCTTCAAGGACTCAGGTAAGGTAAACTCATCATTAAAGTAGACCTCTTCTCCCGCCTCATCTAAAATCACCACTTCCCCACCGACAGCCGTTGTCGGGGGAACATATAAAAATAACGTTGGTTCAGCCGCCACAGTTTTACCAACATTATTACTCGGAACAATCACCGTCAGGGGTTTATCATTAGGCCCTTTGGGAACACAAGGCTGTCCGGTGCGAGTAGCCCCCCCAGCCGTCCGACTAGGACTGCCACTGCCAGCCGGAGCATTAGGGAAGTTGACGCTCACTTGTAAAGGAAACAAGCCCGGACTCGCCATTGCCGGAGCAATGAGGCTTAAACTCATCAACAAGGGCGCACAGCAGCGACCCATCCATCCTGATTTAACTTGCGGAAAACCCATCTTTTTCATTACCTCTACCTTATGTCTTACCTTGTGTCTGCTTAGTCTCACCTCACCGGATTCAGTGACGAGTCCGGATAGATCAAGACCTGAAAATTTAAGACGAACAATCCTGATCAATAGTTGCCTACTTCTCATTGTAGGGTTGGTTTTCCGTCGGTGTCATCCCTTGATGCCCCCCAAGCCCGGTTTTATTCAGCAAACCCTAAATTACACTCGAATCCGTCACATCAATGGGAATCCCTGCCTGCGCCAATAAATCATCATCTTTGTACACTTCTAAATCAAACCAGAAAGTACTGCCTAGACCCACTTCACTAATTAAATGAACGCGGCTATGGTGTTTTTCTATAATATTCCGCACAATGGATAAACCTAACCCCGTTCCTTCTAAAGTATGCACGCGGTTTTCCACCCGGAAAAAGCGTTCAAAAATCGCCTGTTGATCTTCCGGATCAATGCCTGTCCCGGTGTCTGAGACTTCCACCCGTACCTTCTGCACCTCTTCCCTCACGCTAGTTTCCGGCTCAAGGGTATAAGCGCGAATGGTCACTCTCCCCCCCTCATCGGTAAACTTCAAAGAATTGCCCACTAAGTTAGCGAAAACCTGCAACAGTAAATCATAATGCCCCAAAACCGAGGGAAGTTCCTCCTCAATTTCTTGGGTTAATTCAATGCCCTTATCTTTGGCGTTCAACTGATACGTTCTGAGGGTTTGCTCAATCGGTCTAGCTAACTCAACGGCCTCTAATTTGTAGGTTTTAGATGACTCTAACCGGGATAAATCTAACACATCATTCACTAAACGGGTGAGTCGATCGGTTTCATTATTAGCTGTGTGAAGGAACTCTCGCCGTTCTTCTTCACTTAAATCCTCGCCATATTCGTAGAGCGTTTCGATAAAGGATTTGATATTAAATAAGGGCGTGCGCAATTCATGGGAAACATTACTAATAAATTGGCTTTTAGCCTCATTTAACTCGACTTCTCGGGTAATATCCTGAACCGTCATGGCAATCCCTTTGATATTTTCCCGATATTGATCAAAAACTTGGGTTAATAAAATGCGAATCGTGCGTTCTGCGGGTTCAGATAACGTAATGCGGAACTCGTCCCCCTCCCGGTCGCGAGTCATTCCCTCGCCCACTTCTTCCGATTTATGGGGGAGACGATGGGCAATTTGATAGAGAGGACGGGTTAATTTTACCGTGACGTTAGGAGGGAGGTGGTGCAAGACATTTTTTCCCGCGACTTCTTCCCCTTCCCAAGCAAAAATCCGGCGAGCCGTTGGATTAACTAAAATAATTTGTAGGTTAGTATTTAATAGCACCGCACCGTCAGCAATGGTGGAAACTAAGGTTTCTAATTTGGCTTTTTCGGCGGTTAATTCTTCAATATTTTGTTCTTCATACCGTTCCAAACGTTCGGCCATGTCATTAAAACTATTGATTAATTCTCCCAACTCTCCTCCGAAGGGTAAATTAATCCGTTGTTTAAAGTTGCCCGCCGCAATATTTTTCACTCCCACTAATAATTCTTTAATAGGTTTGGTAATGGTCAGGGCATTAAACACCACTCCTAACATCACCATTGACCAAATGGAAATAAACACAGCAATGGTGACATCGCGGGTTAAGTTAGAGGAAACCACGACGGTGGGATTGGGGTTAATGCCTACTGCTAACACGCCTAAATATTGCCCTTCGTGATGAATGGGAACAAAAACATCTGTCACTTCTCCATCCGGGGTTAAATGTTGCCGCACCATTGGCAAGTCGGAATTCGCCGCATAGGTTTCGGGGAGTTGAATCCGTCGTTGAATGGTTAAGGAGTTTTGAACGGCGGCCTCGGAGTAGGGGATGCCAAAGAAAATCCGGCCTTCTCCATCGGCATAGAGGAGGTAGCGCACGCTGGAGGTGCTGCTATAGAACCGACTGGAGAAGCGGGACACTTCAGTTAGGTTGTTCTCGGCAATCAAGGGGGCAACATTGGCGGCCAGTAATAATCCTAAATCTCGACCGAACCGAGTATCATTCATCCGGGCATCTTGTTGGATGGTGTTGACAGCCCAAAAGGTCAAGCCGCTCATGACGAGGGACACAACCAAGGTTGCGCCAGCCATGAGGCGGGTTTGGAGGGTGAACTCTGACCACCAACGATTGATGACTTGTCGAATCGTCTTGAGTAAGGTTAACAAGATCGTCTGTGGGAAAGGAAAGAACTATAAGGTATGATTACGCTGCATTATACCGAATTAATCGGGGGTTGCTGGTGGTTTGGGGGGGGTGGATTCCTCGGGGATAGAGGGGGTTTCTGATGCCGGGGAGGGGGTTGGGGGGATTTCTTCGGTTTTGCTGTCTTCCTCTGTGATTTCTGGGGTTTTGATGGCTTCGGGGGTGGGGTCAACAACGGGGGGCGGGGTGACTTCGGGGGGTTTCGATTTGACCCGATAGGCGATGTCGGGGCGGTAATAGATGCCTTCAAAGTCAATCTGGTGGATAGTCCGATAAGCTTTGGCGATCGCACTATCAAAATCCTCCGCCAAAGCGGTCACCCCCAGCACGCGCCCCCCATCGGTTACAAAGTCCTTGCCCTTCTGTTTAGTTCCTGCATGGAAAATAAACACATCCTCGGCCTCTAACTCTAATCCACTAATCCCTTTTCCCTTTTGGAAACCCCCCGGATAGCCCCCAGAGGCAGCCACCACACAAACAGACCGTTGCTCTTTCCACTCAATGGGCGGGAAGTCGGCCAGTTTCTGCTCCACACAGGCGAGGAGAAGTTGATGTAACGGGGTTTCAAGCAGGGGTAAAATGGCCTGAGTTTCCGGGTCGCCAAAACGACAGTTAAACTCTAAAACCTTGATATCTCCTTGGGGGCTAATCATTAACCCCGCATATAAGACCCCACAATAAGTAATTTTCTGCCGTTGGAATTCCGCCAAGGTAGGATCCAGCACCTCCCGTTCAATGCGCTGCATTAACTCGGGAGTTACAAGAGGAGCCGGAGAATAGGCCCCCATGCCTCCGGTATTTTCCCCCGTGTCCCCTTCCCCGATGCGTTTATGATCTTGGGCGGTTAATAGAGTGCGATAGGTTAGACCATCCGTGACCGCAAAAACCGACACCTCTTGCCCGGTGAGATATTCCTCCACCACCAATTTCCGCACCCCTTGATCCCAGAGGGAATCAACGGCCCCATAGGCTTGAGTAATGGTTTCGGCGACAACCACCCCTTTACCCGCCGCTAAACCATCGGCCTTGACCACAATCGGCGCGCCCTGTTGAGTAATATATTCTCTCGCCTTAGCGGTATCAATAAAGGTTTTAGATTGAGCCGTGGGAATCCCCGCTTTTTTCATGAAGAGTTTCGCCCAGGACTTGCTCGATTCAATTTGCGCCCCGGTTTTCGTCGGGCCAAATACCTTAAGGTCTTGGGTTTGGAGAAAGTCCGTAATTCCCCCGGCTAGGGGAACTTCCGGCCCCACCACTACGAGGGACACCCCTTGCACATTGGCAAAACGGGCAATCCCTTCAAAGTCATCCACACGCATAGGCAGATTTTGGCAACGTTCTAGGGCGGCAGTCCCCCCATTCCCCGGCACACAAATCACTTTGCTTACCTTGGGGGATTCTAATAATTTCCAGACCAAAGCGTGTTCACGACCGCCATTTCCGACCACTAGAATTTTCATTACCTTTTTTCACTCCAGACGAAACACATTAAACCCCAAGGGTAGAATTTTGATTTTGAGCAGACTATGCCCCACTGTACCCGCAAGTCACTATAAAACGGTTCTTGGGGAAATTCAAGCGTCCCGATATGGGGATCGGGGAATCCCGAGGAGGAAAGGGGAGAAAAGGGTTGAACGGTCTTGATTTGGGGCTTTTTTTAGCTGGGGAGGAAGGCCCAAGCCAAAAACGTTAAAATAGGGCTTGCTAAATAAGTCGGAGAGTTGGGGAGTTGGGAGTCGGGAATAGGGAATTGGGAATAGGTAATAGACATCTCCCCTGCTCCCCGTTCCCTGTTCCCTGTTCCCTGATTCAGCCAGAAAGATATGTCGCCCTCCCTCACCACAACCCCTCTCGCAGAGTTTTTGACTCAAGAAAATATTGAGTCTTCGCCCGCGTGGGAATTGATTGATGGGCGTGTTGTTCAGAAACCCATGCCGACTCTTTTTCATTCCCGCTTACAGCGCAATCTGATGAATTACATCAACGAGCAAACCGATCGGTTTGAAGCCATACAGGAGTTGCGCTGTATCATCCCACCCTACTCACCTGTTCCCGATATCGTGGTGATTGCCACTGAACGTTTATCCAATGAGGATGGCCCATTTAATGGCTCTCCCGACTGGTTGATTGAAATTCGCTCCCCAGACCAAAGCACCTTAGACCTACAGAATAAGATTCTCCACTGTCTTCGCCACGGGACACAACTGGCTTGGCTAATCGATGGCAACAGTCAGCAGATTTGGGTCTGGGAAGGTGAGAGTTTGCCGCGCATTTTTTCCGGCACAGACCTTTTACCTGATTGTGGTCTGGGTCTAGAACTCACGGTGGAGCGCATTGTGGCTATGACTCGGCAAAAATCCTGAGTGAGTTTATATAATTTTTATTTATATAGGGTCTGCTGAATATCCCTCTAATCACTGTTACTAGGACTTTCGATTGGGAGCGAGAACGTGCAAGGTTTTAGTGATAAAGAATCAAAAAGGCTTGCCTTTTTCCGGCTCCCCCTTCCTGTTCCCTGTTCCCTAGCCCCACGAGCAGAGTTATTCAGCAAGCCCTACATAGGGTCTGCTGAATAACACCAGATGCTAAGCTAGGCTCAACAAGGGAACAGGGAACTCTTAACAGGGAACAGATCATCTAAAACTGGCACGATTGCCTATTCCCGACTCCCGACTCCCGACTCCCGATTCCCCAACTCTCGGACTTATTCAGCAAGCCCTACATAAAAATTATGGGTTTCTCTCTCTCGAAAGGGACAACTCACGGTAGAGCGCATTGTGGCTATGACCCAGCCAATCAGGAAACCCGTGTTATATGGGTAGAATTAACGTCTGGTAGTTCACAATAGCCATTCTTTTACTGGAGTGCAATACTTGGGGCTTTGGCGCATTTTTTGTTCAAAAGGGCAGCAATCCCGGATTTTAGCAAAAACCGGGTGGCTGGTCTATCTTTATGGGTTTAACTTAGTCCAAGTCTTGGGGGCGTTGTTGGTCTGAGATTATCGACTTTTTGACCGCTTTTTGGTAACGCTTAGTCACGATTCTTTCTGGGTCGATCCCTTCAAATGTTGGTGGAATCCAAGCCCGCACTAAGAGCAGTCCGGCTAAAACGATTAAAAATGAGCCTGTGGCCAGAATTTGCACCCAAGGCGTTTCTAGAGCTCCTCGCACAATCACTTCTCGGAGAACCGAAACAATCGAAACCTCCACTGCAACACCAATTGAAACCCGTTGTTCTTGTAGGTAAATAATCAGTAAGCGGAATAATTCAACTAAGATTAATAAAAACAGAATATCAGCCGTTACCGCTTGAAATTTTATGGGAGGCAAAAGGGAGAAAAACATTTCTCGCAATTCCAAGACCATGAAACAGAATAAACCAATACACAAAGAAATCACGATTAAGTCTTGGATCGTTTCTAAAATTCGCACAATTTTGGTGCGATTTAACCAAGCGTAGGATTTAGCAGAAGGATTATCTAAGAAATTTTGCATGGATGCAACCTTGAAAGCAGGATGATTTGATCATAATTCAAGGGGTGGTTATTTTTTATAGGTTGAATGTTTAATTTAGTTATAGGTTTGATTACCAAATAACAACTTTGTGTTCGCTTTTGTCCCGACCGCTCACCTGTTATGCCTGACTGTGAAACAGGGCTTTCTGGGGTTTCTCGCGCCTTCCCCCACCTGCGAGGGAGCGAGGCGGGGGGTAAGGAGCGGTGGGCGAGAATCATTAATTAATGGCTAATTTGTTTATTGATAAGTTTTAATTATTTAAAAAATAGTGGGTTTCTTTCTATCGAAAGAGACAAAAGTCTAGACGATTGTCTATGATAAAACCATTAAAATTTCCTAAAATTGTCCCCATTTATCCCCCAAAGTGGTGGATTCCCAGCCCCAAATCATGAGGTAGTGATTCTATGCCTGATTTTTTCAGCCAGACCATTTGGCTCATTCCCTGCTATGCGCTAATTGGCGCGGGACTTGCTCTGCCGTGGTCGCCGGGATTTATTCGCCGAACTGGACCGAGGCCGGCCGGATATGTGAACGCCCTGATGACGTTTATGGCGTTTGTTCATAGTCTGATTGCCCTGATCCAGACTTGGAAGCAGCCCCCTTATAGTCTTTCCTTCGAGTGGCTCAATGCCCCCGGATTAACTATTAGCCTAGACTTGGAAGTGTCCAGCGTTGCTCTAGGGGCTTGTGTTTTGATTACGGGCTTAAACTTGGTCGCTCAAATTTATGCGATCGCCTACTTAGAGATGGATTGGGGCTGGGCGCGTCTTTACTCCCTCCTCGGACTGTTTGAAGCGGGAATGTGTCTGCTAGTCCTCTGTAGCTCCCTCTTCTTTAGCTACGTCATCCTAGAAATCCTCACCCTAGGAACTTATCTCATCGTCGGGATTTGGTACAATCAATCCCTCGTGGTCACTGGGGCAAGAGATGCTTTCCTCACCAAACGGGTGGGCGACCTCATTCTGTTGATGGCCGTGGTCGCCCTCTTGCCCCTCTCAGGAACATGGAACTTTAGGGAACTAGCCCTCTGGGCGCAAACGGTAGACCTTGACCCTACCGTAGCCACCCTGTTGGCCTTGGCGCTAATTGCCGGCCCGGTGGCAAAATGCGCTCAGTTTCCCCTCCACCTCTGGCTGGATGAAGCCATGGAGGGGCCTTATCCTGCCACCATTCTCCGGAATACCGTCGTGGTGTCTACCGGGGCTTGGGTATTAATTAAAGTGCAGCCCATTCTCGCCCTTTCTCCTTTGGGGTCTAGCGTTGTGTTCGCCATTGGGGCGGCGACGGCGGTAGGAACTAGCCTGATTTCTGTGGCTCAAATTGATGTGAAACGGGTCTTGTCCTATCTGACCAGTGCCTATCTGGGAATTATCTTTATCGCGGTGGGTGTTGGGGCCACTCAAGCGGCACTGGTCTTACTACTCGCCTATGCTCTGGCCATGTCTCTGTTGATTATGAGTACCGGGGGAATTGTTCTCAACAACATTAGCCAAGACCTCACCCAGTATGGGGGCTTATGGTCCCGTCGTCCCATTTCCGGCCTCTGCCTGATGGTGGGGGGTCTTTCCCTGATTGCTCTCCCTCCCTTTGCTGGTTTTTGGTCGTTAGTCCCCATTGCCGATGCACTCTGGGACAATCATCCCCCCCTGTTTGCTGTGGTGTTGGCGGTTAATGCCATCGTCGCCTTTAGTGTGACTCGTCTGTTTGGGCGGATGTTTGCCGGAGTCGTGACGGACTTTACCCGTCGTTCCCCGGAGGGGCTTTGGTTGCTAGTTCTGCCCATGACCGTGGTTGCAGGTGTCACCCTCCATCTGCCCTTACTGTTTGTTCAATGGCAAATGCTCCCCGATTGGGCGGTGGTCAATCCGGTTCTGGCGGTCTTGCTTACGGGGTCAAGTGTAGCGGGGATTGGTTTAGGGGCTTTGGTTTATCTCAATCCCAACTGGCCTAAACCTGTCAAACTGAGTTCCCAAGCCTTACAAGATTTCTTTGCCTATGATTTCTATACTCCCCAACTGTATAAGGGAACGATCATTTTTGCGGTGGATCGGATTTCTCGGGCGGTGTATTGGTTAGACCGCTACATCATTGATGGGGCGGTGAATTTGGTGGGCTTGGCGACGGTGTTTAGTGGGGAAACGCTCAAATATAACACCAGTGGGCGATCGCAATTTTACGCCTTCTCTATTATCCTCAGCGTCGCGATTTTCATTGTTCTAACCATCTTCCCCTATGTTTCCAGCCTCTAATCCCCATCTTGTCCCCCCCCATCTTCTTCCCCCCTTCCAAAGGGGGGCTAGGGGGGATAAGTCCCTTGAAAGGGGGGCTAGGGGGGATAAGTCCCCAACGTGGCAACTAGGAGGGATACTCCCTTAGCAATCCCGCTCATCTCTATCACATCTTGTTAATCAACCATGCTCACAATCCTAATCCTGATTCCGTTAATCGGAGCGTTACTGATTAGCTTCGTCAAATCTGGCACCACAGCCCGCAAGGTTGCCCTAGGGACAGCTACAGTAGGGTTCTTCTGGACACTCTGGCTCTTAAGTCAATTCGACTTGAACAATAGCGGCCTGCAATTTTCTGAATATATCCCCTGGGCCAATACCATTGGCTTAAGTTATAGCCTCGGTGTAGATGGTCTGTCTCTGCCCTTATTAGTCTTAAATGCCTTTTTAACGGCTGTTGTGGTTTATAGTAGTACCGCCGCCATTGGACGTTCTCAACTCTACTATGCCCTCATTCTTTTAGTGAACGCCGGAGTGGCTGGCGCCTTCCTCGCCCAGAATCTGCTGCTTTTCGTCCTCTTCTTTGAATTGGAGTTAATTCCCCTCTACCTGCTCATTGCCATCTGGGGGGGCGAAAAACGGGGCTATGCGGCGATGAAATTCCTCCTTTATACGGCGCTGTCGGGAATTTTAATCCTAGCGGCGTTCTTAGGGGTGGTCGTCCTCAGTGGTCGCCTCAACTTTGATTATGATAGTCTCGCCAGTCAAAACCTCTCCCTCCAAGCCCAATTGATTATCCTAACCCTCCTATTAGTGGGGTTAGGGATTAAAATTCCCTTGGTTCCCCTCCATACTTGGTCACCCGATGCCTATGTGGAAGCTTCTCCCCCGATTGCCATTCTCTTGGGGGGGATTCTGGCTAAACTCGGCACCTACGGCTTAATTCGCTTTGGCCTCCAGATGTTCCCTCAAACTTGGTCAATTGTCGCCCCCGGATTAGCCGTTATTGGGGCAATTAGCGTCATGTATGGGTCTTTGAGTGCGATCGCCCAACAAGATATCAAGCGCATGGTTGCCTATAGTTCCATCGGTCACATGGGCTATATTCTCGTGTCGGCCGCCGCCGGAACCGAATTGAGCATTTTAGGTGCGATCGCCCAAATGATTGCTCATGGTCTAATTCTCGCCCTACTCTTTAACCTCGTCGGTATCGTAGAAGCCAAAGTCGGCACCCGGGAACTCTCCAAACTCAATGGTTTAATGAATCCCATTCGCGGCCTACCCCTCGTCAGTGGTTTACTCGTGGCGGCCGGGATGGCCAGCGCGGGAATTCCGGGGTTAGTGGGATTTGCGGCTGAATTTATCGTGTTTCAGGGCAGTTTTCCCGTCTTTCCTCTGCCTACCCTCGTTTGTATCCTCTCTTCTGGGTTAACCGCCGTCTATTTCGTCATTCTGCTCAATCGTACCTGTTTCGGCAAACTCGACAACAACCTAGCCTATTATGATCGTCTGACTTGGGCGGAACGCTGGCCGGCTCTCGTGTTGTGCGCCACGATCTTCTACTTTGGTCTACAACCCAACGCCCTAATTCGTTGGATGCAGCCCACAGCCGTGGCCATTGCCTCCACCGTACCCCCCACCCCGGAACTCATCGCCCAACAGCCCCAATAACCTTATTTTTCCCTAAACATTATGGTTCAATCCCCTCCCCAACCTACCAAAAACCCCCTCCCCCCCTCCCAGCATCCCTATGCTGAGATTGTCCACCGTCTGGAAGCCGGGGGCTCCATGCTTCCCGACACCCCAGAAAACCTGATGCAAATTATCGGCATTTATAAAGCCTATGCCGTCCCCATGGACTTCTACTGGCGGGACTTACTCTATATTGCCGAGCAAGTCTTTCTCAATCCCCTACCCGCCTTTAAATATTTTCTCCCCCAATCCTACTTAGACCGTCCGAATAGTTATGCTGGAGAACAGTCAGAACTGCGAGTCTGGCGGGGGGAAGCGGGGGCGCATCCTGAACTGTTGGAATTTATGCAACGGGGCGAAACGCGCCAGATGCCTAAGCTATTCCATCACCTCTGGCATGATCGGATTAACATGGAATTTGCAGAAGCCTGTATGCGGGCTATGCTGTGGCATCAAGGCATGGGGGGCGGCTTTTATGACTACCTCGAAAGTGAAGAGTATATCGCCAATTGCGATCGCGCCATCCGAGCCTACTTTAAAGGGAATCCCTTGATGCTCGGACTCTATAAACTCTTCCCCACCCTGTTCTTAGAACAGGTGCGCCAACTCTCCTACTATGCCAATCTCGGACTCTTCTGGGAAGTCATGGCCCCCGTCTTCTTTGAAATGTCCGACCTCTACGACGAAGGCCAATTAACCAGCGTCCCCGCCGCCATGGAATTCCTCGTCAACGGGATTTTTGCCGTCGCCAGTCGTCCCATTTACCATCACGTTTATATCCGAGGGGAATGTTACGAAATCATCCCCAAATCCCAAGGATTTACTTGGCTCTATGAAGCCGCCCTGCCCTATGTAGAAGCCGTGTTTTACCGCACCGCACCCTTCCGAGGCACAAAATCCTACAACGCCCAAGCCAAACAAGTTCCCTCAGAACAAAAAGACTTTCACTATGGCATTCTCTACGCCGATGTTTTCCCCGTCGGCAGTGCAGGCATTCCCCCCACCTTACTAATGCAGGATATGTCCCATTTCCTGCCCTCCTATTTACGGGACTATTACCAACAACATTGTCGGGGAGAAGATGACCAATTAATCCAGTTAGGGATTACCTTCCAGCGTTCCATGTATAACGTCACCTCCGCCGTCATCCAAGCCCTACGTCAAGCCACCTGCTATCCCCTTGATGACCCGGATCCTGAGCATTTACAAAAAAATCGGGAATTCTTCGAGGCCCAGTTAGATCGTTTTCTGCGTCCTGAAGCTCGATTAGCCGATATCCAGCGTCCCGACTATCGTTAAAATTCCCTATTCCCTATTCCCTATTCCCTATTCCCTATTCCCTCTCCCCTGCCCCCCTGTTCCCCGTTCCCCGTTCCCTGTTCCCTATTTTGAACAGATAGAGACGTTGCTGCTACAATGGTTGTGGAGCGACGTGGACTTACAGCCCTTGAACTGGGGGTCAAACTGCTTGAGTCCGAAACGGTGATTGCTACGCAACGCTTCGCTACGCAACGCTTCGCGTTCGCGAAGCGTCACGAAGTGAACGCGAACGGGGATCTCCCGAAAAAGGCATCTAGAACCTCCCGTAGAAGCAGGAAAGCCTCATAGCAATATGAGGATTCCGCCCTGTACAGCTTGCGGTCAACGTCGAGAGGAAGTTTACAGCAAGTTGGGTCTATGAATGAAGAATCCCCTAGCCTTTAGGCTCGGGAGTGTCAACAAGCCCCAAGTATTAGGTAGAACCATGAATACTACTCCCCCCCCTCCCACTCGTTTCCCTCAAAAATTGCTCCTGAGTTTCGCTAAAGCGGGATTTAATACATTTTTAATTATCTTGACGGTGACAGTTTGGCAATCTGGCAGCAGTTTAGTGAATGAGGTGGGAAAATTCTTCTCATGGCACAAAACAGAACCGGAAATTGATATTTCTAACCTGCTGATTGAAAAGTTGCGTAGTGCCAGCGAGTTGACTACAGCAGTCTATGCCATGGAAACAGTAGTTCCGGCCTACCAAAGTCGTGAAATTTTGGGCGTTACCCTAGGCACGACACGACTCCTCTATGTGGCCTATGGGGAAGTGAAAGCCGGGGTGGATCTCAGTCAATTAACGACTGAGGATGTTCAGGTGGAAAATGGCAGGGTTATTGTCACCCTGCCCGCTCCTGTAATTTTAGATAGTAAGATTGATGTCAACCGTTCACGGGTCTATGATTATAGTCGAGGGTTTTTAAGTCTCGGGCCGGATGTGGGGCCACAACTGCAAAGTCAGGCCGCCCAGGAAACCCTAGATCAGATGATAGCGAGCGCCTGTCAAGAGGGGGTTTTAGTTCAAGCAGGCGATCGCGCCGAATTAGCGGTAAAAGAACTGTTAACTCTCTCGGGTCATGAACAAGTGGAGATTACAACCGCCCCCCCGAATCTCAGTGCTTGTCCGACCCTAACATCTTTCTCTAGTCGGTAACTTGATAACTATGCAAACGACAGGAAAAATTGAACATCGCGGCATGGGGCCGGGTGCTTGGGCATTGGTTGCGGATACGGGAGAAACCTACGAACTGCGCAATGCCCCTTCTGAACTGTGTCAAGCGGGATTAAAAGTGAAACTCAAGGGGGAGGTGCGACGGGATATTATGACCTTCGCTATGATTGGCCCGGTGTTTGAGGTGCAATCCTTTGAGGTGATAGGGGAGTAAGTTCTGAGGTTAAACACAAACTTCTCCCAAAGGAATCGAAGCAATAAGTTGACGAGTATATTCGGTTTTAGGGTTCTCATAAATCTCGTCGGCCCGGTCGAGTTCTTCAATTTTCCCTTGATTCATAACCATAATGCGATCGCTCATAAACTTAACCACACTCAAATCATGGGAAATGAAAATATAAGTTAACCCGAACTCCCCCTGTAACTCCTTCAGAAGATTTAAAACCTGCGCTTGCACCGACACATCCAAAGCCGACACCGACTCATCACAAATAATAAACCGAGGATTCAGCGCCAAAGCCCGAGCAATACAAATCCGTTGCCGTTGTCCCCCAGAAAACTCGTGAGGATAGCGATTCACCCAATCTGGATTTAATCCGACCCGTTCCAATAAATAGACCACCCGTTCCCGACGTTCCTTGTCTCCTTTCCCCACTTGATGCACTTCCAAGGGTTCTAAAATCGCCTTGCCGATACTGATCCGGGGATCTAGAGAATTATAGGGATTCTGGAACACAATCTGCATTTCTCGACGCAGACGACGCAAACGGCGCTTAGAACATTTCGTAATCTCTTCCCCATCAAAATAAATCCGACCTTGTAATTCCGTCGTCAAGCGTAACAACGTGCGCGCTAAGGTCGATTTCCCACAGCCTGACTCTCCCACCAATCCCAACGTCTCCCCAGGGTACACCTCAAAGGAAACCGCCTTGACGGCCATCAAATAACGCTTTGAGAAACCAAACATCCCCCGCACCGGAAACCCCACGCTTAAATCCTGCACCTCCAACAAGGGTTTCGTCGTGGGGGGAATCGTCGTGACTTCCTCCACCTCTGGAGAAATGACCGTAAAGGGTTTTTCCTGAATCACCTCCTCCCCATTGTCCCCCCGCACCACTTCCATAAAATCCGACACCGTGGGGAGAAAGGTAAGTTTTTGATCCAAACGCGGCCGACAAGCTAATAAACCTTTGGTGTAGGGGTGTTGAGGATGTAAAAAGATTTGACCCACCCGGCCTCGTTCAACCACCTTGCCTTTATACATCACCGCCACCTGATCCGCCACTTCCGCAATCACCCCCAAATCATGGGTAATAAAGATTAAAGACATCTGACGCGCTCGGCAAAGCTCCCGCAAAAGGTCTAAAATGGTCGCCTGCACGGTCACATCCAGCGCCGTTGTAGGTTCATCGGCAATTAACAGGGTAGGATTGCAGGAAATGGCCATAGCAATCATCACCCGTTGTAATTGTCCCCCCGAGAGTTCATGGGGATAGCGCTTGAGAATCGTCCGTTTTTGGTAGTTGATAGACTCGCTGATGTCACGCTCCGGAATCCGGGTGGGATCTCCCCCCACTTCTTCGAGATATTGCGCCCTTAACTGCTCATCAGAAGGCAATAAGCGCACTTCTTGCAAGGTCAGAATCGCTTTGCGTCGAGCGTCGCTTTCAGATACCCCTTGATGGAGTTGAATCGCTTCGACCAGTTGAAAGCCAATGTTATAAACGGGGTTTAAAGAACACATGGGATCTTGGAAAATCATGGCAATTTTCCCACCCCGTAAAAGACGGCGTTTTTCTTCGCTGAGGGTTAATAAATTAATGGGATCTTGGTTAGGTTCTGGGGTAAACCAAATTTCTCCCTCGGTAATGCGTCCGGGTGGGGGAACTAATCCCAATAAAGCCAGAGAGGTGACGGATTTCCCCGATCCTGACTCTCCCACAATCCCCAAGGTTTGACCCCGTTTTAATTCAAAATCGATCCCATCTACAGCGTTGATGGTTTCTTCTTCGGCGAAAAATTGAACTTTGAGGTGACGAACATCTAATACGGAATCAGTCATTGGGGATTGATCAGTTTAAGGTTTAACAGGACAAAGGTTTCTAGCCCCTCTTCCCACAGACTCAACGGGAGGGAATTTGTATCGGACAAAAATCCATGATTTATCTTAGCAATCGTCGGAAAAAACCGCTCGGTTAACAGGAGCTCGTCCCCCATTGTCCTACACCCTGCTCTCCCTTAGATCCTTCTCCCCAATGCTCCTGAACTAGCGGGGAGGCTTGGAGGGAGGGTCGGTCAAAGTTCCGGTTCTGGTTTAGAATCCGGCAATTCTGGGCAATGTTGAATCTGATTGAAGGAATACCCCTGTTGCTGGAGTTGTTCGACAAATTGAGTATTGCTGGGGGGGGGTGGGGGTGGGGTGACGCTACGGTTTTTTTTCAGTTTGGCTTTTCGTCCCATAAGGCTTGCTCCTGTCGTGACATCCTCCCGACACCGACCCTACGGGTACGGTGCGGGCTTCCCCATATTACTATGAGGTCTTCGGTGCTTCTACGGGAGGCTCTAGATGTCTTTTCAGGGACATCCCTGATAACCTTGTCCTCAACAGGCAGCTTGACCCCCAGGGCTGCAAGTCCACGTTGCTCAACAACCATCGCCGCCGCAACGTCCCTATCCGTTACAAACCCACAATGAGAACATTTGCTACGCAACGCTTTGCTACGCAACGCTTTGCGTTCACTTCGTGACGCTTTGCTACGCAACGCTTCGCGAACGTGAACGCGAACGTACAGTGCGGGGCTTCCCGACGATGAGCTAACTGGTACAAGATTTTAGCAACCAGCCTAGCACAATCCCTAAGCCCCCAAAGCGGACGGCTTGCCAAAAGGGTTCTTGTAAGGATTGCCAACGGAATAGACGACTTTCGAGTTGAACTTCAAGGAGATGTATCTGCTCCTCGATTTGCTCTAGTTCGGTTTTGAGGGGATGGTGTTTGGGGAGTTTTTGCCCTTTTAAGGCCTGTTGTTGCTGTTGGAGGTCTTTTAAGGTGTCGCTGTCCTGTTGGACTTGTTGGCGGCGCTGTTTGAGGTCTTGGAGACTTTGTTCTACTTGAGCGAGGGCGGTATTAAATTCTTCTTCCCAAAGGGGTTCGTCGGTTGGGGGCATCTTACATTACACTGGAAATCTAACCCGTGGATGGGTGTTTTTAAGCCTAATGTTATACCTATTTTGAGGTGTTTTATGTCTTTAGTTCCTCCTTCGGTTCAGTCGGAAGCGTTACAAGAAGTCAGTACGTTGGAGTTGGCGCAGGTTTTGGCGGAACGGTTAGCGATCGCACCCCAAGACTGGCATCGTCTCAAAGCTAATCGTAAAGCCCAAGCCAGCCAACAAATCGCCGCCGCGTTGGTGTTTCTGCTCAAGGATCAACCCCAAGAGGCGATCGCACGACTCCAACAAGCGACAGGATGGTTAGACCGCTCAATCTCGGCCCCCCCCTGTCCCACTCACGGCAAACCTTAACCCGCCTTTGGGTGATTCCGATTTCCCAAAACAATTTAAGGAAAACTTAATAGAAATTTAGGAAACTAAGGCTGTATCTTGGGGTTTGACTTCCTTCGAGAGTCGGAGTTGAGTTCCTCCCAGATTCCAGTGGACGTGATCAAAAATTTGGTATAGAATGCACAGACCTCGACCATGATCAAAGTCTTCTGGGGGTAAGAGGTCTTCCGGTTCAGGCCAATGGTCATAATTGGGACAGGTACAGGTGGGGTTAAAACCAGAACCTTGGTCAGAAATCACCCAAGAATAGAGGTTTTCGGTCACGGAAAACTGTACAGAAACGGTCTTACTGGGGTCTAGTTTGTTGCCATGTTTCGCAGCATTCACTAGCGCTTCTTGCAGTCCTAAACGGATTTCAGGTTGCCATTCTGGGGGAATTTTGGCTAACAGGAGGTCTAGGATAGGACATAAATAAAGCGTAGATGCGAAGCTCATGGTTTCCCAGTTCTGTTTCTTCGCCGGTAAAGAGATCGCAATCACAAAACTTACCTCTAGCTTGTTTCAAAATGAGCGGGTTGCAAAATTAAGTTGCATCATCTACGTTTGACCCCTACGTTCGACCCCTACGTTCGAGTGAATTGCTATGGGGTGAATTGCTATTGGATAACTTGGTAGTGGGTGGTCTACAGGCATGAGGACTCATAAACTATCACCAAAAAGAAAAAACACTAAGAATAAACAGGAAAGTGTTAAAAGCTAACCCATTTGAAAACGGATCCATCCCACATTTATGAGCGTTGATTGAATTGAGCTTGATTGAGCGGTACTCACGGCATGATTTAGGTTATCGTGGTTATCGGGTAACAGGGGGGTCAAAAAGCCCCGTGCTTGACCCCAGAGAATTGTTAGTGTGAGGAAATAGTGCCATTGCGGGTTTCGTGGTCAACCGAGCAATCGACGGCGAAATCCCTAGCCAAAAACGAACAGTTTTTAAAATCTTGTGTCTGCTCACGGTAAGCAAACCTTATCTAATGATTATTATAGCAAACTTTCAAGCCAAGATTGTCGGTTTCCCGTCTTGACAAAAAGTCTTAAATAAGCATTAAGATTTGATGAAGGGGGTCTAAAATGGACGAAAACCGCCTAATCTCGGCTTAGAAAGGCAACGGATTCAACGTGAGCAGTTTGGGGGAAAAAATCCGCAGGTTGAACTTTTGTCAGGTGATAGCCTCCCTCACAGAGAATTTTCAGATCCCGGGCGAGGGTAGCGGGTTTGCAGCTAATGTAAACAAGGCGAGAGGGGGAATAGGCTAGGAGAGAGTCTAAAACCCGGCGATCGCATCCCTTGCGGGGGGGATCCAAGATTACAACGTCGGGGATCACGTCTAGATGGGGGATCACCTCCTCCACCGCCCCCGTGTAAAACTGAACATTTTCAATCTGGTTTAACGCCGCATTGGTTTGAGCTTGGGCAATGGCAGCAGGCTGTAACTCAATGCCAATTGCTTGTTTAACATAGCGAGCAAAGGGGAGAGTAAAAGTCCCAATCCCACAATAGGCATCCACCAAAACCTCGGATCCCCGGAGATTTAACTCCCCTAAAATCGCCTCATACAACGCTTCTGCCCCCTCTGTGTTGATCTGAAAGAAGGGATCCGCCCCCAATTGGAACACTAAACCCGCGAATTCCTCCCGCAAGTAGGGTTTTCCGGCAATGCAACGGGTTTGTGAACCTAAAATCGTATTCGTGCGTTCTGGGTTGCTATTCACACAAACTCCTACTAAATTCGGATACCTTTGCATCCATGCTATGGATTGATCCCCAATGTGTTTTAGTTCAAAGTTAGTGGTTATTAGTGTAATTAGCATCTCTCCTGTCCGGCGACCAATCCGCAAAGAAAGATGACGCAAGCGCCCTTGATGACGTTCCTCGTTATAAATTGACCAGCCTTGAGCTTGAATATCTTGTTTAATCTCCGCCAGCAGAGGGTTTAACCGCTCATCCTGTACCGGACATTGATTCAAATTAACCAACAAATGGGATCCCTTACGATAATAGCCCGCTTGTACTTGACCTTGGCCCGAACGAGCGAGGGGATAGGTGGCCTTGTTGCGGTAGCCTAACATAGCAGAGGCAGGGAGGAAGGGCTCCAGAGGGGGATCACTAAACCCCCCAATTCTTAGGAGGGCTTGACGGATGATATTGAGTTTCAGGGTGTGTTGATAGGAGTCCTCAATATGTTGCCACTGACAGCCCCCACATTTATCCGCCACAATACACCGGGGACGAATGCGGTGGGGGGAAGGGGTTAAGATTTCTTGCAATTTGCCCTGAGCATATTGGCGTTTCACCTGAACTAGACGCACTAAAACCTGATCCCCCGTGACAGTATCCGGCACGAATACCACTCGATCCTGCCAACGTCCGACTCCTTCGCCGCGATCGCCCACATCCTCAATTTCCACCTGCAACAAGCTCCCCTGTTGCCATTCCTTAACGGCTTCCCCTACCATAATTTCTCCTCAATGTGATGCAGTATCTCAAAATTGTTAACTTTTCCTTGTCCTCAAACGGCGAAGATTTCCCGGATCCCAATCGAGAAACAAGAGAATCTAGGGAACACCAATAGGCCAATTCAAACAGATTACCTCAAACTCTTGTTCTCTCAAGAATGGAGGTAAGCATCCCCTTGACAGAGCAATTGTCCAGTGCCACTATGAGGAGTAAACATTGAGTAATTTAGGGCAAGTAAGGATTGAGTAAATCCCTTCAGCCCCAGATTCTATAACGTTCCAAGTCTCATGGAGGTAAGCGGACTCGAACCGCTGACATCCTGCTTGCAAAGCAGGCGCTCTACCAACTGAGCTATACCCCCGAAAAAAACCGCGCTCTTTTTTTGCGCGCATTTACTATTATACATCCTCTCTCAAAAATGTCTAGAGTTTAAGCAAAATTTTTTAGATGTGGGCTGTGGGGAGAGGGGGAGAGGGGGAATAGTGGCTAGTAGCTAGTGAATAGCCAAAACTCCTGACTATTGCCAATTCCCGATTCCCGACTCCCTAGGGCGCAAGCATTGCGCCCCTACACCGATTCCCGACTCCCGACTCCCTAAGCTAAATTGGCAAACTTCGTTAACTCCGGTTGGAATAACAGCTTAATTGTTCCCGTTGGACCATTGCGGTGTTTCGTAATAATCACCTCAGCCAGATTGCGATCTGGAGAATCGGGATTATAGTAAGAATCCCGATACAACATAATCACCATATCCGCATCTTGTTCAATAGATCCCGATTCCCTTAAATCTGACATCATAGGGCGTTTATTCGTCCGAGACTCCACACTCCGACTCAATTGAGAAAGAGCAATCACAGGAGCATTTATTTCCCGAGCTAACCCTTTTAAAGAACGGGTAATTTTTGCAATTTCTTGTACCCGATTATCTCCTCCCCCTTCCATTAACTGTAAATAATCCACCAAAACTAAACCAATTTTACCCCCTTTTTCAGCCTGTAATCGACGCACCTCTGAACGCATTTGCATGACGCTCAACGTTGCACTATCGTCAATATAAATAGGCAAATCTACTAATTCGCCAATCGCCCGAGAAATAGCCTCCATTTCTGTTCCCGAAATAGTCCCTGAACGTAAACGATTGCTTTCAATTCCGGCTTCCCCAGCTAAAACCCTTTGAGCTAACTGTTCTTTAGACATTTCTAAGCTAAAAACGGCCACAGGTAATTGATGTTGTTTTGCCACATTCGTGGCAATATTTAAAGCAAAACTGGTTTTCCCCATAGATGGCCGTCCAGCTACCACAATAAAATCCGACCGTTGGAAACCACTGGTCATGGCATCTAAATCATAAAAACCACAGGTATATCCGGGGAGTGATGTAGCCTCCTGTAAGCTAGATAATTCAGAAAATGTCTCAATTAAGGCATCAGAAAGAGGAGCTAAACCTTGTTGTGGGCGTTTTTGGGTAATTTGAAAAACTTTCTGTTCTGCTTGGTCTAGAACTTGTTCTAATCCTTGGGTAGTATCAAAACCCAATGTGCCAATTTCATAACTCACGCTAATGAGTTGACGACGGACATATTTATCCATCACAATGGCAGCATAACGGTCAATATTGACAGCAGAAACGGTTCTTTCTAACAGTTGGGTTAGTTTGGCAATACCGCCAATTTTATCAAGCAGACTGTGATCTTGTAACCAACTGGTGACGGTCATTAAATCCGTCGGTCTACCTCCATTATGTAAGGCAACGGCTGCTTGATAAATGGAACGATGGGCTTCTATATAAAAGGCATCGGCTTGTAGGGTGTCTAAAATCCGTCCAATGGCTTCAGGATCTAGTAAAATTCCCCCTAAAATAGCCTCTTCGGCTTCAATATTTTGGGGAGGGAGAACATCCCCAAGACTACTTAAATTGCTAATCATATCAGTAATTAGGGCTTGCTGAATAAGTCGGAGAGTCGGGGAATCAAGAATTATTACTTATTACCCAATCTTGACAAGTTAAGGCTCAATGTTAGAAGTCTAGGGAACGGGGGAGTCGGGAGTCGGGAATCGGGAGTCGGGAGTTGATTAGTATTCTCCATTACCTATTACCCAATCTTGACAAGTTAAGGCTCAATGTTAGAAGTCTAGGGAACGGGAAGGAACAGGGGAGGTGGGAAAATCCGGTTGTGTCCAAAATTGAAGTCAAGGGAACAGGGAACGGGGAACAGGGGACTTGACAAAATGCACACAAGCTTAACTTGTTCAAGTTGCTTATTACCTATGACCTCTTGCCTCTGGCCTGTTCCCAGATCCGGCGTTCCCTGTTCCTAGGGCCAAGGCGCCGCTTCAAACTGAGAAAATTGAGCTTCCAACAACCATTGTTGATTGGCTCGTTCATGATTGGCTAAAAAATTAGCACATCCGCTTGATATAGTCCCACTGCCGGGATTATCGCCTTGACAGGGAGCAACCAAAGAACGGTACTCTGGACTAGACCAGAGACTGTCTCCGGGCAGAAAACTATATTCCAAACTATTGCGAGCTAAACGTTTTAATTCTACATAACCTAAACCGTAGTGAATGGCGGCCTGCCAATACTCATGGCTGAGATCAATCCGGCCAATTCCTTCGTCATCTGTGGCTAACGTTACGGGGACTCCAGCTTTTAAATAATCGAGGAAGGGATGAGCGGGTCCGGTCACATTTAAAATCACGTCGTTACTGGTGAGACAAATTTCTACTAGGACTCCCCGTTGTGCCATAGTCGCAAGGAGATCCCAAGGATCATTTTCATAAAAAATGCTCACCCCATGCCCAATCCGCTTGGCTTGGGCGACTTCGACGGCTTCACGAATATGAAAACGTAATTCGCTGGGGGGGACTAAACCAAGGGTCAATTCTCCGGCATGGAGGGCAATATTGAGATCAGGTTCTTGACGATGGAGAAAGCCTAACATGGCCATCTGGAGGCTGTAGTCTCGTAGGGCGACGGGATGATCTTCTGGGGCGACTAGGTTTAAGCCGACGATATCGGGATGGGCTTTGATTAATTCTACGGCATAGACGAATTGAGCAAAAACCTGTTCGGGGGGGTTGAGGCGGTTGGTTTGCTGGATGTAGTTGACGGTGACGTTACAATGGCTGGGGCGGTTGGAGTGGTGACAACCGAGGGTTAGAAATAAGTCTTGTTGGAGGGTGTCGAGTTCGGCGACTCCCTGTTGAATGAGGGCTTGAAATTGGGGATTTTGTAGGAGTTGACGACGGGCGAGGGCAAAGGCTTGTTCGTCTCCTCGGCTGAGTTGTAATTCTGGGGCTAGGTCGCGGATGGCACGTCCTTGAATGGTGAGCATTAGCTCTAAATATTGGATATTTTGGGCGGCGGCGCGACGAATGACTTCGGCTACCATTCTAGGACGCATGGCGGTGTCACTGGAGAAGGCATCAAAGCCATCAAAGGCGGAGAAAAATTGGTTGTGTCCGGTTTGTCCGGCAAAGGGGAGATTGCGGACGGACCATCGGTCAATGAGGGCGTTGTAGAGGGGGATGTTGCGGAACACTTGGTCGGCTTGGATGTGACCGTTGGTGGAGCGGCAATCGGCGGGGGCGACTAAAACGAGGGCGTTGGGATCGACGCAATAGTTTTCTGAGGCAGCCCATCCAAGATAACTTTCGGCATAGACGGCTCCGGAGAGGTGGGAGTGGAGATCGGCGCCTTTGGGCATCCGCTGGACAAAGGCGCGGATTTGGGTGTGGCGATCGCGGTTGGCTTCAAACCAGTTGGCAATGTCTCGCTCTCTGGGGGTTTGGGGGGTTTCCTGGACTAGGGTGGGGGAGGGGGTTTCTGGGGTTAGGGTGCGTTGGGTGAGTGCGGGGCGGGGGGTTAATCCGGTGGTGAGGAGAACGGTCAGGAAGACCAGAAGGTGATGGGGTTTGAGCATGGATGTCTTGGATCAAGAGATGCTTTAGTTTAGCTCATCGTCGGGAAGCCCCACACTGTAGGAATGTCAGTGTCGGGATGAAAGACGGTTAGGGGAAGCCCGCACCGTACCCCTAGGGTCGGTGTCGGGAGGATGTCACAGGATTCTTTGACCGGGGGGAACGGTTTGATCCGGTTGCAGGAGAACCACTTGTTGATCGTCTAAAACTACTCCAAGCACTAGGACTTCTGAGCGAAAATCGGCGATTTGTCGGGGGGGGAAGTTGGTAACGGCGACAATCAGGCGATCGCGTAAATCTTCCTTAGAATAGCGTTGAGTAATTTGCGCACTGGATTTTTTAACCCCCAACTCCCCGAAATCAATCCACAGTTTATAGGCAGGTTTGCGGGCTTTTGGGAAATCCTCAACGCGGATAATTCTCCCCGTATGGATTTCGATTTTCTCAAAATCAGCGTAGGTGATGGTGGACATAAGCGGTGATTCCTGAGCATCACTCAATCCTACACAAAATCAGAGAGCGTTTCTGTCCCCTCTCTATGAGATCGGGGAGAGTCCAGTAGCCCTCCCCACCCCCCATACGTTAAAATTGGCGAAGTAATGTTTCACTCCTTAACAAAACAAAGGTCAAGAAGACTATGACACCATCTTTAGCTAACTTTCTGTACAGCCTACTGGCTGGTGCGTTAATCGTTGTTATCCCGGCAACGGTTGGTTTGGTCTTTATCAGTCTCAAAGATCGAGTGATCCGCTCTTAAATGGGAGTCAGGGTGCGATCGCAGATCCCCCAGAGATCCTGATCAGCTATACCTAACAGGAGTTGGGGAATCCTCCCAAACTCCTGATTTTGTTGTCAAGACTTGCTAGGATAAGAGTGACCGAGGAGAGCAGTAGTAATAATGGTTAATTTTGGCTGGAATTCCGCAAGCATCTTAGGGTTATTTTTAGCAGTGGCCGGGGCAGGTCTTTATTTTTTGCGCTCTGTCCGCCCTGAACTGTCGCGAGATTATGATATTTTCTTTTCGGCGGTGGGTTTAGCCTGTGGGATTATTCTCCTAACCCAAGGTTGGCGACTAGACCCGATCCTACAATTTGGGCAGTTTTTACTGGCCCTATCTACCGTCTTTTTCGCCTTTGAAACCATTCGGTTACGGGGTTTAGCCACAGAACAAGCCAAACGCAGCACTCCGGTAGTGGATGAAGATCGTCCCGTGAGTCGGTCTTATCAGGCCTATCGAGAACCGGAATATGACCAAATCGAGGCCTACGCGGAAGAACGCTATACCAATCCCCGACAGTTACGGGGGACAAAAGACCCTCGCAGCAATCGCCGAGATGCCTATGAAACGGAACCACCCCGCAGTCGGCGCAGTCGTCCTTCGGAGCGCCCGAGTACAGAACGACCCAGCGCAGAACGTCGCTCCCGTCGGTCGTCTCGTCCCACTCCCCCCACTTCTGAACGCTATGATCGCACGGATTCCTATACAGAGCCTTACAATAGCCCAGATGCCTATGATGCTTGGGGGGATGATTACAGCACCAGCGAGGAGGGCTATTCCTCCCGTCGTCCCCGTCGTTCTCCCTCGGAAGACTCTCCAACGGAACGACCGACTCGTTCCCGTCCCAGTCGCAGCAGTGAAGCCCCCAGTCGTCGTTATCAAGACGAGGAACCGGCTCCCTATGTGGATTATGTAGATTATCAACCCTATGATTCCGGTGAGGATGATTATTCTGAATCCGGGGAAGATAGGGATTCTGGCGGGACTTCCGGTTATGAGGAAGAACCTCGCACTGGGGGGAATTTTGATTATTAAGTCTGAATTTGTTGGGTATCCGCAACTTGGGCGCTAAAGCGCAATTACGAACCTTTTTCTGTGCAATCCTCGATCGGCTCTGGACTCTGGCAAACTTTCCGCTTTTGGGGGGTGGGAGTCTCTCTCCTAACGCTTTTAACAGCTTGTGGTGAGGCTCCCGCCCCACCTTCGGCGGTGTCTCTCAATAGTTTGTATAATGACGAGCAACCTGCTTTAAGTGGAGATGGTCGTCTGTTGGCGTTTATTACCAATCGTAATGGGGGGACGGAAATTGCGGTTTATAACCTACAAACCCGGCAATTTGTACAATTACGGGGGTTAAATCGGACGGGTGCGATCGCCCAAAGTCCAAGTCTGAGTCGCACGGGTCGTTATATTGTGTATTTAGTGAGCGATCGCGGTCGTCCAGTCATTGCCCTTTATGATCAAGCCTTAGAACGGTCAGAAATCCTCAACAATAGTTATCGTCACTGGATTCGCAACCCTAAAATTAGCCCCGATGGTCGTTATATTGTCTTTGAAACCTCCCGACGGGGACAATGGGATATTGAAGTGTTAGACCGTGGCCCCAACATTGAATTTGATATTGAGGATGGTAGTTTACTGCCATGACCTCCTCCCGACGACATCCCCCAAAGGTACCGTGCCAGACTTCCCCCAGCAAAAGCCAAGAGCAATATTCTTGAATCTTAAGCGGGTGAGGGGAATCGAACCCCTATTATTAGCTTGGAAGGCTAAAGTTTTACCACTAAACTACACCCGCTGGTTTTTCACTGAATTATCACTATAGCACAAGACTGAGCCGCAGACAACCCCTTGACCAACAATTTGGGTGCAAGCCCCATCATAAAAGTTTAGCGCAAGAAGGCTTTCTAGTTTAGCGGATCTGCGATAGGGTTGTGGAGTCAAGCGGCTTGTAGAAGAAGGATTGATCGGGGATGTCCCTAAAAAGCGGAAAGCCCCCACGCCATCGCACGGCACAAGGGGACGTACCAAGCAGAAATCTAGAACCACCCGTAGAAGCAGGAAAGTCTCATCATGATCGGGGGAAGCCCACGCTGTACCGCTTGCGGTCAGCGTCGGGAGTAAGTCACCTTCTCAGGAACAAGTCCCCTGCGGACTGTAGTGACAGATAGGGCTATTCTAGGGGATTGTTGCGATGTCAGATATTTTCATTATGGTGCGAAATCAAAGAAATAACGCGCTGACCTCAATTAGTGGGATTCCGTTTGTTACTATGTTGGAGCAAACGGGAATAATATTAGGAACAGAAACGGTAGATTTAGTATACGCCGATGCAGGTTTTGATGACTTACCCCAAGGACAGTACACTGTAATTGTCACCCATGAGAAGGTTACTCCTCAGTGGGTAAAACAGGATGTAGTCATTCAAGACATTGATGATGTTGTCTTATTAACGTTTATTTATTACGAACCTGAGCGAATTTTCCAGGGTGTAAAAGCGACTACCGAAAAACGATTATAACTATGACCATTAAGAGCATTCCTTCCTATTCTATTAAGGCTTTTCGCTATCGCGTCCATTGTTTAGGACAGGAATTATGGCGGGAAAAAGATCCCCAATCTCGGGCAAATTTGGCGTTACAGTTAGCAGATGTTGCCACCAGTTTAGCCCGTTTAGAAGCCCAAGAATTAGAGCGTTTGCTTGAGGAAGATTGAGTGAAGCGAGCCACCCCAACCGCAAGGGATGGGGAATTTTTGGGAATTTTTTTTAACAAAAATGTTGCGCAATTCCCCGTCCTCACCAAGAGAGGGAGGGGATGGATAGCACACCAGCCAACTGAGCGACAGTAAATCCAAAGGCAGCATTATAACACAATTAACCGCGAAAGTCAAAGCCAATAAACTTAAAAAAATCTTAAGAAAGTAACAAGAATTAACAGATTTCTCCGGCAAAATCTAAAACTTTGTTGCAGAAATGAAGCCCTTCCCAACAAACTGGCTAAACTGACTAAGTAACCCCATTCTGAATAGAGAATTGGTCAAACTAAGACTTGATCAAGGGGAATCGACCATTCACTGACCTTCACTATAGAGGACACACTAGAGGATATAACTATGGGAAAACCAACGGGTTTTATTGAATATCTACGCGAAGTCCCCTCAGAACTCTCCCCTTCAGAACGTATTCAAAACTGGGACGAGTTCCATTTATCCATGCCCGAGGAGAAACTCCGCACCCAAAGTGCGCGGTGTATGGACTGTGGAACGCCCTTCTGCCATACAGGTACAATTATTAGTGGGATGGCCAGTGGTTGCCCGATCAATAACCTAATTCCCGAGTGGAATGATTTAGTGTATCGGGGTTTGTGGGAAGAAGCCCTCGATCGTCTGCACAAAACCAATAATTTCCCCGAATTTACTGGCCGTGTGTGTCCCGCCCCCTGTGAGGGATCTTGTGTGTTAGGGATTCATAACCCCCCTGTTACTATTAAGAATATTGAATGTTCTATTGTTGACAAAGGTTGGGATGAAGGTTGGATCACCGCAGAACCGCCCAGCAAACGAACCGGGAAAAAAGTGGCTATTGTCGGATCGGGTCCAGCAGGTTTAGCCGCCGCTGCTCAGTTGAATAAAGCCGGGCATTGGGTCACAGTGTATGAACGGGCAGATCGTCCCGGTGGATTGTTAATGTATGGCATTCCTAATATGAAACTGGATAAGCGGGACGTGGTGTTACGTCGAATTGAACTCCTCGAACAAGAAGGGATTAAGTTTGTTTGTAATACCGAAATCGGCAAAGATTTATCGGCCGAAACCTTGCTCAATGAATATGATGCCGTTGTGCTTTGTACTGGAGCAACAAAACCCCGAGATTTACCCATTGAAGGGCGGGAACTATCGGGGATTCACTTTGCTATGGAGTTCTTAACGGCGAACACACAAACCTTGCTCGATGGAACCGGAATTCCCCCCATTTCGGCACAGGGGAAAGATGTAGTGATTATCGGGGGGGGTGATACGGGAACTGACTGTGTGGGAACTTCGATTCGTCATGGCTGCAACAGCTTAGTTCAGTTGGAAATTATGCCTAAACCCCCCAACGAACGGGCGGCGAATAATCCCTGGCCGGAGTGGCCGAAGGTTTATCGGATGGACTATGGTCAAGAGGAAGCGGCCGCTAAGTTTGGCGATGATCCTCGTTTTTACCTGACGACGGCCACGAAGTTTGAGGGGGACGAACAAGGTCAGGTGAAGGCCGTGCATACGGTGGATATTGAATGGCAGAAGGACGAACAAGGTCGTTTTAGCCCAAAACCGATTGCGGGAACTGAAAAGGTGATTCCTACCCAGTTGGTGTTACTGGCGATGGGTTTCTTGGGACCAGAACAACCATTGTTAGATGCCCTGGGACTGGAACGAGATGCCCGCAGTAATGTTAAGGCAGACTATGGGCAGTATGAAACCAGTTTACCCGGTGTGTTTGCGGCGGGGGATTGTCGGCGTGGTCAAAGTTTGGTCGTGTGGGCGATTAATGAGGGGCGGGGTGTTGCCCGTCAGTGTGACCTGTATCTGATGGGAGCTTCGGATCTACCGTAGCTTTTACTGATTATTTGTTTTATTGATTTTTGGAGGGATTGGATGATGTTATTATCTCCGCGCAAGGTTTACCATAATTTGGCGTTGTTGGAAAAGGTAGATGTGGCGACGAGCGCCCTTTACCGTCAACAGGCCCAAGAGGTGTTAGCGGATGAGTCGGTTAGTTTGACTTGGCGGCAGGCGATCGCACATCGTTTGAATGACGCGAATCATCGTCTGGAACTCAAGGTGGTGAGTCCTAACGATAGTTACTAATCAAAGACGGGGATTCTTCATTCATAGACTCGCCATAATTTGGCAGGATTTCTCCAACCAAACTAGAGGGCAAATCTTCTGAAGCGTTTGGGGTGTGGCAGAATTGATAATTAATTCCCCACACCCCCTATTCCTCATCCCCTATGACAAAACCCAACTTTCAAGACGAATTCGACATCATCGTAATCGGAGGCGGTCATTCCGGTTGTGAAGCCGCCCTAGCCGCCGCCCGCTTAGGCTGTCGGACTCTCATGCTCACCCTCAACCTCGATAAAATCGCCTGGCAACCCTGCAATCCCGCCGTCGGAGGCCCCGCTAAATCCCAACTGACCCATGAAATCGATGCCTTGGGCGGGGAAATCGGGAAAATGGCCGACCGTACCTACCTCCAAAAGCGCGTTCTCAATATCTCTCGCGGCCCCGCCGTTTGGGCCTTGCGCGCTCAAACCGATAAACGACAATATGCCCGCGTGATGAAAAATATTGTCGAACATCAAGAAAACTTGGTCATCCGTGAAGGCATGGCCACCGACCTCATCCTAGGCAAAAACCAAGAAATCCTAGGCCTAGAAACCTATTTCGGAACCTGTTTCGCGGCCAAAGCCGTTGTTCTCACCACCGGAACCTTTTTAGGGGGGAAAATTTGGGTCGGGACTAAATCCATGCCAGCCGGACGCGCTGGGGAATTTGCCGCCGTCGGTCTGACCGAAACCCTCAATAAACTAGGCTTTGAAACCGGACGACTCAAAACCGGAACCCCCGCCCGCGTCGATAAACGCTCGGCGGACTACTCCAAAATGGAAGTCCAACCCCCTGATGAACAAGTCCGTTGGTTCAGCTTTGACCCAGAGGTGTGGGTTGAGCAAGAACAAATGAATTGCTATCTCACCCGCACCACCCCAGAAACTCATCGTTTAATTCGGGAAAACCTGCACCTTTCCCCAGTTTATGGGGGCTTTATTGATGCCAAAGGCCCTCGCTATTGTCCCAGTATTGAGGACAAAATCGTGCGTTTTGCCGATAAGGAATCTCACCAGATATTCATTGAACCGGAAGGCCGAGATATCCCAGAACTGTATATTCAAGGCTTCTCAACAGGTTTACCGGAAACCTTACAATTGGCGATGTTACGCAGTTTACCCGGCCTAGAAAACTGTGTAATGTTGCGCCCTGCCTATGCGGTGGAATATGACTATCTCCCGGCGACTCAGTGTTATCCAACCCTGATGACTAAGTATATTGAGGGGCTATTTTCGGCGGGACAAATTAACGGGACAACGGGTTATGAAGAAGCGGCCGCTCAGGGGATTGTGGCGGGCATTAATGCGGTGCGTTTTGTCCGAGGGGAGCAGATGATTGTTTTTCCTCGGGAGCAAAGTTATTTAGGAACGTTAATTGATGATTTATGTACAAAAGATTTGCGTGAACCCTACCGGATGTTAACCTCTCGGTCTGAATATCGGCTCTTGTTACGGTCTGATAATGCCGATCAACGGTTAACGCCTATTGGTCGAAAAATCGGCTTAATTGATGACCGTCGCTGGGCATTATTTACGGAAAAATATGCCAAAATTGCGGCGGAAAAAGAACGGCTACAAACCACTCGGGTTAAGGAGAATGACCCGGTAGGATTGAAAATTGTGGCGGATACTCAGCAAAAAATTAAGGGGTCTATTACCCTAGGAGATTTACTCCGTCGTCCCGGTTTCCACTATGAGCATTTAGAACAGTATGGCTTAGGAGATACTGGGTTAAAACAAGCGGAAAAGGAAGGGGCGGAAATTGATCTTAAATATTCCGGTTATATCCAACGTCAGCAAAATCAAATTGATGAAATTGCTCGTCATGCCAATAAAAAACTACCGGAAGATTTGGACTACATGATGATTGATACTTTGTCAATGGAAGCCCGAGAAAAATTAACAAAAGTTCGTCCTTTAACGGTGGGTCAGGCTTCTCGCACGGGGGGCGTTAATCCGGCGGATGTTAACGCTTTGTTGATTTATTTAGAGGTACAAAATCGTCAGGCTGTAGCGGGGGCGAAATAATCGGTTCTATGAGGGGGGATTCATGGATTCCCCCCAAGATAGGGGCTGAAACTCTACAATCTCTCTCCCAGTCTCGGCGAAGGAATTTTAGGGCGTACTCCATTGTTGCTGAAAGAGTTATATAATAGAAAGAATGGGTCATCTGCTGGGTTGATTTATTCGGTTAAGTTCTATGAATAAATAAAGTGAAAGTCTTACACGGTTGTATGTGGGGGGACTCCCCCCACACCCCCCAATAAGCAGACTCCCTACCCTATCACTGTATTCTCCACAAAACCCATGTTAGAACAAGCTAGACACATCTATCAGAGAACCTCTCCCGCTAAAGCCATTGCTTTGGGGATTGGTGCGCTCGTCTTAGCCCCTACTGTCGCCTCATTACTAAAACCTGTGGCTAAGGCAACCATTAAAACGGGTTTGGTTTTATACGATAAAACGAAAGGAACTATTGCCGAGGCCGGAGAAGTTTTGGGGGATATTGTGGCGGAAGCTAAGGCGGAAGTGGTGGCGGAACAAGCCCAAAAAGAATCCCAAAATGCTCAACTGACAAGTCAAGCGAGTGGCGGTGAATTGTCTTAGTTCTTGATTGTTTTTTACCAGTTTTCCAATCAATTTTAGAGGAGTAGAATGTGCCAACACACTTTCGTTCTACTCCTTTTTTGTGTTGGTTGGCCTAGGATGCGCTACGGGACGCATTTCCTGCCGATTTAGGGGCTTGGGACTCCTGATAGAGAGATAAGCCACTTTTGATAATTCCTTTCAATACGGGTTTACCGAGTTTGACGGCGGCTGGTAAAACAATTGTTCCGGCGACGAGCGCTCCTAAGCCGAGTAGGGCGGTGGGGCTGCCTGTCTGACGATCTTCGATCATTTCCCTTAAATGGAAGGTTAAAACAGATTTATCCCAGTGAATCAATGACATGGTTAAGCGCGAGTATAGAATGGGTAAAGAGTAATTTAAAGCTTGGGGAGAGTTCCCCTTTGCTCCATATTATTGCATAAGTTTCTCAACAATTAACCGAGATCAGGAAAGATTTACAGGACTATATTGGTTTCGATGTGATGCTGGACGAGGGGGCGTAAACTGTTCAATCCGGCGGCGATCGCGGTTCCATTGTGGATAATCGTTGCCCAGAGGGGATTGAGTCCCACCGTTGCCGCCAAACCTAAGCCCAAGAGATTGGGCGCTACAACTAAAAAGGTATTCTGTTCAATCAAAGCGCGAGTTTCTTGGGCAATGGCGATCGCCTCCAAAACACTCCCGAGATCATTATTCATCAACACCACATCCGCCGTTTCCCGCGCCACATCTGACCCATCCTCAAAAGAAATCGACACATCCGCATAGGCCAAAGCCACCGAATCATTCAACCCATCCCCCACAAAAGCCACCGTCCGCCCGCCCCGGTGCAAATCCCGCACAATCTTCGCCTTGTCCTCCGGAAACGCCTCCCCATGCACCTGAGAGGGCGGAATATTCAACACCTGAGCCACCTCCCGCGCCCGTTGTTGCTTATCCCCCGTCAAGAGATGAATCCTCATCCCATAGTCCTCCTGCAACTTCTGAATCACCCGCGCACTCTCCGGCCGGAGGGGATCCGTGAACTGCATCACCCCCTCCAACCTGCCATCACAGGCCAGATAAATCAACGAGAACCACTCCGAAAGACCGCCCAGGGGAAAAACATCCTTTTGGGCCTCTCCCCAGTCCAAGCCCTGTAAATCCCCCAGCACCACACCCTGTTCTTGTAAAAACTTCTCACTCCCCACCAACACCCACACCCCATCAACCACCGCATCCATGCCTAACCCCAGTTCATAATGCCAGTGATCCCGAGGTAACAGATCAACCCCCTGCCCTTGGGCATACTCTACAACCGCCTCAGCGATGGGATGGGTAATTCTCTGTTCCGCCGAAGCCGCCAACTGAGCCAAACGCTCAAAGGAAAAACGGTCAGTCAGTCGCCCCAACCCTACCACCTTAACCTGACCTTGGGTGAGGGTTCCGGTTTTATCAAAAACCACCGTATCCACTTCCGCTAATAACTCCAACGTCCGCCCACTACGGACTAAAATCCCGTGACGGGTAGTATGACTTAAGGCCCCTAAAAAGGCCGTCGGCATCGATACCCGAATCCCCGTCACAAAATCCAACGTTAGAATCGAAGCCGCCCGCGCTGCGTCTTGGGTCGTCAGCCACACCAACCCCGCTAAGGTCAGAGAGGGCAGAATCAACCGATCCGCCACCTTAGCCGCATAGTTCGCCATACGGGTATCATGGACGGGGGCTTTTTGTAATAACTCAATACTGGCGGCCGCCCGGGTTTTTTCTCCCACCCGCTCACAAGTTAGGCGAATTTGACCAGACCGGACTAGGGTAGAAGCATAAACTAAGGTACCAGGCACCGCCACAATGGGCATAGATTCCCCGGTGAGTTGTTGCTGGTCAATGGTCGCTTCTCCTTTGATGACAACCCCATCCACGGGAATCCGTTCTCCGGGATAAACCACCACCGTTTCCCCCACCTGCACCGCATTACTGGGGATTTGGGTAATTTGTGCGTCTCGTTCCACCCAAGCAAAACGCCCAATGGTATCTAACAAGTCGGCTGTTTCCTTTTCTGTCGAACGGGCGGTTTTTTCTCGGATCAAGTCCCCCAGTTCATGGAGGGTAATCACGAGGGAGGGGGTGATTAATTTGCCTTGAAAACTGCTTAAAATCAGGGCGAGGAAGTCCAGACCGTCAATATTTAGTTTTCGGTCTACCCATAAGCTCTTAAAGGCTCGTTGGGAAACGGGAAAGGCGGCGGCAACGAGGGCGGCACGGGCGAAGAAGCGTAGGGGTAAGCTTGCCCATCGGTAACTGGCAAAGGCTAAGAGGGTGGCTGTGGTGGGTAGGGCGAGACTAGACCATTGTTCTAGACCCTCGAAGCGGGGGGGATTAAGTTTGGGGGGGGATGGGAGGAGGGGGAACGCCTCAAGGACGGGTTGCAAGACTTGCCAAAATCGCCGACAAACTTCTGTCGGGTCTGAGGTGGAGTGATAAATCACCACGGAGGCGGCGGAGGGGTTAATTCGGCAGTTTTCCACCCAAGATTGTAGGCGTAACTTGGCCTGTAAGGACTCGGTGAGGGGCTTATTTTTTTGGACTTGCGGCACTCGTAAGCGTACCCGACCGGGGACGGTGTGAATGAGGGTGGGGGCGGTTAGGTCAGGGGAGGAGGGGGAGGACATGAGGGGGGGAGGGGGAGCAGGGGAGTGGGGAGTGGGGGGTAGGGAGTGGGGGGTAGGGAGAGGGGGAATTAAGACTTATTCCCTATTCCCTGTTCCCTATTCCCTAGTTAGATTCGGAATCTTGACTAGCGGTTTCTAGAATATTCATTAAACGCAGACCTAGTTCTAATTCGCTCAAATTACCCGTGTGGTAATGAATGACGATGGAGGAGGCTGCACGGTTGACGCGCACATGGATCACTTGCTCCTCGGCGTTGAGGAGTCGTTCTAAGCGTTTGGCAAAGGCGGAATTACTACTCAGTTCGGGGATGCGTAGGCGAATGCGGCCGGGGACGGAATGAATAATCGTAAATCGATCATCGCCAAAGCTGGGGGGAGTTGGAGTGGGGGCGGGTTGAGGAGGGGTGGGGGTGGCGGCGGAGGGTTTTTTCAGTTCTCGGAATACCTGTCGAGAAATACTTGCAACAGCTAGGTTCACGAGGAGGGCATTGGCTCCCCGCAGTTGAAAACGACTGGTAACAAATAATCCTAAGATGACGGGTAGAATCATCTCGACTTCTCCGTGTTCTTGGAGAAACTCAGAGATTTGCTGGGAGTTGGGGGAGGTTTGTTCTAAGGTGGCAATGGTTTGTTCCATAGTTCGGCTAACTGAATCTGAGGGAGTTTCTGGATTATAATCCAGAGAGCAGGCTGGGCTGAATCTTGTCTTAAAGCTTGTGCTACAAGGCTTTGGGGCAAAATTTAGACCGTTTAAAACGACAGGTTTTTAACAGATTTTTGGGTTTGTATTGAGAATCTATTGCAAGAGTCTTTCCTGAGAATAGCAGGAATAATTAGCAAAAAGCAAGTTTTCCTTATTGAGAAATATTGCAAAAATGAATAGGTCTGAACCGCCGAGAAGCGCCGCGCTATATCGTGAGGTGATTACGGGAAAATAGCGGGAGCATGAAAGCCTCCCTTTTAAGTGGGGGATGAAATGCGACACGAGCGGTTTTAAC
Organism: Spirulina subsalsa PCC 9445; assembly: GCF_000314005.1. Classification (NCBI taxonomy): domain Bacteria; kingdom Bacillati; phylum Cyanobacteriota; class Cyanophyceae; order Spirulinales; family Spirulinaceae; genus Spirulina; species Spirulina subsalsa. Next base: position 4,765,182 of record NZ_JH980292.1, read on the forward strand.
CGCCGTGATGTTAATTTCTTTCCAACGATGTGATAGCCTACGTTGGCGCAGCCTGCGCGAAGCGCATAGATTTAAGAGTCAAGAACTTAGTCAAGAATCATTGTCTAGCTAAATCAATCAATGATGCGGCGTGGTATCAGTTTCGAGAATGGATAGAGTATTTTGGGGCTAAATTTGGTAAGATAACGATTGCTGTCGCACCGAACTATACAAGCCAAAACTGTTCAAATTGTGGTGAAACTGTTAAAAAATCTCTATCGACTAGAACCCATCAGTGTAAATGTGGGTGTGTTTTAGATAGGGATGAAAACGCCGCTATCAACATTCTTAAGAAGGGGTTGAGTACCGTAGGGCATACGGGAACTTTTGGGATAGACCCAATAAACGCTTGGGGAGAGAATACCTCTACTTTTTCAGAAGTGATTTTGTCTAAGCAAGTAATCTCAATGAACCAAGAATCCCCGTCTATGCAAGAGCGGGGAGTGTCAATGGGCAAGCAAAAAGCCTTGGAAACTCATGTTTTCAAGGCTTTAAGGGGGATTGCTGCGAGGAGGGTTAGGAGCCTAATTCTAAAGTTTTAATACTTTGTTCAAATTCGGGTAATAAGCGGTTAAATTCTTCGGAAGTGGCGGCGTAGGTGACGATCCAAATTTGCTCGCCTTCTTGAATCATGTAGAAAAGCTGTTTAATTTTGGCGCTGTCGGTGTCAATTTCTCCCACGAGTCGGCCGGCTTTTTTTCCATTTTGAAGATCGACCATTTGGGGTTCTTCTAGGGTGTAGAGGGCGGCTAATTGTTCTTTGGCGGCTTCCATGTAGGTTTCGATGCCAATTTCTGAGGGGATGTTTTCGGTGGCGATATTTACATTGGTTAGAAAGCCCGAGGTGGCGGCACTTTGGGGGTCAAAGGCGAGGAAGGCGATCGCATCGGGATTTTCCTTAATCCCGGCCAATCGGTCGGCATAAGCGGGATTAATGGCGGTTAATTGGGCTTCGAGTCGGTTTAAATCGGTTTTAGGATTGCCCCCTTGATACCGTGCGGGGAGTTGGAGGGCTAAACCATTGCCTTGTATGGTTTGCCACCCATTTTGAGTTCCTTCCTCCTCGGTGGGGGTGCTGTCTGCTGCGGTGGTGTCAGGATTGGTCAGTGTGGCACCTGTGTTAGGGGATTCCACCTCTGAAGGGGTTGCACCATTTTGGACGGTTTCCCCCGGAGAGGTAGCGTCGCTGGTGTCTGGTGTATTGCCACTACAAGCGACTAAGCTGGCTAACACGAAGGTACTCAAGAGCGATCGCTTAACAAATTGAAGCATAAAAAAATGTCCTCGCTGGGTTCAACTCTTCTCAGCTTAACCTTTCTTCAGAAAAATTATCATTTTGAGACTAGGGGACACAAGAGTTGCACCCTTGGTCGAGAGGATGGATTCGCACCAGATGTGTCAAACTAATTAAGGTGAGTTTTTAAGCCTGAAGCGGCGATATTTCATAGATGACAGCAGAGACAATCAATAATAACGATTTGATATTACGCAAGGACATTTTAGGCTCCCGTCGGTTTAGTAATTACTTTTGGGCTGTGATTTCCGCTATTGGTGGCATTGGCTTCTTACTGGCGGGACTGTCGAGTTACTTCCACGTCAATCTTTTAGTGGTCAGTGATACCAGTGGATTGATTTTCTTTCCCCAAGGCGTAGCCCTTTTGTTTTATGGTTTGGCCGGAACTTCCGTCACCTTGTATCTTCTGACGGTGATCCTGTTAGATGTGGGCGGCGGTTACAATGAGTTCAACAAAAAAACCGGACAGGTTAAAATTTTTCGCTGGGGGTTTCCGGGCAAAAACCGTCGCATTGAACTGGTGTATACACTGGAAGATGTCCAAGCGGTGCGGGCGGAGATTCGGGACGGACTGAACCCGAAACGGGCGTTGTACTTACGAGTGAAAAAACAACGGGATCTCCCCCTAACACGGGTTGGAGAACCTATGTCCTTGTCTGACTTAGAAAATCAGGGTGCTGAGTTAGCACGTTTTTTACAAGTTCCTCTCGAAGGACTTTAGTTCAGAAATACTGATGAAGACTATTCAAAAACCTTGGTTAAAATCTCTGTTGCTGGTAATGGTTGTAAGTGGTTTAATGTTGGCGGGTTGTGCCGATTCCGTAAACAATTCGACCCAAGCCAGTGCAGAAACCAATAATACAATTACAGCCCAAGCGAGCAATCCAGAAATGAGTACATTACCCAGATTAGAAGGCAAAGCCACTGTTGTGATGACGGTGAAGGGTTCTCCCATTACGATTGAGGTAGATGGAGAGAATGCACCGATTACGGCGGGGAATTTCGTGGATCTGGTGAGCCGTGGGGTCTATGATAACTTGGTGTTTCACCGAGTCGTGCGGGACCCTCAGCCTTTTGTGGTGCAGGGGGGGGATCCTCAAGGCAAAAACCCCAATGTTTCGGTGAATCAGTTGGGAACCGGGAGTTTTGTGGATCCCGATTCAGGGCGGCCGCGTTATATTCCTTTGGAAATTAAACCCCAAGGTGCCGATGAACCCCTGTATAGTAAGACTTTTAAGCAGGCTCGGGTTTCTGGGGCTCCGGTGTTAAATCATACTCGGGGAGCGGTGGCGATGGCGCGTTCTCAGATGCCGGATTCGGCTTCGGCTCAATTCTATTTTGCCTTAGCGGATCTATCTTTCTTGGATGGAGATTATGCGGTGTTCGGCTATGTGACGGAAGGGATGGATGTTGTGGATGGCATTCAACAAGGCGATCGCATTGACTCGGCCCGTGTAACCGCAGGTGCAGAAAATCTGAAGAGATAATTAATCCTCAATTATCAAGACTTCAAAAGCCCCGTCTCGACACTCTCCTATTAGAAGAGCGCGGAGCGCGGGGCTTCTTGGCCGAAAACTAAGACTGAGACAAACGTTGAACCGCTTGCCCTCCCAATAACCGATCTGTTTGGGCTAACAAAAAGGGGATTTTCTCCTGATGGGGACTATGGCTTAAACAGGCTTTCAAATCATAATCCAAGACCCGATCGGCTTTATTTCCTGGAAACCAATGACTCCCATTTCCTAACAAGTTATAGCGCATCTTGCCATACTCTACTAAATCATAGGCTAAGGCTAAATTTCTTAACCATAGAATCGCCGGAATATTGATTTCTCCCGGTGTTTTGTCCCATGAGGGTAAACCCTTCTGCCAAGAATAATACCAGTCCGCTCCTAACACTTCAACCGCCCTTGCTTCTAAGCGGTCTAGAATGGGCGATAAGACCTCCTTAGCCCGTTCTAGGTGATCCAAGGTTTTGAGGTGTTCATCAAAGTCAGACGGCCGCGTAGCCCCCACAGAAAGGGTGTGAATTTGGGGGTGGGATAAACAAAATAAGTCATTAAAGACCATCGGACTTAAAGGTTGGCATAACTCTACTAATTTCTGGGGAGGTTCATACAATCTTCCCCCCTTATCCGAAGGACTAATAATAAATACCCCCATATCCTGACGAGTGGCGGCCTCAATGGCTGGCCAATTGTTTTGAAAAATGTAATACCAATGGAGGTTAACATAATCAAATTCCCCCGTATTAATGGCTTGTATAATAATATTTGTGGGACCATGAGTAGAAAACCCAATATAACGAACTTTGCCCTCGGCTTGCAATTTTCGCGCTTCGGCTAAACAGCCATTGGGTTTAAAGGTATTTTCTGCAGTTTCCGGGGTATTAATACCATGAATGCCTAATAAATCGACATAATCTAACTGGAGAAAGGCTAAAGATTGCTCAAACATCCGGCGAAATTCTTGGGCATCAGGTTTAGGAACGACCTTGGTTTGTACAATGAGTTCCTCGCGAGGAAATTGGGGTAAAATTCGCCCTAACTGCATTTCTGATGTGCCATACCCTCGCGCTGTTTCAATGTGGTTAATGCCTAATTCTAAAGCCTGGCGAATGGTGGCCTCTAGATTGTGTTGACTCTCTCGGGGAATTTTCCCCCAAGGTAAATCTTGCCATTGATGTTGATAGCGCATTCCCCCACAGGAGAATAGGGGCATTTTTAACTCAGTGCGTCCAAAACGTCTATAGTCCATGTTTTTTGGTAAAGCGTTCCCTGTTGTACAAGTTATGGATTTTGGCGACATTTAGGGATTCCCCATGTCATAATGAATTATGAATCAAGCGTCTGTTTTAAGTAAGACTCATGGACTGGCAACTCTTAAGTTTAAGTTTTATTACCGTGTTTTTAGCGGAAATTGGGGATAAAAGTCAATTGGCGGCGATCGCTTTAAGTGGGAGTTCAAGATCCCCTCGGGCGGTGTTTTTCGGTACGGTGGCGGCCTTATTATTGGCGAGTTTGATTGGGGTGCTGCTTGGGGGCGGTTTGGCTCATTTCCTCAGTGCTAAACTGATTAAGGCGATCGCGGCTATAGGGTTTGCGATTTTAGCCTTGCGCATTGTTTGGACTCAGGACGAGTAAACTGCTTGAGTTTTTTCCCGACGAAGGAGATAGATGAGCAATATCCCTCTCCTTTCACTCTGGAAGATTTTAACGAATCTTCGCCATCACAGCCAACGAGAGAATCAGGATTTGAACCGGATCTGACAGAAGAGGGTGAGGAGGGACTTTAGAGCGAGGGAACTTTTAGGCGGGGAAACCGTCTAGAAGCGTTCATCCTGTCCCTTTGTTGTCTCCCATTAGCACGAGAGAAGGTGAGTATGAAATCATTCTGGACTCTGAACTATGGCTCAACGCTGCTGGGGGTGGTTATGAGTGCGATCGCCATCTCACCCGTTTGGGCTGTAGACCCGGCACCCATCACCTACAACACCCGCACCGATTGGTCTACTCCCCTCTACAATGAGTTTGATGGTTTCCATGTTAATGATCGTCATGACCGAATTAGCGGCCTTAATGGGCATTTTGTCAGCCAATGGAGTCGTTCCGGCATTCGTCTAACGGTGCGCAATTTTTGGGTCACTGGAGAAAGTTTAGTTCCCCGCACTCGTTACCGTCGCCGTTATTTTTATAATCGTCGCACGGGACACCGCTACAGTCGTTATATTCCCTACACGGATTATCAGCGCGTGCAACATTGGAGTCATCGGGATGTTTCCCCCGATGTGATCCATTTTCGTATTAATGGTGAGGCCTATGAGTACAGTGGGGGGGAAGTTCCCCCGGATTTAGCGGCCGCTTTAGCCAATGCACCCCGAGGAAATATGACCATTCGCCTTGAATTTCAAGACCCAGAAAGTGGCAGAAGACGGGCGAGTTATGATGTGGAAATTGGCGCGGGTACTGTGGCAGCATGGCGGCAGGTGTTCGGGGAGGAACGAGGCAGCAGGAGCGAGAATTAAGGCTTGATAGCAGGGGAAAGGGTCGAGAGGGTGAAAAAGAGAAGTTCCTCCATTTTCTGTGCTTCTGGGGGGCTGGCTGTGCTGTGTTTTGTTAAGAAGATTACAAGATGAATCCTTTGGGGTTGCTAAGGGCTGTGAACTACCCCACCCTGCCGAGGCGCGAGGATGGAGCTTCCTGATTCAATGGGAAGTGCTTTCTATACCGAAATATAGCGAGTCTTATCTTCCCTCCCCAGGCAGAAGTCCTAGTTCCTAAGACCCAAATTTTCTCTTGCAACACAGCCCTTTTTAGCTTGGTTTTCGCTTTGGGAGTTAGTGGTCAAGATATATTTATCTTAGCATGGATTCGCTGTCGCTCAGTATATTGCTGGGTTGCTATTCATCCCCTCCCTGCAAGCGAGGAAGGGGAATTCCGCAACATTTTTGTTAAAATGAGGACTGGGGCATAACACTGTTACTTGGTATCTCTTCTCCTGCGACCCACAATTTCGGACTAAAACTCTTTGTCACTTCTGCCAACTCTTGGAGATAGTTGGGACTGGATTCTACGGGGAAACTATTTTCTGGGGTTGCTTGGCTGTTTTGGGTGGAAAACTCGCCTGCAAATTGTTTGTTTTGGGGGGATTAACTCAGGAGTCTTTCGGAGTTGAGATGAAAAACCGGAAGGGTTAGTTAGGGTTTTGCGGTGCGTTTGACTAGGGTTTGCTGAAAAAGTCGAGGAGTGGGGAATCGGAAAGAATTATCACTTTCTTCAGCAAGCCCCAAATATTGGAGGCGCTGACGCGCAACTAGGAACTTTTTTGAAAGGGCTTTAAAAAAATGAATACAGAACAACGTCGCTTACAAGAAATCAAAGACCAAAATATCCCTTGGAAAAAATGGGGGCCTTATTTAAGTGAACGACAGTGGGGAACGGTACGGGAAGATTATAGCCACGATGGACAAGCTTGGGACTATTTTAGCCATGATCAAGCCCGTTCCCGCGCCTACCGTTGGGGGGAAGATGGCTTGGGGGGAATTAGTGATGATCACCAACTCCTCTGTTTTGCGATCGCACTCTGGAATGGTCAAGATCCGATTTTGAAAGAACGTCTTTTTGGCCTCACAGGTACAGAAGGCAATCATGGGGAAGATGTTAAAGAATATTACTTTTATCTTGACAATATCCCCACTCATGCCTATATGAAATTCCTGTATAAATACCCTCAACATCCCTTTCCCTACAGTCATTTAATCCGAGAAAATGCCCAGCGCGGACGGGAAGGAATGGAGTTTGAACTACTCGACACGGGGATATTTTCTGAAAATCGCTACTTTGATGTTTGTGTGGAATATGCTAAAGCGTCCCCCGAAGATATTTTAATTAAAATTACGGTAGATAATCGCGGGTCAGATGAGGCAACCCTGCACGTTTTACCGATGCTTTGGTTTCGCAATACTTGGTCATGGGAAGGGGGTAAAGAAAAGCCAAAATTAGAGCAAATTTCTAGCACGAATGATTTTCGCAAAATTGCCGCCCATCATCCGCAATTGGGAGAGTATTGTTTATATAGTCAGGGCAACACCTGCGTTTTATTCACGGATAATGAAACTAATTTAGACCGACTCTTTCACGTTCCCAATGAGGGAGATTATGTAAAGGATGGGATTAATGATTATGTTGTGAACCGTCAAAAAGAGGCGGTTAATCCCCATAAAACAGGGACAAAAGCCGCCCCCCATTACTTTATGGATCTACCCGCAGGAGGTCGCAAAATTATTCAATTGCGGCTCAGTCAAAACCGAGATATCGCCCAACCTTTTGGGGAGGAGTTTGAGCGTATTTTTATCACCCGCCAACGAGAAGCTAATGAGTTTTATGATCAACTTGCTCCCCGTTCTTTAACGGTAGAACAACGGCAGATTCAACGACAAGCTTTTGCGGGGTTGTTGTGGAACAAACAATATTATAACTACAATGTTGCCCAGTGGTTAAAAGGGGATGAAACCATGCCCGCCCCTGCACCAGAACGGGAATTTATTCGCAATCGGCAATGGATTCATCTGGAGAGTGAGGAGATTATTTCCATGCCGGATAAGTGGGAATATCCTTGGTTTGCGGCGTGGGATTTAGCGTTTCATTGTATTCCCTTGGCGTTAATTGATCCGGATTTTGCGAAACAGCAACTGGATTTAATGACGCGGGAATGGTATATGCACCCCAACGGTCAAATTCCCGCCTATGAGTGGAATTTTAATGATGTTAACCCCCCTGTGGAAGCTTGGGCGACTTGGCGGGTGTATAAGATTGAAAAGAAATATAGCGGAAAAGGCGATCGCACTTTTCTAGAACGAGTCTTTCAAAAACTGCTGTTAAACTTTACTTGGTGGGTGAACCGCAAAGATACCGACGGAAAGAACGTCTTTGAGGGCGGGTTTTTGGGCTTAGATAATATTGGCGTGTTTGACCGCAGCGCACAACTCCCCACGGGGGGACACTTAGAACAAGCTGATAGTACCAGTTGGATGGCCATGTATTGTTTAAATATGTTGGCTATCGCCCTAGAATTAGCCAAAGAGAACCCAGTCTATGAAGACATGGCTACTAAATTCTTTGAACACTTCCTCTATATTGCCGATGCACTCAACCATATTGGCGGCGATAAAACCCAACTCTGGGACAATGAGGAGGGATTCTTTTTTGATGTTCTCAACCTCCCCAACGGCGAACAAATTCCCCTTAAAATTCGCTCCATCGTGGGGTTAATTCCCCTCTTGGCCATTACCACCCTTGAACCCGACCTATTAGAGCAATTTCCGCGCTTTAAAGCCCGTTTAGAGTGGTTTATAGGCCATCGTTCCGACCTCAAGCGTAATGTGGCCTGTATGGAAACGAGCGGGGAGAAAGCACGGCGGATGTTAGCCTTATGTTATGCTACACGCGATCGCCTCGTCCCAGAAGACAAACTCAGACGCATCCTCAACAAACTCCTCGACGAAAACGAATTTCTCAGCCCCTACGGAATTCGTTCCCTCTCTCGTTACCACCACGATAACCCCTATAGTTTTTGGGTAGGAGACAAGGAATATCGCGTCAGTTACGAACCAGCCGAGTCCACCAGCGCCTTATTTGGCGGCAATTCCAACTGGCGCGGCCCCATTTGGCTCCCCCTCAATTTCCTGATTATCGAGGCCCTGCAACAGTTTCACCACTATCTCGGAGATCAATTCCAAGTCGAATGTCCCACCGCATCCGGTCAATGGATGAACCTCTGGCAAGTATCCCAAGACCTCTCCCAGCGTCTCATCCGTCTCTTCCTCAATAACCCCTCCGGTTGTCGTCCCGTATTTGGGGGCAATAACAAATTCCAATATGACCCCCAATGGCACAATGCCCTGTTATTCTACGAGTATTTTCACGGCGACAACGGCGCAGGCATTGGAGCCAGTCATCAAACCGGGTGGACAGGATTAATTGCCAAGTTAATCCAACAAATGGGTGAGTATGGAGGATAAAAACCCATGAAAACCGACAGCATCTTTTACCGTATCTTTCAACAATATCCCCGCAGTTTCTTTGAACTCCTGAATCGTCCTCCCACAGAAGCCAATAACTACCAATTCACCTCCGTAGAAGTCAAACAACTAGCCTTTCGCTTAGATGGTCTATTCCTCCCCGTCTCAGAGGATGCCACCCAGCCTTTTTATCTAGCCGAGGTTCAATTCCAACCCGACGAAACCCTGTACTATCGCCTTTTCGCCGAACTCTTCCTCTACCTTCGTCAATACCAACCCCCTCACCCTTGGCGAGTTGTCGTGATTTATCCCACTCGTACCATTGAACGGGAACCCCCCCAACACTTCAGGGAGTTATTGCGCTCTAGTCAAGTGACTCGGGTTTATCTCGACGAGTTAGAAGGAGTACAGGAACGTCTAGGAGTGAGTATAATTCAATTAGTGGTGGAAGAAGAGAGCCAAGCAATGGAACTGGCTCAAAGACTGATTGAACAAGCTCAAGAGGAGTTATCCCCAACAACCATTCAACGAGATATTATTGACTTAATTGAAACAATAGTCGTTTACAAATTACCCCAACTGAGTCGAGAGGAAATAGCGGAAATGTTAGGACTAACCGATTTAAAACAAACTCGTTTTTATCAAGAAGCCTTTGAAGAAGGTCGCCAAGAAGGTCGTCAAGAAGGTCGTCAAGAAGGTCGTCAAGAAGGTCGTCAAGAAGGTCGTCAAGAAGGTCGTCAAGAAGGTATAGAACAGGGCTTACAGCAAGGCATAGAGCAAGGCATAGAACAGGGGTTACAGCAAGCGCAAAGAAACCTAGTTCAACGTCTTCTAAGTCGTGGTCAGAGTCCCTCAGAAATTGCTGAGTTGCTAGACTTACCCCTAGAAAGAGTTCAGCAACTTCTCTAGGAGGGGGAGAATCAGGAGGATAAAAACCCATGAAAACCGACAGCATCTTTTACCGTATCTTTCAACAATATCCCCGCAGTTTCTTTGAACTCCTGAATCGTCCTCCCACAGAAGCCAATAACTACCAATTCACCTCCGTAGAAGTCAAACAACTAGCCTTTCGCTTAGATGGTCTATTCCTCCCCGTCTCAGAGGATGCCACCCAGCCTTTTTATCTAGCCGAGGTTCAATTCCAACCCGACGAAACCCTGTACTATCGCCTTTTCGCCGAACTCTTCCTCTACCTTCGTCAATACCAACCCCCTCACCCTTGGCGAGTTGTCGTGATTTATCCCACTCGTACCATTGAACGGGAACCCCCCCAACACTTCAGGGAGTTATTGCGCTCTAGTCAAGTGACTCGGGTTTATCTCGACGAGTTAGAAGGAGTACAGAAACATCTAGGAGTGAGTATAATTCAATTAGTGGTGGAAGAAGAGAGTCAAGCAATGGAACTGGCTCAAAGACTGATTGAACAAGCTCAAGAGGAGTTATCCCCAACAACCATTCAACGAGATATTATTGACTTAATTGAAACGATAGTCGTTTACAAATTACCCCAACTGAGTCGAGAGGAAATAGCGGAAATGTTAGGACTAACCGATTTAAAACAAACTCGTTTTTATCAAGAAGCCTTTGAAGAAGGTCGCCAAGAAGGTCGTCAAGAAGGTCGTCAAGAAGGTCGTCAAGAAGGTATAGAACAGGGCTTACAGCAAGGCATTGAACAGGGCTTACAGCAAGCGCAAAGAAACCTAGTGCAACGTCTTCTAAGTCGTGGTCAGAGTCCCTCAGAAATTGCTGAGTTGCTAGACTTACCCCTAGAACGAGTTCAGGAACTTCTCTGATGACACCCAGCCTTTTTATTTAGTTGAGGTTCAATTCCAACCCGATGAAACCCTGTACTATCGACTTTTCGCCGAACTCTTCCTCTACCTCCGTCAATACCAACCCCCTCACCCTTGGCGAGTTGTCGCTACACCCAACCTACGGGACTAGGGGACTGTTTGGGGTTAAATCTAGGGTGGCGTAGATTTGGGCGAGGGGGGCGGTGATTGCTAGGCTCTCGATCCGGGCGATCGCATCTAATCCTTGATAGGTGGCTAAAACCCAGTGTTGTTCGTCAATACGGTGAAACACTTCCACACAATAATCTTGAGAACTGACTAAAACATAATCTTGTAAACTGGGAATCCTTCGATAACTTTGGAACTTTTTCCCTCGGTCAAAGGACTCGGTTGATTCTGATAAAACTTCAATAGTGACTTGAGGGGTATCGACGTAAACCAAATTGGCATCATCACTAGGATCACAAGTGACCAACAAATCAGGATAAAAAAACCGCTTTCCCTCCTCAATTCTAACCTTAATATCTGCCATGAAGGTCTGACAGGTGGGATTTCTTAAACCACTGCGTAAGAGGAGAGCCACGTTTAAGCTAATAATATTATGAGCTTTAGTTGTCCCCGCTATTGCATAAATATCTCCCTCCCAATATTCATGTTTAATTGGGCTGTGTAGTTCACGCTCTAGGTATTCTTCGGAGGTAATTGGAGCATGGGATTGAACAGCAATCATAGTTTTTTTGGGGCTAGTAATGAGTGGGGATGGTTCTGTAATGTCTGGTTAAACGTGGGGAGTTGATAATTATTACCTATTCCCTATTCCCTTGTTGGGTTTCGCTGTCGCTACACCCAACCTACGGGATAGCGAGGAATATGATTCCTATGTTACCCCAGTCCTCAAAACATCCGATAATGGATTAGTCGTCCGTAAAGAACAGAAAAGAATGCAAATTCAAGCCCTAGATACCACCCGATTGGATTGGACCGGAGATGCACTGGCGATCGCAATCTGGGAAGGACAAACCGAAATCACCGGGGAACTCGCGACCCTTAACGAACGCTTCCAAGGCACTCTACAAGAACTCATCACCGAAACAGCATTTGAGGGCAAGTTAGGCACCCTCGCCACGGCACGCATCGGCAGTAATAGTCCCGTGCGGAAACTGATCCTCGTCGGTTTAGGCCAAGAAGAGAGCCTAGAATTAGATCATCTGCGCACCAGTGCGGCCACCATTGCCCGCACAGCCAAACAGCAAAACGTCAAAACCTTGGGCATTGCCTTACCCATCGCCCAAGATGCGGTCTTATCCGCCCAAGGAATTACAGAGGGGTTACTCCTCGCCCTCCATGTGGACAACCGCTTTAAATCAGAACCAGATCCTAAACCTGCCCAAATTGAAACCGTCCATCTGTTGGGGTTAGGGGAACAAAGCGCCGCCATTGCTCAAGCTGAGGCCATTGTTTCTGGGGTGATTCTGGCGCGGGAATTAGTGGCGGCCCCGGCCAATGTTGTCACTCCGATTACCCTCGCGGAAACGGCGACCCAATTGGCGCAAGACTACGGCCTGACGCTGGAAATTTTGGAACAGGCGGACTGTGAACGTTTGGGTATGGGTGCCTATTTAGGGGTGGCGAAAGCGTCGGATCTCCCGCCCAAATTTATCCACCTCATTTATACTCCCCAAGGCAATCCTCGGCGCAAATTAGCCATCATTGGTAAGGGGTTAACCTTTGACTCTGGGGGGTTGAATATTAAAGGGGCTGGGAGTGGTATTGAAACGATGAAAATGGATATGGGAGGGGCTGGGGCGACGTTTGGGGCGGCAAAGGCGATCGCCCAACTCAAGCCCGATGTTGAGGTTCATTTCATCAGCGCGGCGACGGAGAATATGATTAGTGGGAAGGCCATGCACCCCGGCGATATTCTCACCGCGTCTAATGGCAAAACTATTGAAGTGAACAACACCGACGCAGAAGGGCGTTTAACTCTCGCCGATGCCCTAGTATTTGCCGATAAACTGGGAGTTGATGCGATGGTAGACCTCGCCACCCTCACCGGAGCCTGTGTGATTGCCCTAGGGGATGAGATTGGGGGATTATGGACGGCGGATGACGGTTTGGCCGGGGAACTGCAAAGGGCGGCTAAAGTCGGCGGGGAGAAGCTTTGGCAAATGCCTTTAGAAGATAAGTATTTTGAGGGGTTAAAGTCTCCTATTGCAGATATGAAGAACACCGGACCCCGACCCGCTGGCTCGATTACGGCGGCGCTCTTCCTCAAGCAGTTTGTGGAAACGACTCCCTGGGCCCATTTAGATATTGCTGGGCCGGTTTGGGCGGATAAGGAAAGTGGGGTGAATAATGCCGGGGCAACGGGGTTTCCGGTGCGGACTTTGGTCAATTGGGTGTTGAGTTAAGTCTCTTTGACTGGGATTAAGACGGAGGGGAAATTACAGGGAGGACATTGATTATGCTTTCCCTACCTCTCCTGTTGAGTAACACCCCTCCGACACCCACCCTAAAGGGCAGGGTGTTGGAGAAATTCTGCAAGTGGAGATTTTCCAGAGAGTAGCGAGGTCATGGAAAGATCCAAGAAATATTACATCCGTTTATACTCTGGGGTCTCCATTTCTTTAGAAAGAATTTTTGTTAAAGATGTAAGCTCATCACCAAAAACAACCTTAATTTTGTTGTTTTTGGCTTGATTTAGAAAATTTTTAGATGACGTTGAATCGCTTTTTATTTCGCTAGTGATAAATATTTTAACACAGTGATCTTTTGAAAATATTTGAAGTTTTCATTACATTTTACTTTATAATTGCAGGGTGGTCATTGCCCACCCCACGGGGGGTTAGTGGTCGCCGACAGTGCAGACCTAAGTTGTCAAGGGGGGTGATACCCTCCCTTAACAAGCAAAAGTCATCCCCCCTAGCTCCCCTTTGGCAGGGGGGAAATACGGGGGGATGGGGTTGGGAATCAGGGTTTGTTTAGTTTTTTGTCACTGGACTGACGACGGCGATCGCGCCATTCAATCACAGAGAGGTAGAGGATTCCCCCACTGATGATGATCAGGAGGGCGATCGCCGCTAAAAAAAGAACATCAAGAACCGGAAAATTTTCCATCGTCCAATTTTCCACACTCTTAGAATCCGTTACGCGCCCACACCACCATCGCAATCGACCAAGTGAATAAAGCCAGAACGCCAACCCAACCTAAGCTTAAGATATCCATAGCAACTTCTTAAAATAATTTCATTTGCACAACTGCAAATACTATCATAACCAATGGTGTTCCCTCAAAAGTCAGACGTGGATAATTTAAACGGAGAAAGACAAGAATCCTTGAAAGCGGGGGTCTTGGGTGCGGTGAGTTTTAGTATCATGGCGACAGGGATTGCCCTGTTGCACGGTTTGTGGGTCGAATCCTTGATCTGGGATATCACGTGGCTAGTCAAAGGTGCGATCGCCCTCTTGACGGGTTTTCTCTTCGGTGTCACCTACCGCTACATCATCCGAACCGATCAAAATTCCCACCTTAACGATGGGGCTGTGTTAGCCTTTGGTTTAGTCCGGGCCGGTGCCAGAATCGAAATAGAAGCCCGTTTTACCGACAGTTTCGCCCTTTTTATCGTTTTAGGAGTTGAGAGCGTGTTTTGTTTCCTCTTCGCCCGTCTAGCCCTCGATCTGGCCTTAAATCAACAGTGGGTCAAGCCATTTAAATCTTATAATGACTAATAGTAAGCCTCTTCCCTAGCCATGACGAGCGATCGCCCAGTTCCCAAAAGATTCCCCAAAGTCCCCTTTGAACGCCGCTTTTACGGCTTTCTAATTGATTTTGTCTGTGTCTGGGTGATCAGTTCCTTAGCTGGCCCCCCGCTTCTACAAATGCTGGTATTTTTGGGTGCTTGGTTTACCCTGCGTGTGGTGGTGGTGGATCGCAATGGAGGACAAAGTTTAGGCTCTTGGTGTATGGACATTAAGGTGATGGATGTGCGCTTTCGTAAAGTCCCGGAATTATTTATCTTGCTCAAACGGGAGGCCCTACTAGGGGGAGCAGCCTTGCTGGCCATGATTGGGCTAAACCTGTTTTTTGTCAACCCTTTCTCTACCCTGTTGTTAGTATCCCCTCTCGTGGCAGGTTGTGGGGTGGCCTACGCTGATGAGGACTATAATCAAGGATTGCACGATCGGCTGTGTAATACAGTCGTCATCCAAACCAAGCGGGGTTTCTCTTTAGATATTCGTCTACGTCGATGGCTTGCCGAAGTGCGCTTTCGTATGCGAAAATAATAAATTGTGTCTTAAATACCGAGAATGGTCAGACTGGAACTATGGCAAGTAAGAAGGGCGTTAGACTAATCATTACCTTAGAGTGTACAGAGTGCCGATCCAATCCTGAAAAGCGATCGCCCGGTGTCTCCCGTTACACTACCATGAAGAACCGTCGCAACACGACCGGACGCATGGAACTGAAGAAGTTTTGCACCCACTGCAATAAACACACTGTTCACAAAGAAATTAAATAGGAGCGACTCCCTAGGATTTTACTATGGCTTACTATCGTAAACGTCTTTCCCCCATTAAACCCGGTGATCCCATTGATTACAAGGATGTTGAACTGCTGCGGAGATTTGTCACCGAACGCGGCAAAATCCTGCCTCGTCGGATCACTAATTTAACGGCAAAACAGCAACGGGATTTAACCGCATCTATCAAACGGGCGCGCTATATGGCTTTAATGCCTTATATTAATACTGAAGGCTAATCCTTGCCATGAATTGGAGGAAAAAAATTCTCTAAGCGTTTCGCTTCAGAGAATTTTCCGCGTGTCTTCCCCCGAAATTTGTTGTTTACTTTTCACTCACTATGACTCTGTTTAATGCAATTCTCGGCGCGATTAATAATCCCCAAACCATCGCCAGTGCAGCGCAGTTGGGGAGCATTGCCAGCACGGTGCAGCAACTGAGCGCCACGACGAAAACCAACCCGCAAGCCTTACAAGGTGCGATCGCCATTGTGGGGAAATATGTACGCTCTAGTTTACAGTCCGAGTGTAACAGCAAAGGGGAAGACGCAGCCCAAGCCATTGTTAACCAATACAGTGGCACTAAAGCGAATAATCAAGTGGTGCAACTGCTTTTAAGTCAGCCACAAACCCAGCAATTACTGCAAGAGGTGGAGCAAAAAACAGGCTTAAATAGTGCAACTGTACAAGCTCTGTTACCCACCCTAGTTCCCCTTGTTTTACAATTTTTGCAAAGCGGGACTTCTAACCAAAACCCTCAAAGTAGTAACCCCGTGTTGAAAGATTTTCTCGATTCTAATGGAGATGGTACGGTGGATCTCAGTGATGCGTTACAGTTGGCTGCTCGGTATCTAAAATAAAGGGTGGTGCGTCAGGATTACCAGCGTAATTATGCAATCTCCCGACGTCCTATAGTTAGGAATTGGCGATTTTGCGACTGTGTTGTATTATTCCTGTCAACAACTGATTAGCAATTGTATAAATTCCCTTCCATTTATCTCGGCGGATTTTGCGTAAATAAAACCAAGTCCCTCGGTAAAAATCGACCCAACGGCGTCCCGGATAGTCCTTTTGAATGCCACCGGGATCGAGTCGGATGTTGTCAAGATTATAGTTATTGCGGTTTAAAGGGTTGAGTTTAGTCAACCCTTCTTTCTTGGCAAATTCTTGATAGGTTAAGCCTTCGCGATTACATAACTTCGATTCCTCATAATCAATCCACTCACTCACCACCCAACTCGTACCCGCAAATAAAAACTCAGCTATATCTTTTGTCACCCTACAGTATTTTAAGCGAATCCCTACCGGAATCTCGCCCCAAGGACCATGAACCCATATAAAATCGGGGTCAAAAAATGTTTTAAAGGCTACAGGATTCCCCCCATTTATCGTGATTTTTGCCACTCTACCTACCACCCCACAACCAATAATCTTTACAGTTATCTTCATTGGTTCTTTCAATTCTTTTTCAAGATAATTTATCGAAAAATTAACTGTAAAATCAGGGATATCAATTAGCCGAATATAAAATGCTAAATCATCTAAAAATCTCCTAATTTCTGACGCACCTAATCCTCTATTGTGATCTAAATAAGAGGAGATCGGTTCTCCAAAATACAACTGATTAATACCTGTTGTTAAACAAAATTCTTGGCAGAGCTTATAAAATGTATAGGGTGAGATTAAGTTAGTTTGCGCCTGAACGATGATCGACTCTAAGATTTCCTGATGACAGTCCAAAATCTTCACCCTCCCCCTTAATGATTCCTAATTAAACACAAGGTAAGCTGTATTTATCAGTGAACTTCTGTTGATAAAATTTCACTGAATTATTTTATCAGCGAACAGAGAGTTGCTCCTATATATCTCCAGATAGAAGCTTAGGTGGATGGGACAGCAAACCTCAATCAACTCTCATAAGATATACTATCTTTACCTATCAAATAGCCTTATGTATAGCCAATCTACTTAGGGTCTGCTAAAAAGCCTAATACTTGCCCAGCAAGTTCTCCATTACTGGTCACAAAAACATTCCGACACCCCAGAACTTGAGTCATTGCTTCCTTAGCATCCGCCAAAGTAGCATTAATACCCACCCTGGCAAACGGCACATAATTCTACAACTTTACGCTCTAATGTTTCTAAAGGATCTGCTCCTCGTTTTAAACTTAGTTCTAGGTCGAGGAAGAGGGGAAGGGCAGCTAAGAGTTTGTCAGAGGAGAGGGATTGCACTTCTTTACGCAGGAAATAAATACGTTTAGGGTTGCTAATATCGGCGGCTGAAGCGATCGCCTTTTCATCTCGTTCTCCACTTTCCATCATCAATTTTACAATTAACCAGGTGCGAAACTGCCCGATTAAGGTGGCGACAATGCGCAAAGCGGGTTCATTGCGGTTGAGTAAATCACTCACTAACCCTAACGCTTGGGGGGTTTTGCCATCTCGAATGGCGGCGGCGAGTTGTAGACTATTTTGGGTATTAGCCACCACTAAACGGGCGATCGCACTTTCATCAAGGGGGCGAGGATTTCCTTCACTGTACAGACGGAGTTTTTCCAATTCCCCATAGAGGAAACGGGTATCATTCCCCACAGACTCCGCTAAGACTTGAACTGCTTTTGGGGTGAGTCGCAGACCTTTTTCCTGTACCTGTTGGCGCACTTTTTTCAGGATAGCATCAGTATTCCAAGGGGGAATGAGGGAAAATTCCCGGATGTCAGCGTGTTTTTGTAGGAGTTTAGTGGCCTTGTTGCGACCGTCGGGTTTTTTGCGGCAGGAAAACAACAAAGTAGAAGTCGGGGGAAGATTAGGCAGAGTGCGCTGAAGTTCTTGCAGTAAGCTATCCGAACATTGTTGAAAGAGGGTCGTTTCCTCCAACCAAACCAAACGCCCCCCCATGCCGAAAGGTGGTGTCATGGCTTGATTTAGGGCTTGGATGACCGGATCGGGACTCTCCCCCGGAATTTGATCCAAGTTGAACTGAATCCAGTTTGGATCAAGGACAGCCTTTTTTAAGGCCGCGATCGCCTCATTCATGGCAAAATCATCCTCACCCCAAAACAAATACACGCTCATGATTATGAAAAAAATTTACAAAACTTTTTAATTGCAACCGAAAAACCTACAATCAATTAGAACAAGTCGGAGGCGATTCAGATTGGACGAAACTTATCAAGCATACCTTAACCGCGTAGCCAAGTTGACGTTACCTGCCAGTTATCAAAGTCAACTCCAAACCATCCAGAAGTCTCCCAAATTCCAGGGGGGGCAGGCTATTCCCTTTCCGGGTTATACCATCAATAGTCCAGCTTGCCCTGAAGATCCGGTCAATCACGGGTTTTATGCTCAACTGAGACAAGATCAGGCGGAATTGGTCGCCAAATTGGGGGATTTAGTCATTCCAGTGCCTCCCGATAGTTTCCATTTGACCTTAGCGGATTTGATTTGGGATGGGGCTTATGAGGATGCGGTGTCCCAAGATAGAGAGTATGAACAAAAACTGTGCGATCGCATTGACCACAGTTTCCAACAATATCAAGACCATCTCACCGATACCACCCCCCTCACCTTTCAACTGGTCGGGGTCATCATGCGACCTCGGGCCATTGCCGTGGGACTGATCCCCCAAAACGAAACCTCCCACGAAAAACTTAGGGCTCTGCGACGTTCCCTTTATCAAAATGCCGAACTGATTGGGTTAGGCATTGAACAGCAATATCGCTTTACCGCCCATATTACCCTCTGTTACTTTAACGAGATTCCCCCCAGCCTTGATCGCGATCGCCTGTGTGAGATCCTCGTCAACTTTAACGACCGTTGGATTGGCACAGATCCCCAAGTGTTCGCCTTAGAACAAGCGGAATTACAACACTTTGAGGATATGACCCGTTATTCCCGTAAACCCCACTTCCCCACAGTTAAGCTTTGAGTTTACACCGCCCTATCTTGTGAGAACGTTTCGCCAAGATCACCCTAGAAATTGGCGAACATTCTTTTTCCACAACCGAATAGGTCAACATTGGAATAAATACTGCCATGACGAGTCCATCTTCACCCTCTTATGTACCTTCAGGACGGATTTACTTATTACTCGCCATTCTCATCTTTGGCATCGCCAATGCTGTCACCCGGAAATTAACAGAATTAGGGGCAGCCCATTTGATCGATGGTCGTAATCCCATCTCCTTCTGTAACGTCCTCTTTGCCGGGAATTTATGCGCCCTGATCTTGTTAGGAACTATCTATCAAAGACAATGGCGACCTCACACCTTCCAGCAGTTGAACCCGAAACAATGGCTAGCAATGATCGCAGTTGCAATTTTAGGGGCTGCGATCGCACCCACCTTAATTTTCACCGCCCTTTCCTTGACCAGCGTCAATAATGTGATCTTAATTGGTCGCGTAGAACCGCCCTTAATCTTAGCTTTATCCGTCTGGCTATTACGAGAACGGGTTAATGCTTGGGTTCTTGGAGGGGCTTGTCTTTCCTTCCTTGGTGTTGCTCTAACTATTCTCCTGCCAACTCCAGAACCCGATCAAGCCATGATGAATATGGGGCTTAGGATTGGACGAGGGGAATTCTTGACAGCCATTGCCGCCATTACCCTGGCCATTTCCACCATCATCAGCAAAGTCAGCCTGAAACAAATTCCCCTCGGCTTCTTCAGTAGCTTTAGAATGCTCATCGGCACCCTGATCTTTTTTAGTACAACAGTCCTTCTATATGGTCCAATACATTTTAGGGATCTAACCGTCCCTGTCTTGTGGCAGTGGATGCTCCTCTATGGGGCTGTGATTGTCGTCGGGGGGCAGCTTTGTTGGTTTAATGGTCTCAAACGTAGTACCGCCAGCGAAGTTTCCTTAGCCAGTTCCTTTAACCCAATTGCCGGAGTTCTAGCCGCCTACTTTATCTTGGGAGAAACCCCGACAATCGCTCAATATATTGGCGGGAGTGTGATTCTAGTCGGTATCATTTTGAATCAAATCGGAGTTCAGAAGCTCAACATCATCATCCCCCAACAACAACCTAGTGACAAAGAGATAACAGAAACCATTGGTTTTAAAGGCTTGTAGTCCAAAATACTAATAGAATTGATTCCCTAAAAGCTAGTCTCTTGACCCCAAAGCAAGATATTATAGCTAGGCGGTATGTTAAATTTTGATGACAGTCCCTTCAGAACTTGACCTTTTCACGCTTCCAGATTGGGCAGGAGCATTCTTCTGCGTAAAGTGAATGAAGAATAACGAAACATACATTAATCATCCTACCTTTGGTTTGCTCTTTCAAGTGTGTCCCATTGAACAAAATCAAGAGTTGTTCACAACTCTTTACGCCCAGCGTTTATTCTTCCTCGTCACCCAAAGTCCAGAAGGGCTAATTTTTGACCCCATTGGGCGTTCCGATGCCCGTTTAATTGTTGAAAATCGTCTCCGTAAGCTGCGGCGCTTAAACGCCAGTGAAGATTACACCGCGCTAAATTTAATTTATCAGCGCACCTTCCATTAGCGTCCCCCTTATCCTCATGTCTAGTGCGATCGCCCAAAACCTCGCCCGCTTGCATCAAACCGTACCCCCCTCGGTGCGTCTGATTGCCGTCAGCAAAACCTTTCCCCCTGCCGCCATTCGGGAAGCTTACGCCACCGGAATCCGAGATTTTGGCGAAAGTCGCATTCAAGAAGCCATCCCCAAACAAGAAGCCCTACAAGACCTCACCGATATTCAATGGCACTTTATCGGCCACTTACAAACCAATAAAGCCCGTAAAGCCCTCCAACATTTCCACTGGATTCACACCTGCGACAGTCTCAAACTCGCCCAACGCCTCAACCAAATCGCCCCCGAATTGCCCCAGTCTCCCCAGATTCTGCTACAGGTGAAAATTCGCCCCGACCCCGATAAGTACGGCTGGACACCTGCCCAACTGCAAACCGACCTCGAAGCTTTAGATCATCTTAACGCCTTAAAGATTCAAGGTTTGATGACAATTTTGCCTCTAGGCTTAACTGAAGCCGAGACATTAAAAGCATTTGAGGATTTACAGGATTTGCGCGAGAATATTGGTCAGCAAACTTGGGTTAATCTCAAGATGGAGGAATTATCTATGGGGATGTCTGGGGATTATCCCTTAGCCATCCAAGGGGGAGCCACCATGATTCGTTTAGGACGGATTATTTTTGGGACCCGCGAAGCATCTCAGACCGAGAATCGCCTATCCTCCACCCACTAACCGAAACGGGACAATTCGACAAGTCCCTGTAGACAAGATGGGATAAAATACATCGAACAAGAGGAAAATTATACCTCCAGCCCCCGTTTCTTCGATGGAGATTGAATTCCCGTTGATATGCCGATTTTCCCCATCCGGGGCATTGAGCGGTCAGCCAGTAAAACGGGGCTTGTCTCGTACCCGTACCGGGTAAATTGATGAAGCCTACCCCGAGTCTTGGCAGTGCGACAGATGCGGAACAGATTAACGAACTCAATCCAGTATTAGGGAGTCAATAGTGAATAACATCTTTACCAAGCTAAGAGATTTTGTTGGTCTCAACGAATCCGAGGAATACGAGTATTATGAAGAAGATATGGACGGGAATGATTACCAGAATCTCTATCAACAGGAAAACCCCCCTGCGGTAGTAGAAGAAGAACGTCAACGCCCTAGACGGACGACGAGAGAACGTCCAACCGTAACTACACCTGAAACCAGTATGGGACCCACAACAACAGCGAGGAGCAACGTGATTGGAATGCCGGGAGCGAATGGGATATCTGAAGTGGTGGTCATTGAGCCCCGCTCGTTTGAAGAAATGCCCCAAGTGATTCAAGCCTTACGGGAACGGAAATCCGTCGTTTTAAATCTAACCGTCATTGACCCCGACGAAGCACAACGGGCTGTAGACTTCGTAGCAGGCGGCACCTACGCCATCGACGGCCATCAAGAACGCATCGGCGAGAGTATTTTCCTCTTCACCCCCAGTTGTGTCCAAGTTAGCACCCAATCCGGTGGAGTCCATGAAGTCCCCAACTCTCCCCTAAGTTCTGTTCGTCCCACCTCTCCCGGAGCCTCCGCTTGGGGCATGGATCCCGGTCGTATGGTGCAATAGTTGAGAGCCTAAAAAGCAGAAAAAGGAGAGAGCTAAAATTCTCTCCTTTTTTATTTGAGTTTTTATTTTAGTCGAAATTTTCATCAAGTGATACAATAGTATTTGGGGTCTGCTGAATAACACCAGATGCTAGGCTCAACAAGGGAACAGGGAACTCTTAACAGGGAACAGATCATCTAAAACTGGCACGATTGCCTATTCCCGACTCCCGACTCCCGATTCCCCGACTCTCGGACTTATTCAGCAAGCCCTATTTGTCAAACGCTATGCCTTAAACTCATGGTAGCTACCCCCGTTTCCTATCAAATCACTTGGGAGAAACTGCCCGACGACTACGTTTTACCGGATGATCCCGTGGATAATATTCAACAGCCCGCCTTAGCCTTTGCCCTCACTGAGAGTTTAGCCCGAGCAGGTCGTCTTTGGGCCCAAACCCTCGCCACAACTAATTACGGGATCTGTGCCACAGTCAACGGCAAAATCGTAGTTAAGGCTCCAGATTGGTGTTATGTTGCTCATATTTCCGTCCCGGTGGAGGACGTTCTACGCAGTTATACGCCCCAGTTACAAGGAGAGCGCCCTACTGTGGTGATGGAGTTCCTCTCTGATAACGATGGTCATGAATATTCTAATAAACCCACCTATCCTCCCGGAAAGTGGTTCTTTTATGAGCAAATTCTCCAAGTCCCCTACTATGTGATTTTTAACCCCTACAGCGGACAAATCGAAGTCTATCGCCTTGAATCAGAACGCTACACCCTACAAACGGCGAATAGTGAGGGACGTTATTGGATTGAACCGATGGGCTTGTTTATCGGGGTTTGGCAAGGTACAAGGGAAAACTTTAATGCTTATTGGTTGCGCTGGTGGGATGAAAGGGGAGAGTTGCTGTTATGGGGTGCAGAACAAATTGAACAAGAACGAGAACGGGCCCAACAGGAACGAGAACGGGCTGAACGTTTAGCGGCACGCTTGAGGGCGTTGGGGGTGGATTTGGAGGAGGATTGAACGGGGGCAGGGGAGGCGGTAAAATTTTGATTCTGCCTGGGTTGGGTGGTGATTAACGGCTGGTTAACTGTCTCCCCACTCTCAGGTTTTGATAATTTATTCTTAATTATTATGGCGATTCGGTTTGGTTTAATTGGTGGGGGTGTGATGGGGGAGGCGCTGCTCTCTCGTTTGTTGGTGCAAAAGGTCTATGCTCCCCATGAGGTGCTTGTGAGTGAACCTTCTGGGGAACGGCGGGATTTTTTGGCGACGACTTATCAAGTGGCTGTGACGGGGAATAATTTAGAGACTTTGGGGGCGACTGAGGGGTTGTTATTGGCGGTGAAGCCCCAAGTTTTAGAGCAGGTGGTGGAGGATTTACCCGAACAGGCGCGTTGTGGGTGTTCGGCGCTGGTTTTGTCAATTTTGGCCGGGGTGCCGTTGGCAAGGTTGGAAGGGGCTTTTCCCCAGCAGGCGGTGATTCGGGTGATGCCGAATACTCCGGCTATGGTGGGGGCTGGGATGACGGCGATCGCACCCGGAAGCAAAACCCATCCAGAACACCTTGCCCTCGCCGAGCAAATCTTCTCCGTCGTTGGGCAAGTGGTACAAGTGCCAGAAACTCAAATGGATGCCGTAACCGGATTATCCGGTTCTGGCCCCGCTTTTGTCGCCCTGATGATTGAGGCTCTGAGCGATGGCGGGGTAGCGGCCGGACTGTCTAGAGCTATTGCCCAAAAACTGGCCTTACAGACCGTTCTAGGCACCGCTCAGTTAATGCAGGAGAAGGGGCTACACCCGGCGGTATTAAAAGATCAAGTCACCAGTCCAGCCGGAACCACGATTGCTGGGGTGGCTCTGTTAGAATCCAAAGGCTTTCGTTCCGCCGTCATCGAAGCCGTTAAAGCCGCCTATACTCGTTCCCAAGAACTAGGGGGTTCGTAGTTGCGCTTCAGCGCGAATTTTGAGGGCTAAAACCCAACAACGAGCCAATCTGAAGCCCATCCGTTCGTAGTTGCGCTTCAGCGCGAATTTTGAGGGCTAAAGCCCAACAACGAGCCAGTAATAAAACTACAATTCTACAAAAGAACGAACGCTGAAAATTTCACTGGCTCGTAAAGAAGAAACAGCAGATTTTGGGACAATAATTGTATTAATTGATTCCCCCAAAGCGTTGAATATTTCCAGAACATAACCCTCCTCTCCACCTTGAGGATGAGGAATAATATCAATAAAAATGGCGATGTCCCCCTTTTTTAAATGATGTTCTGGTATATCTTGATTCAGGGCAACTCTTTGATACAGTTCAATCATGTTTCTTTTCCTTTTTTGGCTTTAATGTGATAAATTGAAATTGACTATCTTTAGCTCGTTGTAGCCAAATCGTTGTAACATTAATTGTTCCAGTTTCTCCTTCTAATTTACCTTCGATTCGGTAGAATGTGCCATATTCATTTTGGGTATCCTCAATCGCTTCTTGTGTTTTTACCAATTGGAGAAGGGCATTTTTCAACGCTTCCGAGTTCTCTTGAGTAAATCCTGCTTTTTGGAGGAATTTTGATTTGTCATCCTGTTCTCGAAAAACTAGGAGATATTGGGTTAATTTAGCATCAGGAATAATAACATTTTCTGGAAGCTGCATTTCAAGGATTAAAGATTTAATGTGAGTAGATAGTGAATCAGGTTCGTAGTTGCGCTTCAGCGCGAATTTTGAGGGCTAAAGCCCAACAACCAACCCTTCTTAGGACGGGTCAAATTGACTCCGAATTAAACGCTGAACAGCACTCACCGTCCGGTTTAACTCAAAATTACGCTGCTCAGGATTTTTCAAATAGGCCGCCTGTTCCTGCTCAATCATTTCTACATCTTGCACCACTAAACCATCTAGTAGCTTTTGGGCTGACCCAAATAAACTATCTTTAACAAACTTCCTAAATTTAATGGGTAATTTATGCAGTCGCCAGAACGCATTTAACGAGGTGAAATGGATTAAATAAGCACGGGTGCGGGTTTCATTCACCGGACAGAATAAACAGTAAATCTTGAAATCTTGCCCTAGGGTAGAATACCAGTGAGGATATTGATACGTCACCGTTAAAGGTTCAGGATGAAGACGACGTAAAGCGGGAAAAAACAGTTGAGAAATTGACCAAATTTTATCAATTTTGTAGTAACTTTGGGCTTCATAAAGTGCGGTGACGGTGCCAGGTTCTTCCGTTAAATTTTCCAATTTTGCCGATGCCCAAGCTTGATAATTATCATGTAAATGTCCATGATACATATCCATCAAGTTTTCAATTAAAAAGGAAAAGTGACCCGGACAGTCAATGACTGAAACTGTGGCAATGTAGTTAAGATGATCCCATTCAGGAACGCCCATTAATTCAACTTGGGTGGCATCTTGATCACCGGGAAACAGCCAGATAAAACCATCTTGTTCTTGGACAGGATAGGTTTTAATTTTGCACTGGGGGAGTTTTTGATTAGCGGCTAAATAGGGAACTTCGACACAATGGCCTTGCCCGTCAAATTGCCAGCCATGATAGACACACTCTAGATGATCTCCGGCTACTTTTCCGGTGCTTAATTGAACTTGACGGTGAGGACATCGGTCTTCGAGGGCTTGTACTTGCCCTTGGGTATCCCGATAAAGAACGATTTTTTGTTTCCACAAGGTAACACCTAGGGGCCCGGTGGTGACTTCTGGGCTGCGGGCGACAACATACCAATGGTTAGGATTAATCGGACAAGTCCGAAGGTGTGGAGTGGTTGCACTCGCGGGGGAGACTGAAATCATATCGGGATAAAATCAGGGTACTCCGTCATTGTGCCATAGTCGTTGGGGGAAATGATTCACCCTTCGGTGGTGACTAGACCCAATTTGAGGGCTTTAACGATGGCTTGGGTGCGACTTTTTACGCCCAGTTTCTCGAAAATGCGGGTGAGATGAGCTTTTACGGTGGCGACGGTGATGTAAAGTTGTTGAGCGATTTTATCGTTGGAAACCCCTTCCACAAGTAGGTTTAGCACTTCTTGTTCTCGCTCGGAAAGGTGAATGCTGGGGGTTTGGGGTAAGGAGCGCCCTCCGTAAAAATGGAAGAGTCGGAAAAAGGAGGTGGCGACTTCGGGGCCGAGATAAATTTGTTGGTTGAGGATGGTTAAGAGGGCGGGTAAAAGTTGATCAGCGACTCGATCTTTTAGGACATATCCGGCGGCCCCGGTTTGCATGGCACGAAAGATGATCTGTTCTTCTCGATGACCGGATAAGACTAGCACTTTGCCTGTGTAGTGGTGATTGGCTAGGTCGCGTAAGGTGTTGATGCCGTCTTCTTGTCCGGGGGATAATTCCATGTCGAGGATGGTGATGGTGGGGTTTTGTTCAAGGGCGACATGAATGGCTTGTTGGGAGGTTCCGGCTTCTCCGACGACTAAAAACTGGGTTTTTCCAGAGTTATTATAAAAGTCTAAAAGGGTGCGTAGTCCTTGGCGAAAGGGCTGATTGTCGTCTACTAAGAGGAGGGAAATGGTTGGGGGTAGAGTGGGAGAATAATCGGCATGGGTTGGGGGAGGATTGAGTGTGGAAACCATCGATTTTAAAATCCTGAAATGTTAATTTTTTTGACTTAAGTTTAAAAAACTTAAGTTTTCTTAAAGTTAAGTTTCTTGACTTAGTGGGTTGAGCGATGGTGTAGGGGTAAAACAAAGGAAAATTGCGCCCCTCCGTCGGCTAAATTGCTTGCCCACAGTCGCCCTTGGTGATCGAGAATGATTTTCTGTGCGATCGCCAATCCTAAACCTTGTCCTCCAGCACGACGAGAATAAAAGGGCTGAAACACACGGTTGACCTCATCTGGACTAAGACCACAACCGCGATCTCGAATTTCAATTAAGACCTCATTTTGAAAAACCTGCCAGTTGCACGTGATAATTTCTTCAACGGGACTAAAATGAAGGGCATTGCTCAAGATATTATCAAAAACTTGTTTGATTTGCCACTGGTCAACGGGAATGATTACAGGTTGATCGGGGTAGTCTACCTCAATTTTTTTTTCTTCTAAAAGAAGATATAAACCTTGTAAACTATTGAGTAAAATGGTGCGTATATTATAAGGGGCAATTTGTAAATTAGCTTGTTGTCCACAATAGAGTAAATCGGTTAAGTGTTGGGTCAAATCTTGGACGGTATCCCGAATAACCATCGCTTGTTGACTCAAGCGAGACTCTTCAGTTAGTCCTAAGCGTAGGGTTTCGGCAGAAAGGGCAATTAATCCTAAAGGATTACGCAGTTGATGTTCTAGGCGCTGAATGACTTGTTCTAAAAGGTTAATTTTTGCTTTTTGTCTGGCTTCGGCTTGATAAAGGGCTAAGTAATAACTAATCAGTTTGCCCTGTTGTTGGAAGAGGGTAATTTGAGGAGGAGTTAAGGGGTTTTCTAATAACAACAGCAAGTATTCTAAATAGGGTTCTAAAGAGTTGAGGGGATAGACATAACCCCAGACTTCCTCACCGACTCCCTCAGTGGTGGGAATGGGGATAATATTCTCTGCAATTTGTCGCTTGGGCCAAGGATTTTCGGGACTATCGGGCAAGTCTAGGAATTCCTGAGTGAGGAGTTGCCGGGTGATGAATTCGCTTAACTCAGGATTGGGGGGGGTGGGATGGGTGACGGAAAGGCGATCGCCTGTTTGTGGGTCATGATAGACAAACAGACTACTAATAATGGGCAAGGAACGGGCTAATTGCTGCACCAAGAGGCAATAAACCCCTTGTAAATCAAAACTCGATGGGATAGACGTGAACTCATCTGGAGAAGCTGGACAATGGGGCGCAAAAGATGGCGATCGCCTCCCGGAACCTTGATTTGCATCAGAGGGATCCATGAATTCAAAGAGATTTTGTGTCATGTGCTACCAAGCTAAGTAATCATCCTAGAAGCATTTAGCTGAGAATGAATCGGCTTTCAGTATTTTTTTAGATTTTTGGCCAAATCATTTTTAGGCTACGGGCAGCATCATGACGTAAGTTAAAGATTCCGGATGTTTTTGACCAATGTTTCCACCCACCACAGCCCAGCAATAGAATGCCCCTGTTCATTCAAGGGGGGGCTATAACAAGCCATAACTCCTGTTTGGGGAATCACCCCTAAAACAAGGCCACTCACCCCAGATTTCAGGGGAATGCCCACTCGTTGAGCAAAATGGGGGGAGTCTTCATAAAGTCCACAGGTGAGCATAATCTCTAACACCTGCTCACAATCTTGAGGGGTTACAGTGGGGGGGGGTTGAAGTAACATCATCCCCAATTGACTGATATCTGCGATCGCACCAGAAAGACAACATACTTGTTGATAAGTGTCAAGAGCTAATTCTGGCTCTTGGAGATGCCCCGCTTGGGTTAGGATTTTGACTAACTTTAAATTGCGGAGATTGGGATGCGATCGCACCGAATCTAACACCCCCTCATCTAACCTTAACCCACAACCGGCCCCCTCATTTAACCACAAGCGAAAACGCTCGGTTCGTTCTGTGGCAGTATTTCCGGGCATCAAATCACATAAGGCGATCGCCCCACTATTCAACATCGGATTACGCGGAAACCCCCCATCCACCGCCAACTGTTCCCATGAATAGTAAGGTAGAGCCGATGGACTCATCCCCACCCGTCGCCCTAGAATTTCTTCCCCCACCTCCTGCAAAACATACAACAACACAAAAGGTTTAATGACACTCATCAACGGGAAACATAACGTTACATTACCAACCCGATAAACTTCCCCCCCCATTCCTTGAACACAGACAGCCCCCCCACCAGGATCTACCGCCGCCAACTGAGGAATATAAGTCGGTAAATTTCCATTCTGACTTAGTTTTAAGCCTTCATTGAGCCATTTTTGTAGTTGTTCAGTCGAGAGAAATAGAAAAGACAAGGGCTTTGAAAATTACAATCTTTGCAAAACGTTACTTATTATTCAGTTTACATTTCCCCATTCAGAAAAAATTGTTTTTTATAATACATAAATCCGTTTCTGTATATTTAACAACAAAACTTTAAACTAATTGAAAAACAGACTATGGACATCCCTCCTTTCGCATCTTGCCCTCTTATCCAAAGCTTTTGGCAGCGTCTCAAACCCGGAACATGGATTATATTAGAAGACCTAGCAAGTCCTTTTGCAGGAAATGAAGCCCTACTGCTCTGTCAAATATCTGAGCAAGAATGGTTAACTTGGGTACCCAATCATGGCGAATATCATTTAGTCTTTTGATGGAGATGTCTCCCAATGACATCGCCGGAATTCTGGAACTTGACCCTGCTGTTGTGCAACAAATCCTCAAATCTCCAGAGAATTAAGTCTAATCAACGATTCCTCTTGGGAAACAGTCTCTCCCCTTCTCATTATTCTCTCCCCCTCATGAAAACAGACACCATCTTCTACCGTATCTTCAAAGAACTGCCCAGCACCCTCTTTGACCTTCTAGGAGAATCCCCCACCCCCAATAATCCCTAACGTTTCGAGTCCATCGAAATCAAACAAACCGCCTTTCGCATTGATGGAGTCTTTCTCCCCCAAACCATCACCCCTCAAAGCCCCCTGTACTTCACCGAAGTCCAATTTCAAAAAGACCCCAACCTTTACGCCCGTTTATTTTCTGAACTCTTCCTTTATCTGCGCACCAATTACCCTCAAGCCCCGTGGCGTGCCGTTATCCTGTTTAGAAGTCCCAGCATAGAACCCACTCCAACAGAAAGATTGCCCTATGAACCTCTGCTCAATAGTCCTTGGGTGACTCGTCTTTACCTGAATAACTTGGGAGACGAGGAAACCCCACGGCTGAGTGTCAGAATTCTCCAGTTGCTGGTAGCCCAGAAAAAGCAAATCCGCCAACAAGTACAAAACTTAGTTAAACAAGTAGAACAGGAGATTACCAGTCAAGGGAATCGAGAACAAGTGTTAGATTTAATAGAAACGATTGTTTTATATAAATTGCCCCAGATTAGCCGTCAGGAGTTAGGAGAAATGTTTAGTGTAGAGAATTTGAAAAAGACTCGTTTTGCTCAGGAGATGAAACAAGAAGGTCGGGAAGAAGGTCGGGAAGAGATGAAACGACAACTCATTAACCGTTTAGCTGCCCGAGCCATGTCTCCCGATGACATCGCCGAAATTCTGGAACTTGACCCTGCTGTTGTGCAACAAATCCTCAAATCTCCAGAGAATTAAGTCTAATCAACGATTCCTCTCGGGAAACAGTCCCTCCCCTTCTCATTCTCTCCCCTGCCCCCCGTTCCCTGTTCCCTAGCCCAGTTATTCAGCAAGCCCGAACTAGCGGTTAAATTAAGCTCTCTTGTGAGATAAAACCCATTTCTCTGATAATGAAAACCTGTTCCCTATCTGAAAAATGCTGTGTCTGCTATTCCTTTCCTGAAGTGCCGGATTCTAGCCTATAGTTTCCTGAGTCTCACAACAGTCCTTTTAACCCGTTTACCCCTCAAGGCACAATCTAACGCTTCTGGGCTTAATCCTAGTTGGCAACGGATAGATTGTCCGTTTGTTGTCCCTCAAGGGGAAGCCGTTGATTGTGGGTGGTTAACGGTGCCGGAAAATCGACAAGTCCCTTCTAGTGCAGAGATTCAGGTTTTTTTTGCCCGGGTCTATAGCTATTCTAGCCGTCCGGCTCCGGATCCGGTGGTGATTTTAGGGGGAGGGCCCGGTCAGGGGATGAGTGATGGGATGAGTGCGGTCTGGCAGGGAATGCTAAGTTTAAGACGCGATCGCGATTTAATTATTATCGACCCGCGAGGTACAGGACAATCCCACCCTCCGTTAACGTGTGAGGAATTTAAACAGGATTATCCCCCAGAAGTGGAAGGGGGGAATGCCGCAGAATATCAATGGTTGGTGCAGCAAACCGTTGCTTGTCGCGATCGCCTTTTGCAGCAAAACATCGACTTGCAAGGATACACCACCACCCAAACCGCCTTAGATTTGCGGGATTTACGCCAAGCTCTAAATATTCCCCAATGGAATCTAATCGGAACCTCCTACGGAACCAAATTAGCCTTAGAAACCCTGCGTCAAGACCCCACAGGCATTAGAACCATTGTTTTTAACTCCATGATGACCCTTGGGGATGCTTGGAGTGTAGACACCCTGAGCTATACCCTACAGGCTTTTGAACAACTGCTGCGAGATTGTGAACGCCAACCCACTTGTCAAACGGCCTACCCCAATTTACGCCAAGCCTTCAGGGAATTACAAAAACGTTTGAACGAAACCCCCTTAACTCTCTCTTGGTATGACACCACCACCGGACAACTCCATCAAGAAAGCTTTACGTTTCAGGACATTGTTGATACCTTCATCTTTCACCTCAGCTTTATTGATACCTTAGAAAATCTTCCCTACTATATTCATCGCTTACATCAATTAATTAACGGCAAACGCAACCTGCGGGATGATGAAATTATGAGCATTTTTTCCTTCCCAGATTTTGGCATTAACGACGGGGTTTATTTCTCCGTCATGTGTCATGAAGTATATCCTTTATCAGCCTTTGATCAAACCCAAGCGTTCAGTCGTCAACATTCCCAATGGTTTAGACCGGAAGGGTTTTATATTCGCGAAAAACGTCAATGTCAAGCTTGGAATGTTCCTCCGGTTTCTCCTCAATTTACAGACCCGATCACTTCAGACATTCCCGTTCTCTTTCTTTCGGGCAATTATGATGTTTTAACCCCTCCGTTATGGACAGAAGAAATACGGCAAAATTTTCCTAATGCCAGCGTTATTCAAATTCCCTTTATGGGTCATGATGTCTTAAATAGTTCCCTTTGTGTCCAGTCTTTTGTTGCCGACTATATCAAAGATCCTCGCCACCGTTTAGAAACCCACTGTATTGTTCAACACGCTCCCCGTTTTGTCACGGAATAATCAACCCCCACTCACGGGAGGAATTAAAACCACCTCATCCCCATCTTGTAACACCGTTTCCGGGTCAACAAATTTGTAGTTAATGCCAAAACGGGTAACATTGCGCCATTGTTCTAACTCAGGATGTTCTGCCAACATCTGAGTTAAAATCCCATAAACAGGGGTATTTTCTGGGAAATCTTGCTCAATTTCTGATTGATTATTATAGGCTTCTTGATAGGCAGCAAATAGTTTAATTTTAACCCGAATCATGATTCACTATTTCCTAAATGTATTTCACTTTTCTATTCCCCACCCCAACGGATTTAATTTCCGGCTAAACGTTTGCCTTCCTCAGAAGTGCTGTAGCCTAAAAAGGCTTTGACCGCTTCACTGGGAGGGTTTTTATAGACATAAAACAGCGTCCGTTTATAGGGATAAGTGGCTGATTGGGGAGTAGTGCCGTCAATGGGTAAAACTTGGGCGGTTTGTTGGGTGGCAACTTGAGCATAGGTGGCATAACCAATGCCATTGTCACCGAGTTGACGAATTAATCCGGTGGTTTCGTCATTAATCAGGGTGGTAATATTGGGGGTTTTACCGAAAGATTGACCCTGCAAAACCATCTCTTTAAAGGCCTGATGGGTGCCGCTATGCTCGGGACGGTTAATGACTCGAATTTCGCTGTTTTGTCCCCCCACTTGGGACCAATTGGTGAGTTGTCCGGTGAAAATTTGCTGCACTTGTTGGGAGCTTAATCCAGTGCGCAGAGGGTTATTCACTCCAATAATAATGGCGATCGCATCTTCAGCCACCGGAACCGCCACCAAGTTCTGGGCTTGTTCTTGGGGGGTTAAAGGGCGGGACATGGCGGCGATGTCGATACTCCCCGCGAGAAGAGACGCTAGCCCCCGTTCGCTGCCCTTGGCCTGAACAGTGACAGACGTTCCCGCAAATTTTTCCTCAAAACCCTGTTTCAGGGCGACATTCACTTGAGCTAAACTGGTAGCCCCATCAAGGCGTAAAATGGTGCCACTGGGGACGGTGGTAGGTGCAGCAAAGGCCGGGGCTAGACTGGGGGATTGAGTGGGGTTAGAATCCCCCGCGAAGGGAGTATCTGAGGAACGGGTAAACCACCAGTACCCGCCCCCCACAATACCTGCGGTAATGACGAAAGAGAGAATCAGGGGGAGGGTTTCATTTTTGGTACTCATAAAACCTCATGGTAGGGGAACAAAATCATAACCAAATCCAGACCGAGAACCTGCCTCTACTTTAACCAATTGTACGGCTTGATTGCGATCGCCCGACGGTAAAAACCGAATATCCGCCGCCGCCCCAGAGGCTTGGAAATTGGCATTGCCCAGCGTTTGTTGTACCCCTTGGGGGGTGGGATTTTGTCGCAAGGCTCCAATCAAGGCAACCGTCGCATCGTAGGCCATCGCCGTGCGCCAGTTCACATCCGCCCGCCACAGTTGACGGGAACGAGTCACAAACCCCGCGTTCGGATCTGCGTCAATATGCCACGGCACAGCCAACACCATCCCCAGAGCATTATTTCCCCCTAACTGCAACAAACGGGGCGCATAGAGGCTATCTCCCGCCAATACAGGCAGATTGCGGCCATTTTCTTGGATCAGTTGCACCGCTTGATCCAACGTATTAAAGTTCGTGGCTAAAACCAACACCTGCGCCCCTTTACTGCGGGCATCTTGCAGGGCATTACGAGCATTAAAATTACTTGATACATCATATTCCCCGACTACATTTCCCCCACTGGAAAATAATTCTTTCGTGAACTCATTTTTGAGGGACTGACTGTAATCACTTTGACTATTAAAAAACACCGCCGCCTGTTGTTGGTTTAACTCACTGAGTTGATAACGCACCATTGCCTTAGCGGTAAAAGCATCACTGGGAACTGTGCGAAAAATATACTCACCCTTTTGGGCAAGAGTAACCGATGTGCTAGTGGGAGAGATCATCACCAGACCCGACTCCTGATAAATCCCCGCCGCCGCCTCGCTATTTTCGCTGCTGAAGTGACCCACCACCCCTAAAAGGCGTTCACGAGTAAAAGCTTGGGCGAGGTTACTTGCTCCTTGGGGGGTATTTTGATCATCACCAATGACCACCTTTAAGGGGGTGCCATTAATGCCGCCTTGGTCGTTGATTTCCTTTTGGGCTTGAGCGACTCCCCGGAGAATTTCCTGGGCGGCATCGAGGTTTCCGGTGATGGGAACCGCCACCCCAATGGTGGGAACATTTTGGTTGCCGATGCGGGCATTATTCAAATAAATCAGGGCTTCCGGGTCGTTAGGATTGTTTTGGAGATAGGCTTCCAAGCGACTCACAGCCGTTGAAAAATCATTTTGAGCGATCGCCTCCACCGCCGCCCGTTTCTCCGGTGCATCACGGGTCAAGAGTTTCCCCCCAGCACTGAGAGTCCCATCAGACCCCCGACCTCCCGTGAGGCTTGTATTTCCTCCCAAAAACCCCGCTTGATAGACCCACCATCCACCCCCTGCTAACAGCGCTCCGGTCACAACGAGGGAGATTAATAAGATTTTAGTTTCGTTTTTTTGAGTCATAATGGTTGCTCTTTATAAAATTAACTAGGGAATGGGGTTGAAATCTTGACCAAAGCCAGAACGAGTTCCGGGGACGACTTCCACCAATTGAACGGCTTGATTGCGATCGCCCGACGGCAAAAACCGAATCACCTCCGAAGCCCCCTCTGTCGTGAACCCCGAACGGCCTAAAGCTTCTTGTACCCCCGAGCGAGTAGGCGTTTCCCCTAATGCCGCCATCAAGGCAACAGTCGCATCATAGGCCATCGCCGTCCGCCAGTTCACCTCCGCCCGCCAGAGTTGCGCCGAAGTCCGAGTAAAAGGAGCATCGGGATGGGCTAAAATATGCCACGGCACCGCCACCACCATCCCCTGAGCATCCTGCGCCCCCACTTGTAGCAGTCGGGGATTATAGAGACTATCCCCCCCCAACAAAGGCAACTCTTGACGATTAAGTTGAACCACCCGTAACGCTTGGTCGAGCGTTGGGGTATTAGTCAGTAAAACCAGCACCTCGGCGCCCTGTTCTTTCGCCCCTCTCACCGCCTGACTGGGGTTAAAATCAGGGCGAGACACATCAAACTCCTGTAGAACACTGCCCCCACTGGTGAACAATTCCGTTGTAAACTGCCCCTTCAACGACAAACTATAATCACTCTGGCCGTTATAAAAAATCGCCGCCTGATTGAGATTTAAGGTCGTCAGTTGGTACTGAGCCAAGGCCTTAGCCGTAAACGCATCACTCGGGGCCGTGCGGAAGATATAATTCCCCGCTTGAGATAACGTAACAGAGGTGCTAGAGGGGGAAATCATCACTAAACCCTCCTGTTGATAAATCGCCGCCGCCGCTTGGCTCACATCACTACTAAAATGACCCACTACTCCTAAAATTTCCGGCCTTCTCACCAACGCATCAGCCACCCGTTGCGCCATCTCCGGGTTATTTTGATCATCGGCAATAATTACCTTGAGCGGTACCCCATTAATACCCCCCCGTTGGTTAATTTCCTGTTGCGCTTGAGCCACCCCCCGTAAAATTTCCTTCGCGGAATTCTCACTGCCTGTAATCGGCACAGCAACGGCGATA
Organism: Spirulina subsalsa PCC 9445; assembly: GCF_000314005.1. Classification (NCBI taxonomy): domain Bacteria; kingdom Bacillati; phylum Cyanobacteriota; class Cyanophyceae; order Spirulinales; family Spirulinaceae; genus Spirulina; species Spirulina subsalsa. The sequence goes on from NZ_JH980292.1 coordinate 4,801,002, forward strand.
GGATAGGAACGACCTTGAGCAATGCGGGCATTATTGAGATAAATCAAGGCTTCCGGCTCATTGGGATTTTGTTGTAGAAAGGCTTCTAGAACTTGAACCGCTTGGCTATATTGACGATTAGCGATCAGTTCCACGGCCGACTGAAGCTCTACACTCCCGCCGAGTAATAATTGCTCCCCCCCACTCAACGCAACCATAGAACCAGAAGACCCAAGGGGTAACGTTCCGATGCCGTTGGGAGAAGCAAAGAAACCGCTCAAAACCCCCGACTCTCGCACCCACCAAACCCCCCCCACTAATACGGCACTGGTGAGCAGGAAGGCAATTAAAAGGGTTTTGGTTTCATTTTGTTTAGACATGATGCGCCGTGTTAGGGGTTCAGCCTCATTCTAAAAGATGTCTATTCCTTTTTGGTTTCTCCCGTTACAACACATTGGATAATAACTGATAAATCAGCCTAAAAATGGTGGTGATTAACACAATAACCGCCGCCATTAAAATCCCAAGCATCAACAGGGCAATCGGTACAGGCATCACGGCAAAAATTTCCGGGAAGCCAAAACCCTGCCAAGCAACCATCCCCCAAGTGATTAAGAAACTCAGCCCCCCTAAAATGGCCAGATCCCATTTTTCAATCAAGCGACGAATTTGGGCATAAATCAGCCCCCCCAAGGTGGCTCCCCATAGCCCCATACTAATGGCCGGATTGCCGAAAAACGTTAGCAGGGTGATATAAAGCAAGACCCCACTAAATCCGGTAAAGGCAGCACTGCCGAGAATTTCCAGAAGGGAAAAGGAGGACTTGGCAGGGGAGGGGGTGGGAGGGGGTGGGGGGGCAGGGGAAGGGGCCGGAGAACGGGTGGTAGGCGGCTGTACAACGTTGGGGGGAGGTGGGACAGGTTTGGGCGGGGGAGGGGCGGCTACAGGCTCTTGTAGGGCGTTTAGGACTTCTTGGGCGGATTGAAAGCGGGACTTAGGGCTAGCGAGTAACATCCGGTCGAGAACGTCGGCGAGGCGATCGCTCACTTGGGGGGCATGGGGTCGCCAATTCCAATCATTACTATAGGAATCATACAAGTCTTCGGGGGGTTTGCCTGTTAATAAGGTTAACGCCGTACAGGCCAGGGCATATAAATCCGTTGAGGGATAAACTTGCGCCCCCTGCATCTGTTCTGGGGGGGCAAAGCCCATAGAATAAATGCCTGTTGAGCGGCCTTGGGGTGTTGCTGCGCTGGCCGTCACCTGTTTCACCGCTCCAAAATCCAGTAAATAGAACTTACCCGCTTTACTGCGCATGATATTGGAGGGTTTAATATCCCGATGGATGGAATGGTGTTCATGGACAAACTTGAGAATGTGCAGAATGGCTTGCAGGATCTCGATGACTTCCGCTTCTGAATAGATGCTTTTCTGGGCTTGTTCTCGTTCTAGGTCTTCCCCGTCGATGTATTCTTGCACCAAATAGAAAAACTGTTCTTCCTTGTTTTGTCCTATACTCGGCACCATTAAGGGGAAAAAGGCGTAGGAGTCGGGAATTTGGGGATGAACGCCCAATTCTTCCAACACTTCGGCCTCCCGCTGAAATAAACCGAGGGCAATTTCTAATTGTTTGGGACTAGGATCTCCGGCGGGTTGGAATAACTTGACTACACATAACCGTAAACTGGTAGTGTAGCGATCGCGGGCGAGAAAGGCCGCCCCAAATCCCCCGCGCCCCAACAGACGGAAAGGAAGATAGCGCCCCCCTAAAATCAAGGGCATCCCACAGGTCATACAAAACTTTTGCTGGGTGGTTTTTAATGTGTTCTGATCATCAAGGTCTGGGAAAACATTGTTAGGTTTCGGGCAGCCGGGACGAGTACAGAGGATTTCCATAATATCTATGCAGAAGTGCCAGAGTGGGGACTTTTCAGCAAAATCACTACTGTCCCTCATCTTAGTCTATGGCAAGACTGGAAAGATGTTGTATTACCCAATCTTGACAAGTTAAGGGAACGGGGAACGGGGAATAGGGAGTCAGGAATCGGTGTAGGGGCGCAATGCTTGCGCCCTAGGGAGTCGGGAATCGGGAGTCCGGGAACTCTCCCCCCCTGTTCCCTGTTTCCTGTTCCCTGTTCCCTAAAATAAAAGAGTTTTGGCTATTCACTACCCACTATTCCCCTGCTCCCCTGCTCCCCTGCTCCCCGTTCCCTAGCCCAGTTAAAGGATTGTGCTACTGCAAACCCGGTTGTTCAACAAAAGACGAGTTGGGACTCTCAGGTTCTGCGACGGGACGAGAAGGGGTTAACTCCTCAATCGGTTCGGGGGAGATAAAGGTTGGGGTTGTGACCTCGGAGGGAGTAGGTTTAGGAGGATTCAGAATCCAGCCTCCGTTTTCTTCCTCGGGCTTTTGGGGTTTTTCCACCACGGGGGAGGTTAGAGAATCTTCTGTGATGATGGGGGGAGAGGGACGAGTGCTGGGGGTGCTTTGGCGTTCTTGTTCCACTTTGCGATCGCGGGCTTCCTTGGCAATCTGGAGAAAACGGGTTTTCCAATACTCATACTCACTGGGGTTAGTATTGGCGTGGGCGATCGCATCATCCCAACGACGTTCCGCTAAAGCCCGTCGTGCTGCCTCATAACGCCGTTCTAAAACCTGCCATTCCTGTTGCCATTGAGCCATCGTATTCTGGGCTTGACGGTAGGCCTCACTGCGACGAGAAATAGAACGCGCCAACTCAATCGCCCCCGATAAATCCCCATTTTGAAACCGTTCCTGCGCCCGACTTAAAATATCCCCTCCTGAGTCTGAAGCAGGTCTTTCTGGGGTAGGAGAAGCCACAGGAGGACTGGATGGCTCAGGAGAGGATTCCCGCGCCACAGGGGACGTAAAATCCTGATCACAGGTCACATATTGAGGCTGACTGGAAACCCACCCCTCCACCGGGTCATTAATTTGTACCCAATCATCCGCCTTGCGACCCGTGAGACTCAAGACCGTTCCCCGTTCCACCCCGCCGACGATTTGGCCATTGGGGCGATCGCGCACATTTAACCCATTCTCCACCAACACCGTACAAGTCGGCCGTCGTTCAAAAGACACCTCACGCCCCCCAAACCAATCCAACACCGGATTAGAACGCCGGGGTGCATTATTCGCCGTCCCCGATTGGGGCTGTAACCGATTGAGCGCAAAGGTTGCCCCAAACGCCACCGAAAACATCACCGCAAACACCGAACAAAACAGCAACAACAGAGGATTCGGCCCCTTTTTCCCCTTGGGAGTTGGAGTATATCCCCCTCGCGCCGTCTTAGGAGGAGACACCCGATGAACCGACATCTCCAACGGAGCCACAGCCAGCGTCGCCTGTTCCGACAACGGCGGCACCGTGGGAGGTGGAAGGGGAGCAAGAGCAGGCAATTGGGCGGTGGGAGCCGCCGTCACATGAAGATTAGAAACCACCGTCAGCACCTCAGCCGCCGACTGATAACGCTCCCGAAAATGATAGGCCACCAAACGCTCTAAAATCGCCCCCAAACCCGGACTACAACAATCCCGTTGCCAGACAATCTCCCCAGTTTGAGAATCATAATCAAACTGTTGAGGACTCACCCCCGTTAACGCCTGAATGGCAATCACCCCCACCGAATACAAATCACTGGCAAAACAAGGCTGGCCCCTGGCCTGTTCACTGGCCATATAGCCCGGCGTTCCTACAGAAACCGTATTCGCTGCCCCGTAAGGATTAAAAGCCACTTGAGAGCGAATCTGCTTCACCGCCCCAAAATCCACCAACACCAAACGCCTATCCCCATCCCGGCGCAAAATATTATCCGGTTTAACATCCCGGTGAATCACATTTTGACCATGAACAAAAGTCAACACCTCCAACAGTTCGCGCAACAGTTGGATCACTTTTCCCTCTTCCCAGCGTTGACCTTTCACCAACTCCTGAGTTAAAGGATGTCCTTCCACATAATCCTGAACTAAATAAAATTCTGCTTCTTGTTCAAAATAAGCCAATAATCGGGGAATTTGACTGTGCATCCCCAAACGTTCTAAAGTTTCTGCCTCTGTTGTGAAGAGTCGGCGCGCTGTGGTCAAAAATTGGGGATCTTGACTCACAGGATGTAACTGTTTCACCACACAAATGGGATGCCCGGGACGACGGGTATCGTGAGCGAGATAAGTTTGACCAAATCCACCCGCCGCTAGTGTTTGAATAATTTTATAACGCCCATCTAGTAGTTTTCCAATCATAAACCGATTGATTTAAGCTATTTTGACTTTATCTTGACATATCACCATCCGATTTTAAGGGGTATCGGTTAGGCAATTTACCCCTATTGCTTAATAAGTCCGAGAGTCGGGAGTCGGGAATCGGTGTAGGGGCGCAATGCTTGCGCCCTAGGGAATCGGGGGGAGGGGGAGAGAGGGAGACAAGGAATTAAGACTTATTAACTATTACCTCCCCCTTCCCGTTCCCTGTTCCCTAAAATAAAAGAGTTTTGGCTATTCACTAGCTACTATTCCCCTGCCCCCCTGCTCCCCTGCCCCCCTACTCCCAGCGACTAGCTCAAATTGTGGTCTTGTTCTTTTGCCCATTCCCTTCTACCCTAGACATTTCCCCTGAGTTTTAACCTTCACACCATGAAACCCAAATTCCGCACAACTCAAGACTGGGAACAAGCTCAACTGCTCATGCAGCCCATCTTAATCCGCGTGGTGGACAACCTCCGCAAGCAACTGGACAGCTTTCCGGGCAAAAGTCATTATGAAGAGGTCGAAACCCCCTATCCCGGCCATCAACTCTGTCTGACCCATGAGAATAAAATAGTACGAGTAAACCTATGGGAACTCTGCTTTCAGGTTTGTTTTATTCAGTACGAGGTTACTGATTCAACAGAAGAAAAGCTAGTGGAAATTGATACCCGTTTATTAGACGAAAACGGAGAGGTAGATTGGGAGATTTTGGATGATAAAGTGCAGCAGGTGATCGGCAATTTTTTTAGAAATTTGCTATGGTGATCTGCTGATGTAGCGATTTAACTACGCCGCCTGTGAGTTCTAAGCATTTGCCTGAAACCATTGCTCATGTCCGGATTACGGGGCAGTCTTGGCAACAAGGAAAAATTGAGGGGGAAGTGAGCGCCGCTTCCTATGAGTGGGAGTTTCAATGGCATTTTCGTCAGGGTATCTTAATCATTCAACCTTCTCTCGGACGGGCTTTAATTCTAGAACCCCTCAGTCGTTTTCTGGAGCGTTCAGATTATCAATTGGAGCCAGGGAGTGATTATGAGTTTACGGTGCGAGCCTTGTTTTGATAGCTGGGAATTCCCCATGCCCCAACCTTAACAAGTTGGGCTTGTGTGCATTTTGTCAAGTCCCAAGGGATAGGAGGTTGTAAAGAAGGGGGAACTCAGAGCAAGCCCTGAGTTAAACTAAAGGGAGAACCTTCCGGGGTCGTAACCCTACGGTTTGGTTGTTCTTGGCAGTCTATCCTTCCTTAGCGATTCACTGGGAATTCCCTATGTTTTTGTCCACAAATTTATTGATTGATCATCTTGTTACGCAACTGAACCGGGGTTATCATCGGACTTACGGGGGCTGGAAGTCGGAGTATTCTGAGATTATTTCTTGGGCGGCGGGAATGGCTTTAGAAAATATTGCCAATAGTGACGCGCTGTATCATAACGTGGAACATACTATTTTTGTCACGTTGGTGGGTCAAGAAATCTTACGGGGAAAGCATATTAAGGAGGGGGGGGCGACTCCGGAGGATTGGCTGCATTTTCATATTTCCCTGTTGTGCCATGATATTGGGTATGTGAAGGGAGTTTGTCGGCGCGATCGCCCTAAGTCCAATCTCTACGCGACTGGGGTAGACGAACAAATGATTGAACTGCCCCCGGGGGCGAGTGATGCGGCGTTAGCCCCCTATCATGTAGATCGGGGCAAATCTTTTGTCATGGAGCGTTTTCGCGGTCATAAGTTAATTGATGCGGAAATTCTCAAGGAAAATATTGAGTTAACTCGGTTTCCGGTGCCGGCGGATGAAGATCATAAAAATACGGAGAATTACCCCGGTTTAGTGCGGGCGGCGGATTTAATCGGCCAGTTAAGTGATCCTCGGTATTTACAAAAAATTCCGGCTTTGTTTTATGAGTTCGAGGAAATTGGGACAAACAAGTTTTTAGGCTATCAGTCGCCGGGGGATTTGCGGGCGAATTATCCTAGTTTTTATTGGAAAGCGGTTTATCCTTATATTCAAACGGGGTTAAAGTATCTGAATTTAACCCAAGCCGGAAAACAGGTGATTGCCAATCTATACGCGACGGTGTTCCAAGTTGAACATGAGGAAGATCCGAGAGTGGAGAGGGTTTTAGCCTCCTAAAAGTGTTTCGTTTTCTCGTTTTTATCCAGGTTGATCATGAGTTCTTCATCCCCCTTCTCGTTTGACTATTCCCGGTTGTTGGCTGAACTCCAAGAGGGGGTTTGGTCAATGAGTTATAAGGCTCGTCGATTTTTGTATTTTAATCCGGCACTAGAGAACATTTTTGGGGGGGCGATTTGCGATGAAAACCACTGTCCAACGGGCTGGTGGGAGGCTATATATCCTCCAGAGCGCGATCGCCTAATCCAAGCCCTCAATACCCTCAAACTGGGGGAAGTTAAGGAACTCCACTATCCCATTATTCGCCCCGATGGAGCCATGCGCTTCTTGCGGAATAAATTCTGGCGAGTCCGAGGAACCCCAGCCCGTTTTGAAGGGGTGATTACAGACGTAACCCCACAAACCCTAAACCAGCCATCAGACCCCCCAAATAGCCCACTAGAAGCCTTTTTTCTCACCATCCCGACCGGAATAGCTTTCCTAGATTTTGACCTGCGATTTCGCTTTATTAATGAATATTTAGCCCAATTAAACGGTAAGAGGTTAGCAGACCATTTAAACCGTACCCTAGCAGAAGTTTTACCCGAGCAGGTGGCCTTTTTAGCCCCTCTATGTGAACAGGTTATCAACACAGGAGAGGCGATTTTAGAACAAGAAGTGACGACGGTAGATCCCCATGATCCCACCCGAGAATCTACTTGGTCAGTGTCTCTATTTTTGGCGCAGGTGGAGAAGGGCGAAGCGTTGGGGGTGGGGGTGTTGGTCAATGATATTAGCCAACAAAAAGCCGCCTTTCGGGAACGGCAAGCGGCCACCCAAGCCCTATTATTAAGTGAGCAACAATTGCAAAAAGCGCAACGGATTGCCCATATTGGTAACTGGGAATTTGATGTCTTGACGGGGAAAATAAGTTGGTCTGAGGAGATGTTTCGCATCTATGGCTGGGATCCGGAGGGAGAAACACCGACTCTGGAACAGTTTACCCAGAACATTCATCCTGATGATCAACCCATTCATAATGAAATTGTCAGTCAAACGTTGGCCACTGGCGCTCCTTTTTGTATGGATTACCGAATTTATCAGGTCAATAGTGGAGAATTGCGCCATTTAGATGTACGAGGGGAAGCGATTAGGAATGAGCAAGGGGAGGTGATTCAACTTTTTGGCACTGTTTTAGATATTACTGAACGTCGTCAAGCGGAATTAGCATTACAACAACGGGAGGAGTTTTTACGCAGCATTTATGAAGGAATTTCTCAAGCTATTTTCATGCTTGATGTTCAACCGGATGGAGAGTTTTATTATGTGGGGTGGAATCCTTTTGCAGATCAGTTAATGAAGATTCCCTCTAGTTATGTTTTTGGCAAAAAACCTCGGGACTTGTTTGGTGAAGAGGTTGGCGCAATACTGACGGCTCATTACACAAGTTGTGTAAAAAGAGGGGAATCTATCACCTATGAAGAGTCTTTGACGGTGGAGGGAGAAAACATCTGGTTTTTGACAACCTTAAATCCTTTGCGCAATGAACAGGGGAAAATTTATCGTATTGTCGGAACGGCTCAAACTATTAATGAGCAGAAACTTACAGAAATGGCACTGAAAGAGTCTCAGGAACAACTGCAAGCTAGCGCAAAAACTCGGGATGCTCTACAACAGTTATTAGCCAGTCAAATTCGCCAATCTTTGGATTTACAAACGGTATTAGAAGCCACCGTAGCGGAAATTTATAATTTGTTACCTGTCAGTGCTTGTACGTTTGCTTGGTATCATCCCCCGGATGAAACAATGCCCGATGATCCAATCTTTGCTTTAGGGTATTGGGAGGTTATTACTGAGGCAAAAGTTCCGGAATCTTTATCCTATTTGGGACAATTTCCCTCGGCAGCAAATCCTATGATGTTGGAACAACTCAAACAGGGAAAAAGCTTCCAAATTGAGGATACCCAAACTGTAACAGATCCTACGATGAGGGCATTTTTTATAGAGAGGTCTGTTACTTCAGCTTTGTTTTTACCCATCCCAACTAATAACGGTTTAGGGGTGTTAAACTGTATGCGAAGTGTGGAGATAGAACCTTGGGATGAGGTGGCTTTACAGCTTTTGCAGATGGCAACGGATCAAATTGCTATTGCTATTAATCAATCGGAACTTTATCAAAAAGCCCAAAGTAAAACGCGGGAGTTAGAACAAACTCTGGAAGAATTACAAAAGGCACAAACAAATCTGGTGCAAGCAGAAAAAATGTCCTCGTTGGGTCAATTGGTGGCTGGAATTGCCCATGAGATTAATAATCCGATTAATTTTATCTATGGCAATTTAGAACCCGCCAGAACCTATGCTGAATCTTTACTGGGTTTAATTAAGCTTTATCAGGAAACCTATCCTGAGCCAACGCCAGAGATTGCGGAAGCTATCGAAGAGATGGATTTAGAGTTCATCACGGAAGATATTACAAAGTTGTTGGATTCTATGTGGCTGGGTTCAATTCGTATCCGGGATATTGTGCAGTCTTTGCGGACGTTTGCCCGATTAGATGAATCGGGCTTTAAGAGTGTCAATATACACGAAAATCTGGATAGTACCTTAATGGTGTTACGCAATGAACTGAAAACGGAACGCCATGAGATGCCCAACATTATGATCTCTCGTAACTATGAAGAACTGCCGTCTATTTATTGTGATATCGGTCAACTTAATCAGGTTTTCTTTAATTTAATTACCAATGGAATTGATGCCATTAAACAGAGGAATAGGCAGTGGGACAATGCCGCTATTTTAGAAGATCCGGGCTGTATTTTAATTAATACAACATTATTGAATAAGCACTGGATTAAAATTACAATCTCTGATAATGGTGTAGGAATTGATCCCAATAAAATATCTCAAATTTTTGATCCTTTCTATACAACGAAAGGAGTAGGGAATGGGACTGGATTGGGTCTTTCTGTGAGTTATCAGATTATCGTGAATAATCATCAAGGCCGATTATATTGTGAGTCTGAATTAGGTAAGGGAACAAAATTTATAATTGAGTTACCAATTCAAGGCAAGGGGTGAGTTTTGAAAGACTGTTAATTTTTAATCTATAAGACTATGAATAATGCTGCTGAACCTATTCACATTCTGATTATTGAGAAAAATCCTAGGGATCTTTGCTTATTGTTGGAGCAATTAAAGCCCTATGATTATCGAATTACAGTGACTAAAACTTCAGACAATAGTATAAATTTGGTAAAATCTTTACAGCCAGATTTAATTTTATTAGGGGTTCAGTTGGCTATCTGTGAAGATTATAAGATTTGTAAGAATATTCTTAAAGAGCTACAAAAATGTGATAAGCCGATTATTTTATTAGGGGCTTTATTCACGGAGGAACAAAGACGAAAGGTCTATGAAATGGGAGGATGTGATTATATTTTAAAGCCATTTTGTGGGGAAGAAGTCCGGCGACGGATTGATAGTCAAGTGGCGCAAAAACGCTTTAGCCAACAGATTAACCGACAACAGAAACAGTTAAAACAGGAAACGGCGACTCGGAAAGCGAGTGAGGAGCGATTGCGTTTGTTGGAGCGTGCGATCGCCAACTCAACCAATGGGATTACAATTGTGGATGCTCAAGACCGAGACTATCCCTTAGTGTATGTGAATTCCGGCTTTGAGCGGATTACGGGCTATAAGTCTGAGGAAGTGTTAGGCAAAAACTGCCGCTTTCTTCAGGGGGGAGATTGGCAACAAGCGGAACGAAAAAAACTGCGGGAGGCGATCGCCCAAGGAACATCCACCCAAGTCCTACTACGCAATTATCGCAAAGATGGGACATTATTTTGGAATGAATTAAGTATCTCCCCCATCCATGACGAAACGGGAAAAGTGACCCACTTTATTGGGGTACAAACCGATATTAGCGAACATATCGAGATGGAAGAGTGCCTCAAAACCTTACTTCAGACTCAGCGCGCTATGTTGAAAGCCATTCCTGATCTTTTAATCCGGATTAGACGGGATGGTACCCGTTTAAGCCTTTTCAATGAGGAGCAAGTGCATTTAATCCCCTCCCATCTTGATGATCCCATTGGTGGAAATATTGCCGATGCACTCCCTGCCGATTTAACCCAGACTCGCTTGCAGTACATTAACCAAGCTTTGGATACCGGAGAATTACAACTCTATCAACAAACGGTAGAACTCAACGGCAAAATCTACTATGAGGAATGTCGGGTGATGCCCTGTGGGGAGAATGAAACGTTAGTCATGGTGCGAGATATCACAGAACAGTTCAATACAGAACAGCGTCTGAAAGACCTCCTCCAGACCCATGAAGCCACCTTAGCCGCCATTCCTGACCTTTTACTCCATTTGAGGAGAGATGGCACCCGTTTAGCCGTATATAACCCCGATCATATTCGTTTAATCGATCCCGACTGCTACAAAACATTGGGGAACAGTGTCTGGGATATCCTGCCTCCGGATTTGGCAGAAAAACGTTTAGCAGCTACGGAGCAGGCGTTAATGACTGGGAAGTTACAAATTTATGAGCAAGAGTTAATCATTGACGGGGAAATAGTCTATGAAGAATGTCGGGTGGTGCCTTGTCGGGAGGACGATGTGTTAATTATTGTGCGGGATATCACGAAACAAAAGATGGCCTTACAGGAACGGGAACGAATCGCATTGGCTCTCCAAGAAAGTGAACGGAAAAAACAGGCGATTTTGAGTGCTATTCCTGACTTAATGTTTTGTCTTAATGATCAGGGCATCTATACCGATTTTGTCAATTCTCCTTACACCCAAAGTTTAAACCCCACAGAACAATGGGTGGGTAAATGCTTAGATGATTTGCCGGATCCTCCCGTTGCTCAACGTCAGTGGGAGGCTCTCCAAAAGGTATTACCTACGGGGAAGCGAGAGGTGTATGAGCAGCGTGTCTGGGTGCAGGGGAAATGGCAGGATGAAGAAGTGCAAATGGTCAAGTTAAATGACCATGAAGTTCTCTTAACGATTCGGGATATCACGGAACGGAAACGGGTGGCGGCTCGTTTACAGGAGAGTGAGGCGCGTTTTCGCAGTGCCTTTGATGATGCGGCTATTGGGATGGCTTTAGTGTCTACGGAGGGGCGTTTTATTCGAGTCAATCAAAGTTTTTGCCAGTTATTTGGCTACAGTAAAACTGAGCTTTTGCAAATGCACTGTAAGGATTTAACTCACCCGGATGATTTACCTAAAACTCAAGAAGCGTTAGAGCGTTTGTTGCAGAACCAGATGAGGGTTTATCAGGAAGAAAAGCGTTATCTCCATAAACAGGGACAGATTATTTGGGCGGTGTCTAATATTTCTTTAGTGCGGAATGATCGGGGAGAAGCACTCTATTTTACGGCTCAAATTCAAGATATTAGCGATCTCAAACAGGCTGAGTTAGAAGCGCAAGAACGAGAAACTCAATTGAGGATTTTGGGGGATAATCTGCCCAAAGGTTGTATTTATCGCATGGTTCGAGATCCTGACGGGAGATATTACTTTTCTTACATCACGGCGGGGATTGAACAATTGGTGGGAGTTACCCCGGAACAGGTGGTGGCGGATGGGTCGGTTTTATATAACTTAATTGTGGAAGAAGATCGCCCTCTGCATCAGCGACTGACTCAAGAATCTTTGGATAATTTGTCGGTTTTTGGGATGCAAATGCGCAAGTATGCCCCCGATGGGAGTATTCAGTGGTCGCAAATTCGCTCTACTCCTCGCCGTTTGGAGGATGGTCGGGTGGTTTGGGATGGCATTGAGGTAGATATTACAGATTTAAAACAAACGGAAGAACAACTCAGGGAAAGTGAGGAGCGTTTTCGTCGTGCTTTTGATGATGCGGGAACGGGAATGGCTTTAGTTTCTCCCGATGGTAGATGGTTGAAGGTGAATCGGACGTTGTGCGCAATGTTGGGTTACAGTGAGGCGGAGTTACTGGCGTTTACTGTGGAGGAGATCACCCATCCCGATGATTGGCTGGTGGACTGGAACTTGGCGACACAGGTATTAAATGGCGTGCTGCGCACCTATAACCTAGAAAAACGCTATTTGAGCAAGACAGGGGAGGTGATTTGGATTCTGTTAACGGTTTCTTTGGTGCGAGATCCAGAAGGGAATCCCCTGTATTTTGTCTCCCAAATTCAGGATATCCGGGATCGGAAACAAGCGGAGGACAAACTGCGGGAAAATGAGGAACGCTTACGTTCGATTGCCAGTAATATCCCCGGAATGCTCTATACCATCGTGGATTATGGCAATACCGCGAGGTTTGAATATGTCAGTGAGGGGGTGGAGGAACTCTGTCAAGTGCCTTTAGAGGCGGTCTATGAGGATGCTAATTTGTTGCTGAACCAAATGCACCCGGAGGATCAAGAGGGGTATCGTTGTGTGTCGGAACGCAGTATTCAGGAATTCTCCAGTTTTTCCCATGAATGGCGGCATATTTTGCCTTCTGGGGAAACGATTTGGTTAATGGGGAAATCCCGTCCGGTGCGACGGTCTGATGGGGCGATTGCTTGGAATGGGATTCTGTTAAATATTACGACCCTTAAGGAGATTCAGGGGGAATTGGAGAAGGCGAAGGAAGCGGCAGAGGCGGCAAACCGGGCGAAAAGTACGTTTTTGGCGAATATGAGTCATGAGTTGCGATCGCCCTTAAACGCCATTTTAGGCTTTGCTCAAGTCCTCGACGGGGCAGAAAACCTCACCCCACCCCAACAGGAAAACCTACACATTATCCGCCAAAGTGGGGAACACTTACTGAGTTTAATTAATGATATTCTCGACATTTCCAAAATTGAAGCGGGGCAAATAACCGTTCATGCCGAAGATTGTCACTTGTCCCGGATTGTGGATGAACTCTATAATCTGTTCCGGTTAAAAGCCCAACAAAAACAACTGCAATTCACCATCAGCCAAGGGGAAGGGGTGCCGGAGTGGATTTATGGCGATCGCATCAAACTTCGCCAAATCCTGATCAATCTTCTCAGTAACGCCCTCAAATTCACCCAAAAAGGCACCGTTCACCTCCACATTGAACAAACCCCCCTCCCCGCCGAAACCTTGCCCCCCCACAGCCCCGAATCCGGTCAATCTTTAATACAACTGGCCTTTACCATCCAAGATACAGGCATTGGCATCCGGTCGGAAGAAATCCCCCAACTCTTTAATCCCTTCGTGCAATCAGAATCCGGCCTTCAATCCCAACAAGGCACAGGTTTAGGATTAGCCATCAGTCAACGCTACGCCAAACTAATGGGCGGAGAAATCACCCTAGAATCCCAATGGAAACAAGGCTCTAAATTCACCTTAACTCTCCCCATTCTCACCTCCTTTACTCAAACCCCCGCCCCCGCATCCTCCCTCAAACAGATTATTGGTTTAGCCCCCAACCAACCCGAATATCGAATTTTAATCGTCGATGATCACCTCCCAAATCGTCAACTGATGCAGCAAATTTTAACCCCATTAGGCTTTATTGTCCGAGAAGCCCATAATGGACAAGAAGCTATTGAACAATGGCAACAATTTAACCCCCATTTGATTTGGATGGATTTACGAATGCCTATTTTAGATGGATACGAAGCAACCAAAAAAATTCGACAAATCGAAGCCGAAAATAAGATTAAAAATCCGGTTTATATTATTGCCTTAACCGCCAATGCTTTTGATGAACAGAAACAACAAGCCTTAGACCTAGGCTGCAATGATTTTATTCACAAACCCCTAGAAATTTCTAGTATATTAGAAACAACAGCCGAGTATTTAGGGCTTAATTATACTTATGCTGAAGAAGACACCGTAACCTCTATAAATCAAGACACAGAATTTTATATTAAACAATGCTCACATCTACCGGAAGATTGGAAAAATCGAATACTGGAGGCTATTTTCAGCTTAGACCTAAGCCAAATTCAGGAATTAACTCAGGAAATTAGTGAGCAAGAACCCGAACTTACTGCATTACTAAAAACCTACATTAATAACTACGATTACAATAGTATTTTAACCTTATTGGGAAATAGTGATGATTGACACACTCACCGAGCCGAACGGGAATTAGAACAACTGCGCAATCTCCTAAGAGAACGAGGCATTAACCCCGATAATGAACCCACCTAGCCAATTCACTTTTCCCCAGCTACATTAAAATAAATGTACTGTTGTTGGACTCGCCTATGAACCCTTCCTCCCTCAAAAGTCCCCTCATCTACCCCGAACCAGACGGAGCGCCTATGGCTGAAAGTGATCCCGCTCGTGATTATCTCATCTATGGGGTAGAAGCCCTGAAACACTACTTTAATCCCCGTTCCGATGTCTATATCTCCGGCAATCTGTGGTTATCCTATGAGCAAGGTGTCCCTGATGCCGTAGTTTGCCCAGATGTCTTTGTCGTGTTTGGAGTAGAAAATCGCCCCCGTCGTAGTTATCGAGTGTGGGAAGAAAACAACCGGATACCCGATTGGATCTTAGAAGTCACCTCTCGCAGCACCCACCGCACCGATGAACGAGACAAACCCCTGTTGTATGCTCAGATGGGAGTGAGGGAGTATTTCCAATATGACCCCAGTGGGGATTATTTAAACCCACCCCTACGAGGACGGCGTTTAGTCGAGGCAGAGTATGAGATTCTGACCCCAGAGGAGTTAGAAGGAGGAATGTTGAGTATTCCCTCACAGGTGTTAGGTTTAGAGTTGCGGGTATTAACCGATGGTCGTTTGCGGTTTTTCGACTCGGTATCAGGGGAGTATTTGCGGAGTCCAGAGGAGTCGGAACAGGAACGGATACAAGAACGAATCCGGGCTGAACAAGAACGAATCCGGGCTGAACGGGAACGAATCCGGGCTGAACGGGCCGAACGCGAATTAGAACAACTGCGCAATCTCCTCAGAGAACGAGGCATTAACCCCGATAACGAACCCACCTAGCCAATTCACTTTTCCCCAGCTACATTAAAATAAATGTACTGTTGTTGTCATCGCCTATGAACCCTTCCTCCCTCAAAAGTCCCCTCATCTACCCCGAACCAGACGGAGCGCCTATGGCTGAAAGTGATCCCGCTCGCGATTATCTCATCTATGGGGTAGAAGCCCTGAAACACTACTTTAATCCCCGTTCCGATGTCTATATCTCCGGCAATCTGTGGTTATCCTATGAGCAAGGTGTCCCTGATGCCGTAGTTTGCCCAGATGTCTTTGTCGTGTTTGGAGTAGAAAATCGCCCCCGTCGTAGTTATCGAGTGTGGGAAGAAAACAACCGGATACCCGATTGGATCTTAGAAGTCACCTCTCGCAGCACCCACCGCACCGATGAACGAGACAAACCCCTGTTGTATGCTCAGATGGGAGTGAGGGAGTATTTCCAATATGACCCCAGTGGGGATTATTTAAACCCACCCCTACGAGGACGGCGTTTAGTCGAGACAGAATATGAGATTCTAACCCCAGAGGAGTTAGAAGGAGGAATGTTGAGTATTCCCTCACAGGTGTTAGGTTTAGAGTTGCGGGTATTAACCGATGGTCGTTTGCGGTTTTTCGACTCGGTATCAGGGGAGTATTTGCGGAGTCCAGAGGAGTCGGAACAGGAACGGATACAAGAACGAATCCGGGCTGAACAAGAACGAATCCGGGCTGAACAGGAACGAATCCGGGCTGAACAGGAACGAATCCGGGCTGAACAGGAACGAATCCGGGCTGAACGGGAGCAGTTACGGGCTGAAGACGCCGAACGGGAATTAGAGCAACTCCGTAATCTCTTGCGAGAACGGGGAATTAACCCCGATGATTGACGAAAATAACAACGGGATGCCCGTAAGCCCTCGTCTTTCAAGCGAGGGTTAGACTGTACAAAAACAATCCCGTAATTGTCGCCAAGCTAGACGACGATATACCAAAAAGCATTGAAGAGTAAGCAGACAGCGACAAGGCTTCTTCTTGAAGTGATTTGTGAACTCACGAGTGTCAGGGATTAGCAGAAGATGCCCCCACCTCGCCCTAGGCAGGTGGGGAGAGCTTGATTAAGAATTGATAGTTGATAATTCGTTTCCCTACGGATCACGATAAAAGCGTTAAACCTCAGTTGGCTTAACCTCCGGTAAACTGGTTTCCAACTTCAAACAATTGCGACCATTCACTTGTAGGCGGTATTCCACCTTATCCATTAAACGGTTCATAATGAGCCAGCCATACCCCCCCTCCTGCTTATCATCAGGATTCGGTGGTAAATAAGTGGACAGGTCAAAACCATTGCCATGATCCCAAATTTCCAGGGCCACATCTCGCTCATCTAGCTCTAAGCGTAGTAATACCGGGAGATCCGGCTTGTCTCGATGGGCATGACGCACGACGTTGGAATAAGCCTCCACCAAGGCTAATCGTAAACGATTAGACTGGCGTGGCCACTCCACGGAGTCGCCGAGTTCAATTTGTAGACAGTCAAGCAACCAACGCTCAACTACGGCTAAAAACTTGAGATCACTTGGTACATTTAGCTCTGTTTTCATGCAGCTACAGAACCTCCAGAAATAGAATCGTTTGGTCGTCTTCTTGAACTTGATTGGTACATTCGCGAAAACGATTAAGTAAACTATCGAGATTAAATGTCTGAGGTTCTTGGAGAATTAACTGCCAAAGTCCCTCCTGACCCAGCATTGGATTGTGTGAACTATTCGAGTTCCCAGAATCAGTCCCCTGACTTGAGGGGGGAATTATAGTCGCTTCTGTAATTCCATCACTGGTGAGCAGAAAAATATCGCCTGAATTTAATGTCATTTCTCCCGCTTTTGCTTTCCAAATCGGTAAGATGCCCACTGGAACCCCCCGCACGGTCAGATACTCCGGTTGGACGGTTTCGTTGACCGTTACCTGATCTATCGTACTCTGGTGATGCCACAACATGGGGTAAATATGACCCGCGTTGGCGTAAACCAGATGGCGAGTTTCTGGGTTATAGCGGGCGAGAACCATGGTAATGAAGCAATTCGTACTGAATAAGTCCTCATTCATGGTCTGATTGAGATTCCGCATCACCACATCGGGTTCTGGTGAACCTTCTTGGGAGAGTTCCCGTCGCAAAATCGAGATGGCACTAGCCATAAAGAGGGCGGCGGGAACTCCTTTCCCGGATACATCTCCCACGGCAAGCCATACATCTCCTTGGGGGTGAACATAGACTTCAAAGAAATCCCCCCCAACTTCCCGGGCCGGATAGCAACTGGCCTGTACTTTGACATTTTTGGTTTCGCCCCAACTCTGACGGAGCAGGTTATGCTGAATTTGCCGGGCGACGGCCAGTTCAGCGCGCATTTTTTCGGCTTGTTCTTGCGTCCGTTGATAGAGTTTGGCTTGGGAGATGGCTAAGGCGGCTTGTTCGGCTACGGATTGGATGAGGCTAATATCTTCCTCGCTCCAAGGAATCAAGGCGTTTTGTTGGTTGAGATATAAAACGGCTAGAATCTGCTGTTGTACGGTGAGGGGAATGGCTAGGTGCAAGCCTCCCTCTCGATTAGCTCGCCCTTCAGTTTGGGTTTCTTGGGTGGCTAGAACGGTCTTGAGCAGGGTTTCTACTTCCGGGGAGAGGGGAGGAGGAGCAGCTTCTTCTGTGTCGTTTTCAGGAGGTGGGAGGGCTGGATAGAGAAAGCATTCACTCCCGAGTTGATTGTCTTCAACGGGTTTGAGAATGCCCTGATCGGCTTGAAATTTTTCCCCGATGGTCTTGACGATGGTTTTAAGCATATTCTGGTAGTCGAGGGACTCCCGAATGGTGCTGGTCACCACGTTGAGGATTTCTTCCCGCCGCAGAGCGCGACTGAGTTCGTTGGTTCGTTGTTTGAGAACTAAGTAGGTTTCTGAGGCTTGTTGAACGGTTTCTTTTAGTTTTTCGGGATTCCAGGGCTTGGTAATGTATTTGAAGACTTTCCCTGAGTTGATGGCATCTACTAGGTCTTCTACATCGGTGTATCCGGTTAACAGAATCCGAATGGTGTCTGGAAAGCGATCAACGGTTTTACTGAGGAATTCGGTTCCGTTCATGACGGGCATCCGTTGATCGGAGATGATCACGGCCATTTCGCCTTCTTGTTCTAGGGTGTCGAGGGCGCTTAAAGCTCCGTCAGCCCGAAATACATTAAAGTCCCGCCGAAAGGTACGGTAAAGCAGATCTAAGTTATCAGGTTCATCATCCACCACCATTAATTTTAGTTTTTTGGGGCTTACCTGACTCATTCACTCACTCCGGTTTGTGGTTTTAGACTCAACTGTTTGAGGACTCAACAAGAATCAAGGGGTGAACAAGAGAACATCCCGAATCGATGAATCCGGATTCATTTGATTGTTGTCTAAGCCAAGCCCCTGACAGACTATCTCGGAATCGGATACAACGGTTTCAAGTTGGATCAATGTTCGGTTCGAGTTTTAACGGGATTTTTAGGGGTTTTTATTGTCCGTTATGTCTATCAGTGGCTCTAGAGCAATGGGTTCAGTGGACTGACTGAGGATCTAGAGCGGTTGCTGAGACTCTCTTATTTTACCAAAAAGCTGGCGAGAGTTACGCTGGAATCGGAAAAGGTGGACTCTGAGAAGGTTTGAGGGGGGTATTAGCAAACTAGACCGGAACGAAGGGCGCGGACGGCGGCTTGGGTTCGGTCGTCGGCGCAGAGTTTGTTTAAGATGTTGCGCACATGGGTTTTTACGGTGCCAACGGTGATGTAAAGGTCTTGGGCGATGTCGGCGTTGCTGTAGCCGTTGACGATGAGTTGTAGAACTTCGAGTTCTCGTTCTGTTAGGCCGTAGTTGGGGGGATCGTTACTGGGGGGGGTGGTGCTGGCTTTGGCTTGACTGAGGACTATTTGCGCGATCGCCGGATCAATCCAAGCGTTCCCTTGATGAGTTGCCCGAATCGCCTCCATCAGCAGGTCAAATTTAATGTCTTTCATACAGTAAGAATCTGCCCCAGCCCCAAAAGCCGCCATGACGGCCTCTTCTTGGTCTTGTAGGGTCAAAATGAGGATTTTGGTGGCGGTTTTATCCACCGCTAAAGACTTGAAGCGACGAGTCAATTCAATCCCATCAATACCCGGCAGACCAATATCTACAATACCCACATCCGGCCGTTGAGTTTGCAGCAACTTCAAGCCATCTGTCCCGTTGGTTGCTTCTCCGACATATTCAATCCCACTCTCACGGAGAAAGGCGGTTTTCAGTCCGACCCGAGTTAAATCATGGTCTTCGACAAGGGCAACCCGAATACGACTCATTGGCAATTTTCTAAATTTCGCTTGGTGAACTGTTCCTCATTCTAACAGATTGGCGGAGTATCTCTGGGGAGAAGATTGATTTTTCCGGTTGTGGTAGGGGAATCCCACAAGCGGAAAGGAATAGTCGATTTGTTGAACCTCCCATCGCTGAAAGCGAGGGATTCCCATATAGACTCTTATCTAGACCGAAGTCCCCGACAGAACGCCATTACTGGGCTGTTTGACCACGGGCGCACCGACCGCAGTTAATCCACGCTGTTTTACTACTGACTCCATCACAGAGTTGATGGGCTAACTTGAAATAGTAATCCTTTCTTCTGTTGGCTACGGCTTCATGTAATAGAGCGATCCGATGCTGTAGTTTCTGCCATTTATTAGACCCTTTGTCTTTATTTTTAAGCCTTCTTTGTAGTAATTTAATCTTACGCCGTGCTTTATCTAAAAACTTCATGTTCCTCTTGAAGCGAGGAAAACCTAGTCCCTTGCTTTTCATGTCGTTAAACGCCCGCTCCAATTTCCGCAATGTTTGCTGCATCGCTTGGGCATTACCAGACTTCAGGAAATCGTTAGTCTTTTTAGCTTGGGTTAGATTGGCAGATTGAGTAGGGTAGTTAGGATATTCAAAGGGAGCAACAATATATTCAGAACGAATAGAGCAAGCGTTAACCTGACAACTACGACTGTTATACCAAAGCTTTCTTTGGGCCAAAGCATAGTTCCAAACAGATTGGCAGACAGTTAAATTTAATTCGATCTTCTCTGTCTGCTCTTTGGTTGGAATTATCTTATAGTTGTAAGTAAGGTTAAGCATTCAATTCTTGCTCATTGTTAGTAAGATTATAGCACAATTTTACAATTTGGGGTATGCTGTTGTAATATGTCGTAATTCATCCCGTCGATAAAATCGAGGGTCTTCTTCCGACGATCAAGATAATTGATAATTAAACGTTGAGCTTAGGCCTTCAATTTCTCGCTATGTTCGACTAAACTCTGGGCAAATTGATCAAAACGTTGAGCCAATTTCTCGTCTAATAGTTTGCCTTCGGGACTGAAGACTTGCCAAGCTTGACCGATGGCAATTTGTTCAGGAATCACCCAAGCATGAACCCAGCGCATGATCACCCGCACATCGTTTAAGGCGTTACTGTTCGCTTGTCCGCCTAAAACACTAATCACTCCGGTTACTTTCCCGGCTAAATGCTCAAAACTCATCAAATCTAAGACGTTTTTGAGGACACCACTCACGCTGCCATGATATTCCGGGGTGGCTAAAATTATCCCATCGGCTTCCTCAAAGGCTTGTCTTAAGCGGGTGACATCGGGATAGTCGGGATAGTCTTCTCCGCCATTACAAAAGGGGAGATTTAACTGGCGGATGTCTAAAAGGTTCATCTCGGCACCGAGTGCCTCAATTCGCTGTGCAGCTTGCTTTAAGGCTAAGGCACTATAGGAGTCTGGGCGTAAACTGCCACTAATACCAACAATTTTGACCATGTTTGTGTTTTCAGTGTTTGCTTATATAAAGTCGTAATGAGTACGCTTAAGTTAACACAAAAAGGGGGAAGGGGTCAAATCAAGGGCAGAACTCATTTTTTGCTGTTTGTATGACTGTTTACTTGTTAAATGATTAAGTTTTGTCACAACGCTCTAAAAATTGGGAATCGGGCGTTGTAGTTAATCTAAAAACGACAAGGGGAGGGTAGAGGTGATGAATAGGAATTGGAAAACCCGCTTTCTCGGTCAGTGTGCGCACCAAGGACAAGGTTCAGCCGGATTTACGCTGATTGAATTATTGGTGGTGGTGATTATTATTGGTATTTTGGCATCGATTGCTTATCCTTCGATGTTGGGACAGGCGAATAAGGCGAAACAGGCTGAGGCGAAAATGAATATTGGGGCGATTAATCGGGGGCAACAGATGTATTTTGTGGCGTCTGGGATTTATGCGAGTCGCTTAAGTGAATTGGGGATGGGGATTCAAGCGCAGACGGAGAATTATCGTTATGCGATCGCCTCTAAAGATGGGGGCGAAAGTGTCGCCAACTGGGCAGCCCCTAGAAAGCCCACATTACGGGCTTATATTGGTCTAGCAGGCACGGGTTTAATTGATGCGGACTGGGGGGAAGTTCTCACCATTACGACGGTTTGTGAGTCCAATAAACCTATCATTCCCACAGATGCGGAATTGCAAAATACAGCCCCTAATGGCGGTGGGGTCAATATTGGCTGCAATCAACCCCCGTTTAATAATTATCGTGGAGGGTTTAGTTCTTTGTAGGGAGTCGGGAACGGGGAATAGGGAATAGGGAGTAGGGAATAAGTCTGAATTCCTCGTCTCCCCTGCTCCTCTGCTCCCCTGCTCCCCTGCCCCCCTGCTCCCCCTCTCCCCTTCCCCCCGTTCCCCACTCGTTGATTCAGTGTGGGAGGATGTCATGGATGACTGTTTACGTTGACAATATGAACGAGCAACAAAGACTAACTCTTCCCGTAATGGGGTGTGGAACTTGGGCTTGGGGGAATCGTCTCCTCTGGGACTATGATCCGAGTATGGATGAAGAACTGCAACGGGTGTTTAACTTGTGTGTGAGTCGGGGTGTCACCTTGTTTGACACGGGGGACTCTTACGGCACAGGGAAACTCAAGGGACAGAGTGAGAAACTCCTCGGACGCTTTGCCCAAGCCTATCAAGGGGTGAATCAGGAGAAAATCCGTATTGCGACCAAATTGGCGGCCTATCCTTGGCGTTGGACACGGGGGGCAATGGTGGGCGCTGGGAAGGCTTCGGCGCAACGTTTGGGTCGTCCGGTGGATTTGGTGCAGATGCACTGGTCTACGGCCAATTATGCCCCGTGGCAGGAGTGGGCGTTATTGGACGGTTTGGGGGACTTGTACGAACAGGGAGTCGTGCAGGGGGTGGGATTGTCTAATTATGGTCCCAAACGCCTGGGCAAGGTGCATAAACGCTTTCAGGAGCGGGGTATTCCCATCACGAGTTTACAGGTGCAGTATTCTCTACTCTCAACTTATCCGGTGACGACGTTGGATTTAAAGGCGGTGTGTGATGAGTTGGGGATTCAATTGATTGCCTATAGTCCTTTGGGGTTGGGTTTGTTGACGGGGAAATATAAACTGGGGGGACAGTTGCCGTCGGGTTTACGGGGGTTTCTCTGTCGGCAATTATTACCGGGGATTCAACCCTTGTTAGATACATTAGGAGCGATCGCACAACAGCGAGAGAAAACGATGGCACAAGTCGCCCTCAATTGGTGCATCTGCCAAGGGACTATCCCCATTCCGGGGGCTAAAACCGTCCAACAAGCGGAGGAAAATTTAGGGGCGCTAGGATGGTTTTTAGATGGGGGGGAACAGGAGGAATTAAATCGCACGGTAGCCCGTTTAGATAAACAAATGGTGCAGAATATTTTCCAGACTCGGTGAACTCCCCCACTCTACTTAGGGGAGGGGGAGTTCCCGGCAATTTCATTGAAACAATATCCCATGAAAAAATTAATTGTCGCCACCAGTAACCCCGGCAAACTGCGGGAACTGCAAAAATACTTACAAGGGGAGGAGTGGGAATTAGCCCTGAAACCGGAGGAGTTAGACATTGAGGAAACCGGAACTACCTTTGCGGAGAATGCCGCGTTAAAGGCTTCCCAAGTTGCCCAGGCCTTGGGGGAATGGGCGATCGCGGATGATTCAGGATTAGCCGTAGATGCCCTTGATGGCGCGCCCGGGGTCTATTCTGCTCGTTATGGTCAAACGGACTCAGAACGGATAGAACGGCTGTTAAATGCCCTAGAAAATAACCCTCAGCGCAAGGCTCAATTTATTTGCGCGATCGCCCTTGCTCGTCCCAATGGTGCGATCGCCCTCACCGTCGAGGCCAGTTGTGCGGGGGAAATTGCCCTCACTGCGAGAGGAGAAAACGGCTTTGGCTATGATCCCATTTTCTATGTTCCCGCCCTCGGTCTAACTTTTGCCGAAATGTCCCCAGAGACAAAACAAAGTATTAGTCATCGTGGCAAGGCTATTCAGTTATTTTTGCAGAAACTGGGAGATTCAGGAATCAGGAATAGATAGGATCTGCTGAATATCCCTCTAAGCAGTGTTACTAGGACTTTTAGCCGTTTATACCCAATTAAATAGACTTGAGGGCAAAAACCTGAATTTCCCCCGTTCCCCGTTCCCCAAATCTTCCCCTACTAGGGAGACTTTAATCGGTATGATTGTCTATTAATGTTTACTGCTTCAGGGTGGCTAGGATGATTAAAATTAGACCTAGTATGGCCTCAATACTATACCGTAAACTGGGGGAATATCGGCGCTGGTGTAGAACCCGAAATTCCCCGTTAAATCCTCGGGATTGTAAGCCTAATACGGAGGCGCGATAGTTTTCTAAGGTGCGGTGTAACAGTTGAGTTATTAATAATCCTAAACTGCGTAAACTGGTGTTAAAAGAACGGTAGCCAAAGCGGGCATTTTGTGCTAAAAATAGCGCATTGGCTGTGTCCATTAAAAGAAAAATAAAGCGATACATTAACAGCAATAAGTCAAGGATTAAGGGAGGACATTTTAGGTTTTGTAAAAGGCGGAGAAGTTCAATCAGGGGGATGGTGAGGAGGATAAAGTATAAACAGGAGGTGAGGGCGATCGCACGACTGAGAATTTCCCCGGCCTGTTGGACTCCCTGTTGGCTGATGTAGAGGTAAAATCCCCCCAAAGCAAACCCTTGCCAGATGTCCTCCTGTATCTCCCCGATTTGGGAGAGAGACACCCCACTGAGGACTAAGGGGGGTAAACTCAACAGCGCGAATCCTAGGGGAAGACTTAATAATTTTCCGTAGAGGGGCAGGGGCATTCCCCCATAAACCACAATCCACACCCCCACCCAAAGGGTAATCAACCACTGGAGGGGGGGCGGTGCCATGTAGCCTAGGATAAAAAGGGCGATCGCAAACCCTAACTTATGTTCTGGGGGTAAACGTCGTAAACGGTTGGTATAGGCGAATTGCGCTAAATGCAAAGACATTAAAACAACCGACTCCAATCCTCAAACCAACGTTCAACGACAACCTTGGTTTGAGTAAAAAACTCAACCGCGTGTTTTCCCTGACCATGTAAATCCCCAAAAAAGCTCTCTTTCTGGCCACTAAAGGGGAAAAAGGCCATCGGTGCGGCGACTCCAATATTAATCCCAATATTCCCCGCTTCGGCTTCATAGCGAAATTGACGGGCGATCGCACCACTTTGGGTAAAAATACAAGCCATATTGCCCCATTGTCCGCGATTGACCCATTCTAGGGCGGTTTCCAAGCGATCTACTTGTACAATCCCTAACACCGGACCGAAAATCTCTGTTTGCGCTAAAGTGCTATCCGGTGGCAGATGATTTAAGAGAGTCGGCCGGATAAAATTCCCCTGTTCATACCCGGCAATGGTAGTCCCCCGACCATCAACTAAGGGAGTCGCCCCCTCTGAGATCCCCTGTTCTATCAATTGTTCAATTCTGGCTTGACTTTGGGGGGTAATGACTGGCCCCATCTGGACTTCTGGATTTAACCCATCCCCCACAATGCGCGTCTGGGCGACTTCTGTCATGGCCTCAATAAACCAGTCCCGCGCTTCCCCCACCGTCACCGCGAGAGAGGCCGCTAAACAGCGCTGTCCGGCACAACCAAAGGCACTATCGGCGGCAATTTTGGGCGTTAAGTTGGGGTCGGCATCGGGGAAAATAATAATCGGGTTTTTCGCCCCCCCTTGACACTGGACGCGCTTCCCGTGAGTGGCCGCTTTCCCATAGACATATTTAGCCACCGGAGACGATCCCACAAAACTAATCGCCCGGATGGTGGGGTGTTCTAAAATAGCATCGACTACGGTTTTGGCCCCATTGACCAAATTCACCACCCCGGCCGGAAGTCCTGTCTGGGCGATAAGTTCTAGAGTCCTCTGCATGGTGAGGGGGACTTTTTCCGAAGGTTTGATGACAACAGTATTGCCACAGGCGATCGCATAGGGTAAAAACCAAAAAGGGATCATCCCCGGAAAGTTAAACGGGGCAATAATCGCCGTCACTCCCAACGGTTGACGAATCATGATCTCATCAATCCCCCGGGCAATATCTTCGGAATTGTATCCTTGCATTAACAACGGAATCCCACAGGCCACCTCCACATTTTCAATCGCCCGTTGCCACTCTCCCCGGGATTCTGCCAAGGTTTTGCCACATTCTAGGGTAATTAAACGGCATAACTCATCGAGATGGGTTTCTAGCAGGATTTTCAGCTTAAATAAATACTGAATGCGTTCCGTGGCTGGCACTCGTCGCCAAGTAACAAAGGCACTCGCGGCCGCTTCTGTCGCCCGGTGAACATCTCCCACGGTGCCGAGGGGAACATAATTCAATAACTCTGTCGTCGCAGGATTCCGAACCTCTAGGATGTCGTTACTCTCGGAGGGGTACCACTGACCATTGATGTAGTTTAGGAGGGGAGTCGCTGTAGCCATGATGCTTGTTCACATTAGAGGCAAGATGATCCTAGCTTAGGGCATTCTGCCGCGCTACGTCCCCCAAGTAGTATGTCACAATGAGAAAAGCTAGAGAATTATCCAAATTCTATTATGTTTCGTATTCGCTCCTTGCTGTTGCCCTTCATTCTTGCTCTTGTTACCTTCTGGATTGCGATCGCCTGCAATAGTCTCCCAGGCAGCGGAGAGATGGTGATTCGAGTAGGATCTAAGAATGTTGCCGAACAGTGGATTTTAGGAGAAATGTATGCTTTAGCGTTAGAAGATCATGGTTTCACCGTAGAACGCAAATTAAATTTACCTGGCACCACCGCCGCTCACAATAGTTTAACCCGAGGGGAAGTGGATTTATACCCAGAATATACAGGGACAGCTTTATTAAGTGTGTTGAAATTGCCCGGAAATAGCGATCGCCAAGTAGTCTATGAAACGGTGAAAGAAAGTTATCAAGAGCAGTTTAATTTAATCTGGTTAGCGCCCTCCCCTATGAGCAATACCCAGGCACTCGTTATGACTCCCCAAAAGTCTCAAGAGTATAGGATAAACACCCTTTCTGATGTGGTCGCCCAAGCGGAGCGTTTAGTTATGGTGGGGCCGCCTGAATTTCAAGAAAAGGAGGACGGTTTACCGGGTATTGAGGAAGTCTATGGTCCTTTTACTCTCAAAAATTATATTGCGGTTTCCCCTGAATTTCGCTACAGTACCTTAATGTCAGGGGAAGCGCATATTGCGGTGGGGTCTAGTACCGATGGCGAAATTAGTGCCTTTAAGTTGGTGATGTTACAGGATGATAAGAACTTTTTCCCCCCCTATCAAGTCGCTCCAGTGGTGCGGGCAAATGTGTTAAAAAAACACCCAGAAGTTGCAGATATTTTGGATAATATTACCACCCAAATTACTGATTCTATTATGCAGGATCTGAATTATGAAGTGACAGGAAAGCAACAAGATCCCGCCATGGTTGCCCATGATTTTTTACAAAAAATTCAGGTTTTGGGGAAAAATTAGGGGAGGAGTGACTGGTAATTTGTCCTCGTGATTGGGCGCGGCTCAGTAACACTTTGTTGGAGGCTTTGTCTCCAATAAATTCCCTCTTTATTACAGGAGATGGGAATTTTTTGGGGATGGGTCAGGTTGGTAGCAATTTGTTGTTTTATCTAACTTGTTTAGTCTGAAGTTTCCATTCAACTTAGTCCCCCATTAAAGAGGAACAATTTGCTGTTAACTTCATTTGTCGTAAACATTTGTTTCCATTCAACTTAGTCCCCCATTAAAGAGGAACTTAGTGGAAACTCAAAAGGCTTTCTTAGCTACTTTAGTTTCCATTCAACTTAGTCCCCCATTAAAGAGGAACTATACTTCGACAATTACGACGACGCTGTTGAATTCTGGTTTCCATTCAACTTAGTCCCCCATTAAAGAGGAACCAAACATATTTCGGCCTAAAAATAGATGTTGGAGAGTTTCCATTCAACTTAGTCCCCCATTAAAGAGGAACGCATACTCACTGAGTATGTTGACCATATCGAATATAAGTTTCCATTCAACTTAGTCCCCCATTAAAGAGGAACCGCTCGGATCGTGTCGAAAACAATCTTGTGTGGTAGTTTCCATTCAACTTAGTCCCCCATTAAAGAGGAACTTTTGGGAAGTTATGCAAAACAACTTCTCCAGAACAGTTTCCATTCAACTTAGTCCCCCATTAAAGAGGAACACAGAGAGCTAAGTCCTCAAACCAAATCCGAGAAAAAAGTTTCCATTCAACTTAGTCCCCCATTAAAGAGGAACGATAGCCGGAAAATCCTAGAGAATCTAATCTTGATGTTTCCATTCAACTTAGTCCCCCATTAAAGAGGAACATATTGTACACAACATTAATAACTCTGATTGTTCTGTTTCCATTCAACTTAGTCCCCCATTAAAGAGGAACCCCCCCATTTTAACCCCTTGCCCCGCCTAATGTCTAGACCCCATTTCCGAGGCTCCCCTAAAATCACCCCTCTGTAACCCGTTGAATTTCCCATCAACACACCTCAAACCCTTACAGGACAAGAAACCGAGGCTCCCGACGAAAAATCAACGTTTCAGCCATTTTCCGGGAGCCTCGGAAAAGTTTGCTGAATCTTGACAAATTAACTCCTCTATGGTAAGGAATGCGCAATAAAACGGAATGGTAGGGGGAGCGGGGGAGATGTCTATTCCCTATTCCCTATTCCCTATTCCCTAGCCCCACGAGTAGAGTTATTCAGCAAGCCCTAATTTATAACAAGATTCTGCTTTCCGGGAATGACTTCCCCGAGAACAAAAGCAGAAAGATCATGAGATTGAAAATAGGCGATCGCAGATTCCACTTCACCCGGCGGCACAATGACCACAAAACCCACCCCCATATTGAAAGTTTCAAACATTGCCGCTTCAGCAACATCCCCCATTTGAGCTAACCATTCAAACAGAGGAGGAATCAACCAAGCTTTTCGATTAACTTTCACCCCTTGATTCTCCTGCACACAACGGGGGAGATTTTCCGGCAAGCCTCCCCCAGTAATATGAGCCATGCCGTGAATCTCCAGCCCAGACTTTAAAGCACTGAGGATGGGCTTCACATAGATACGAGTGGGAGTGAGGAAGATTTCCCCTAAACTAGCACCCCCCAAAGCCGGGGGACAATCAGACCAGCTTAACCCCTTGGTGTCAATGATTTTGCGCACCAAAGAAAAGCCATTACTGTGGACTCCGTGACTCGGAAGTGCGATCGCAATATCCCCCAACTCAACCAGAGAACCATCTAAAATCCGCTCCCGTTCCACAATCCCCACACAAAACCCCGCTAAATCATACTCCCCCACCGGATAAAACCCCGGCATTTCCGCCGTTTCTCCCCCCAAAATCGCGCAGCCACTTTGACGACAACCTTCCGCAATGCCAGCCACCACCTCCGCCAACTGCTCCGGATTCAACTTCCCCGTCGCCAAATAATCCAAAAAAAACAAAGGTTCAGCCCCCAGAGTGAGAATATCATTCACACACATCGCCACCAAATCAATCCCCACCGTGTGATGAACATTCACCGCTTGGGCAATTTTCAGCTTCGTTCCCACCCCATCGGTTCCCGACACCAAAACCGGATTCTGATACCCCGTTGGCAAGGCAAAACACCCCGCAAACCCCCCCAACTTTCCCAAAACCTCCGGCCGTTGGGTACTCTCCACCGATTGACGAATACGCTGGACAAAAGAGCGTCCCGCCTCCACATCAACCCCTGCTGCTCGATAATCCATAATCCTCTTTTACCTTACTAATGATTCTTCTCGCCTGTTCATCTTGCGATTTAACGCCAACTTTCCCGCCATTGATTTAAAAAATATCAAATCTGAAAGAAAAGCTTTAGTTTTTTAAATATAACTCAAAAGCTATTAAGCCGTTCAACCCTTGACCTGACTAGGAGTTTACCCCACCCATGACCCAAGCTAGGCGGGGTGAGGACTCACGATCCCCCCTCCCTTACGGATGTTCATTACAAAACTTCATGCTAATCTGTGTCAGTTCTCGCACATAGAAATACCTTTCATCAGTCAACAGGTTGTTGCTTGTCTTTCCCCCCTCGCCCAGTGTCGCGTCGGTCAGGACAACACAGCAGCGTAAACGTTAGCACAGCCCCCGTCAGAGCGTCCAACTTTACCCCCTGTGAGTCAACAGCCTAGTCCCTGAAAAAGCCTATGAATCACAAACTCTGGTCTAGCCTAACTGCCACCGTCCTCAGCACCGCGCTTAGTACGGCTGTCACCTATAACGCCAATGCCTCCGAGCCAGTCATCCCCACCGGGATTGAAGGCACAGAAGCCGCCTTGGAAGAATTGTATGGGGATTCTGTCTACCTCGCTCAGACAGAGGAGGAGATTGCTGCTAGTGATCCCCAAACCTCGGGTAACAGAGGCAGCTTGACCACAATTTTCCCCCATGCGGTAGGAGAATACCAAGGCGCAACCTTGTATGTACGTCGTATTCCTCTTCTGACCTTCGTGGGAACCGACTCGGCCAACATTGCCGCCAAGAGTTTAACTCCCAGTTTCTTGACTCCTGAACAAATCCGTCAAGGTCAAGGAGTACAGGTTAATCAATCCAATGATGACCCCGTTTGGCGCGCTACAGTGGTCGCAGACCGCATTAACCAAATGTCTCAGGAAGAAGCCTCTTCTATTACTTTAGCGTGGAATGCCGAACAGGAAGCCTATATTATCAAAGCAGGTGAGACAGAATTAGTCCGAGTAGACCCTAAAACCCAGTTACCCGATAGTACCAATAACTGGGATCAAGACGCACTACAAGCGGCGAATCGCTTGCGTCGTCTGTTAGGGGGAGCAGAGCCTTTAAGTGCGGGAGACGTGCAGATGCGTCCCACTCGTGCCGCTCGTTCCGTCCGTCCCTCTCAACGGGTCGCGGTAGGGCGAATTAATGGACAATATCAGGGGATGGCTTCTTGGTACGGCCCAGGATTCCATGGTCGCCGGAGTGCAAGCGGGGAGCGTTTTAATCAAAACGCTTTAACGGCTGCTCACCGGACGTTACCCTTTGGAACACAAGTTCGGGTGACAAACTTAAATAATGGTCGCTCTGTGGTCGTCCGCATCAATGACCGGGGGCCCTTTATTCGCGGTCGAATTATTGATTTATCTCGGGGTGCAGCGAGTGCTATTGGAATGTTAGGGAGCGGTGTTGCTCCGGTTCAAGTGGAAGTGATTGAGTGAACGACCGCACCCACAAGGGGATAGGGAATTTCTGGCCGATTTTTGAACCAAAAGATTTGTTGCGAAATTCCCCTTCCTCGTTTTAGCCCGGAAGGGATGGGAACAGGCAATCTTGACAAGTTCAGATTGCCTGTTCCCCGTTTCCTCGCCCAGTTATTCAGCAGACCCTAAATAGGGTCTGCTGAATAACACCAGATGCTAGGCTCAACAAGGGAACAGGGAACGGGGAACAGGGAACAGGGAATAGGGGGAGCAGGGGAGAATTGATAATTATTCCCTATCACCTATTCTCTATTCCCGACTCCCGACTCCCGATTCCCGACTCCCGACTCCCGATTCCCGACTCCCGACTCCCGACTCCCGACTCCCGATTCCCCAACTCTCGGACTTATTCAGCAAGCCCTAAATAAGCCCGCATCATGGCTTGAGTGCCTTGTTCCTGCGCCAACTCATCCAAAGCTTCTACTCGTTTAAACAAATCCTCCGCCAAGGCCACCCCCGGTAACTCCTGCCGCGCTGTTTCGGCAATCTCCCGCACTAGACGCAAATCCTTGAGGATATGTTTAATCATAAAGCCCGGTGCAAAGTCCCCGGTCGCCACCTTTAGCCCCAAATTGGACAGCGCCCAAGATCCAGCCGCCCCGGTGCCACAAACTTCTACAACAATTTGGGGGTCAAGGCCTTGTTTTTGGGCCAATAACATCGCCTCACAAATCCCGACCAAATTCAAGGCGCAGAGGATTTGATTACACATTTTAACCGCTTGTCCACTGCCAACCGGACCACAAAGGCGGATATTTTGACCCATTGCCTCAAAATAGGGCAAAGCGGCCTGAAAATCTGACTCACTGCCCCCCACCATAATGGTTAAGGTGCCGTTTTTTGCTCCCACATCTCCCCCAGAAATGGGGGCATCAAGAAAGCGTAGATTGTGGTGGGCTAGGGCGTGAGCAATGGTTTTTGCCCCTTGACTGCCAATGGTACTAAAATCCACCAGCAAGGTCTGGGGGGCGGCATAATGGGCGGCTCCCGATGCTCCTAATAATACGGCTTCTACATCAGGAACATCCCCCACACAGGAGAAGACCACATCGGCTTCTCTGACGGCCGCTTCAATCGTCGGTACAATTTGAACGCCTGCGCTGGCGGCAATCTCTACCCCGGATTTTTGGGGGGTACGATTCCATCCTTGCACGGTGTAGCCTTGACGGGCTAAATTAGCGGCCATATAGCCTCCCATGACCCCTAATCCTAGAAATGCTACGGTTTGACTCATGATCTTTTCTCAATACCATCCAATCTTGACTATAACGACATCAAAGAGTTTAGGATTATCCCTAGAAATGAATGGGGACAAACTGGAAATCCCCGCGCCTTGAGGCCGGGGAGGATGTCAGTGTAACCCGATCTCCTGCACAAAGGACTCTAAACCCCGTCGGGGAGTCCACTGTACCGCCCCGACTTCTCCGGTGAGGTAAACGGGAATCTGGAGTTGTTCGAGTTGGGCGCGCATTTGCGGGTCTACGAACCTCTGAGATAAAATAACGGCCTTGGGTTTGACCTGCGCTAAAATCCTTGAGGAAAGTTGGCGTTGGTGCAGCCTTCCGTAGGAGGCTCCCCAAATCAACACATCACTTTCGGGGAGTTGCTCTACCTCATCGGTTGCCCCCATCATCAACAACCAACGCAGAGAACCTACTTGAAACTGTAACCCAGTGGGGTCAAGGGATAACACCTCTAAGGTCAGGGAGTCGAGTTTTAACTGTTGTCCGGTTTGGAGGGGGGTAAAGCGACCTAATTTAAGTTGCTCTAAGAGGGTTTCCTTGTCCGGTGAGCTATGAAAAAGGTGGCGCACCTTTAAACTATCGGAAATCTCTGTCCAGCCGGATTCTAGGGCATTCTCAAAGGGGAGGGCAAGGGCAAGGTTGATGTGATTGAGGCCTTGTTCTCGGAAAAAGGGCAGGATGGCATAGTTGGCGGTGTTGTTATTGCCACCGTGGAGGAGGGTGACTTTATCCTGTTGTTGAATGACTACCACAGGTTGAGGGGCAGCAGCTAAAACACTGACTTGTAGGAGGGTGGCGTGATTGTACCAGAGGGGCAAGACGAGGAGAGCGAAGGCACTCCCCCCGACCATCCCCCACCTGCGCCGCCCAAGGGAAGAACACCAGATAAACACCCAGGCCCCATAACACAGTAGCAGTTGCCAGAGGGCGATTTTCCCAATGTTCCAAGTGCTGAGGGGTAAATTTAACACCCCTTGGACTAGCTGAATCAGGAAGGCGAGGAAGGGGCTTAAAAGCCAAGCGGTGGCACTGCCTAAGAGGGGGAAAATTAAACTCAAAGCACCGCTAATCATGCCGCCCAAACTGATTAAGGAAATCAGGGGGGTGGTGGTGAGGTTGACCAATAAACTGTATAGGGGGAGGGTTTTAAACTGGTAGATTAAGAGGGGAAATGTCCAAAGGGAGGCGGCAATGGGAACAGCGAGGAGGGTGGCTATTTTGAGGGGGAGAATGTCTAAACGGCGGGTAATGGCGGGTGTTGTGACCAGTAGCCCTAGGGTGGCTAAAAAACTGAGTTGAAAGCCTAAGTCCCAAATCCAAAGGGGATTAAAGATTAATAGTCCGGTGGCGGTTACGAGTAATAAGCCTAGGGGTTTAACTTGGCGATCGCTCACTAACCCCAATAATACCCCCAAACCCATCACCACCGCCCGCATAGCCGACGGTTGCAGCCCCGTTAACCCCAGATAAAACAACAACACCCCACCCCCTACATAAAACCGCATTTTCGCCCCCCAAGACCGGGTAAACACCAAGACTAACCCTAATAAAAGGGAAACATGAAACCCCGAGGCCGCTAAGGTATGGGCTAATCCTACGGGTAAAAAACTATCTCGCACGGCTGGGGATAAATCCACCGCCCGACGACCCAGTACCATTGAACTCAGCAACGACCCCGACTCACTGCCTAACCAACGGACTTGGGAACGGATGATGCGCTGTCGCAGTTGCCACCACCCCCAAGGCTGTTCCCCCGGTTCAGCCGCTAGACGGCCTGTAAACCCGGTAAAGATGCCTTGACGGGCTAAATAGGCTTGAAAATCAAAACCCCCCGGATTTTGGGCGGGGGGCGGTGCATAGATGCGTCCGGTGAGGGTGACAGTTTGTTGGGGGACTAAACCTGTTCCCTCTAATAGGGGCAAGGTGGCATAGACTTTTCCCCGTAAGTCGGGATATCCTGCCACCTCTTGGACTTGAAGGTTAAAGCGAATGCGGTTGTTGCGATTGGGCTGGGGTGGATTGATAATCTGACCTGTGAGTTCAATCCCGTTGGGAGGATTGTCCAGTAGGGTGCTGATATCTTGGGGGGAAGGCTGGGGGGTGCGCAGTTGGAGATAAAAAACGGCGATCGCACCTATCCCCCCCGCCAGTAACCAAGCCCCCCAAGATGGGCCAGAACGCCAAACACGGGGCAAGAGGAACGCCCCCACTCCCCCCAACAGCAACCAAATCAGGGCTAGGCTTCCCCAGAGTAGGCTAAGCTGAGAACTGGTGAGCAACAGAGGGCGCAAGAAGCCTGTAGAAACTAACCCCAGCCCATAGGCAAAACAGATAATCGCCCAACTCTGTTGATTCATGATCCTTCTCCGAGAAACCCCATCCCCTTATGGGTGGGGTTATTGACGACCCGCGTGAACTACCCCGCCCACAAGGGGACGGGGCTTCCCAACTCAACAGCAACCGCCTCTACGGATGACTTACGCCCCCGCTTTGGTCTTACATTGCCTCCTTGGGCAGTATCGCTGGTTCCCAACGATAATATTCGTAAGCCTTCATCTCGAATATTGATAGCTGCATTTACGTCTCTGTCCTGTTGGGTTTGGCAATTGGGGCATTCCCAACTACGAACATCAAGAGGCAGACTATCAATCTGATTGAGGCATACATGACAAGTCTTACTGGACGGGAAAAACCGACCAATTTCTAGATAGGTTTTCCCGTCTTTTTCAGCCTTGTACTTTAACTGTCTGGTGAATTCTGACCATCCACAATCTGAAATCGCTTTGGCTAGATTGTGGTTTTTCACCATGTTTTTGACTGCCAGGTCTTCCACAACGATGACTTGGTTTTCGTTCACTAATTTGCGGGAGAGTTTGTGCTGGAAGTCTTTGCGAGTGTTAGCAATCCGCTCATGCACTCGCGCTACGATACGTTTTGCTTTAGCCCGACGCTTTGAACCCTTCTGTTTACGAGATAACTTTTGCTGCTTGCGTTTGAGGTTTTTCTCTCTCTTCTTGAGCGGTTTGGGATTATCAAATTTAGAACCATCAGACGTAATGGCAAAATGGGCTAACCCTAGGTCAATCCCAACCGCTTTACCTTGGCTGCTTATTTCAGGTTTAGGTAGTCCATCGTCAAAAAGCAAAGAGGCGGAGTATTTGCCCGTCCTACTCATGCTGACGGTAACGGTCTTCAGCTTACCATCAAAAACACGATGAAATTTTGCTTTGACATCACCGATTTTAGGCAATTTAATCGCTTTATCCAACAACTTGACGTGCTGCGGATACTGGATTGATTGCTTACCATGCTTGCTCTTGAAGTTGGGATATTGAGCTCTTCCCTCAAAGAAGCTGATAAACGCCCGAGAAAGATTCAGGGATACAGACTGGAGAACTTGGGAATAACATTGGGCCAACCAAGGAAACTCCTTTTTGAGTGCTGGTAAGCGGTCGTTATACCCCTGTCTTGACAGTCCCTTCCCGGTTGCTTTGTAGGTTTCATTGTTCAGGTTTAGAGCGTAGTTCCACCACCACCTAGCACAGCCAAACGCCTTCGATAAGGCTACTTGCTGCTCAGTGGTTGGATAGATTCTGACCTTAACAACATTTCTCATTTTCCAAGTTTAACACAAAAAGGATTAATGGCAAGACCGATAGATTATTGTCAATCTGCGCGGCATTGAACCGCTTGATTGACTGGCCTTTCATCCCCACCCACGAGGGGATG
This sequence comes from Spirulina subsalsa PCC 9445, assembly GCF_000314005.1. Lineage (NCBI taxonomy): Bacteria > Bacillati > Cyanobacteriota > Cyanophyceae > Spirulinales > Spirulinaceae > Spirulina > Spirulina subsalsa. The sequence goes on from NZ_JH980292.1 coordinate 4,836,937, forward strand.
GGGAGTTCCCGGCAATCTTTTTAAATTGATAAACCCAACTTTAACCCTAAAAAGGCATGAACTAACAAAATCAGTAAGGCGAAACTGCCTAAATAGGCGTGAGTGGTGCGTAAAACGGCTTTATTGCCCCCGAATTTCGTGGCAGAAATAAAACCATTAAAGCCTAATAATCCCACGGCCAGCGTCCCCGTCCAAAAGTGGGCGCTGGCGAAAATGGGCTGTCCTTGCATGACCAAAGACAACACCCCTCCCGTATAGCCCAAACTAATAAATAGGAATAACCAGGGGGCAATTTTGCGGTGATTTTTGCGGTTTTCCACTGCCACACCGGAATCCGTCGCCAGTCGTCCTTGCCAGCCCGCCCAAGCGGCAAAACTGCCCATGACAAACACCACAATCCCCATCATTAAAGGGTGTCCCCAGTGAACAATCGGTTCAGGGGTGCCAAAGTTGCGAAACCAAGCGGCAATCGGTTCAAGGTAAGGACGGATCAGGGTTTCCATTGCTTTTAATATTTTCTTTATATTTTGCGACAGTCTTTATTGTACCGTACCTCGGAAACATAGCATTATCTCTTCTGTCAGATCAGGTTCAGACCCTAATTCTCTAAAAAATACCCGTATTTTTACTGACAAAATATCAGAATCTTTATAAAACAAATCAACCATTTAAAGATTAGTTAAAGATTGCCAATTGGACTGGAAAAATAACTGATACCTGTTACATAATGGGGTCATAAGCTAAAAAGTAATGAATCTTCTAAGACCTGCATCTTACTGAACTGCTACATTAAAACTTACGGAAACAACCCCCATGAAATCCACAATAAAATCCACAATTATTGCAGCATTTACAGCCGTCACAACTACCCTAGCCGTTGCTGGTTCTGCTGCTGCATTCACTATTCAACGAGCAGATGACCACTTTCAAGGGCTGATTAACTCCGGTGTTTTTAATGACTATATCCACACCGAATATCAAGCCCTAGACCCCTCATTTGTTTCTAGTCGTCAGCTAGATTTGAGTAAACTAACATTAGATTTCAGCCATGAAGTGAAAGTGCATTTCCTCAGTGAGGGTGCATGGTATCGCAACCAGTTAGGTGTTTCTGCTACAGGCGCTACCACCATATCAGATACTATTATATTTGATGATATTGTCTGCCTAACTAGCAGTTGCTCAACTCATACTGGTTATCGAAATTCTCACAACGACCCAACCGCTAATCCTTTACAAGCGGGTGATTTTGTCAGCTTGGGTAAAGTCCTAGGAGGAACTACCCTAGACTTTTTCCTAAATTCAGATGGTTATGGACGCAGCAACCCCACTCGTTTATATGTTGACTCCAGCCGGAACAGAAATGGATTCCAACAAGTGATGGCCTATGAACAATCTGGCTATCTGGTGTTAGCTTTTGAAGATATCGTCGGTGGTGGTGACAGGGATTATAATGACGTTGTGTTTGCCCTTGATATCGGCAAGAAAAATATGAATGCCATCAGAGGCGTGCAAGTGCCTGAACCTACTATGGTGTTCGGACTCCTAGCCGTTGGGGCGGCTGTCTCCCTTGTCAGTCGCAAAGGTGAACAAAAGTCTTAGGCGAGAATTTCACTCCGAAATATTGTCCATATCTCCTGTTAGATCCAATTCTAGCGGGAGATTTTGGTTTGATCCTTCATAATTCAGAAAAACCCATCAAGGACGAAGTATCGCCTTAAATTGTTCCCAACGTCCAAAGAAAGCCAAGAGTAACTAAGATGAGGAAAATTTGTCAACTGATTCCTTAGCGGAAACTTATCGGGGGGAATTGCGGTCAGGAGATCAAACCATTGACGTTTCCCTAAACCGAGAGATTTATAGTTATGCGCTACTCACTCATTGCTCTTTCTACGTTAACCCTTTTTAATATCGGGATAGTTGCCCCCCTTGCGGCTCAAACTTCTCCCACCTCTGCTCCCAGTCTGATGGCTAGTAATGATCTAGCTGTTTTAACAACAGATGTAAAAGTGGTGGGAGTTGATACACAACTGAGCAATATTGCCCTACAAACCGTTAGAACTCGTATGGGTGGGAATACCTCCGCCACGCAACTCCAAGGAGATATTCAAGCGCTCTTAAGTACGGGGTTATTTAGTAGTGCGCGCTATGGAACGAGAGAGAATGCTAATGGGGTTGATGTGGTGTTTGAAGTGCAACCTGTCATTGTGCGATCGCTTGTTTTAAATAATGCCCAAATTCTGCCGCAGTCTGTAGTCCATGAAGCCTTTGCGACTCAGTTAGGTCAACCCATTAGCCCCGCCCTAATTGATCAGGGGATTGCCAACCTGCAAAAATGGTATGAAGAAAATGGTTATGCGATCGCCCAAGTCGCCGATGTTCGTTCCGTCGGCGATGGAGTCCTCAATGTAGACGTTGCCGAGGGGGTCATTCGTTCCGTCCAAGTCCGTTTTATTGATGACATGGGACAAGTCACCGACGGCCGCACCAATGAGCAATTTATTAAACAACAGCTAGCCCTCCAGCCCGGTGGAGTCTTCACCACAGAACAAGCACGCCAAGACCTGACCCAACTTTATCGCCTCGGTTTGTTCAAAACCGCCAACATTGACCTAGCCGGGGATGCGCGCCAATTAGATGTCATCTATCAACTCAGCGAACAATCCACCCGAGGAGTCAACGCCGGGGGCGGTTATAGTGAATCCAGCGGCCTGTTTGGCACCGTGAGTTACAACGACCGCAATATTGGCGGCATCGGTCAAAACTTGGATCTTATGGTGCAACTAGGACAACGGGATCTACAATTTGATGCCACCTTCGGCAGTCCTTACCGACTCAGTGATCCTAACGTCCCCGGTTATAGTATCAATGCCTTCCGCAACCGCACCATTTCCAATAGCTTTGGGGAAGACGTTGCCCTAGCTAATGGCGATCGCCCCCGAGAAGGTCGCCTAGGGGGAGGTGTCACCTTCACCCGACCCATTGACGACTGGAATGCCAACGTCGGCATCAACTTCAACCAAGTCACCATCCGCGACAGTAGCGGCAACCTCTCCCCTACCGACCAATTCGGCAACGCCTTATCCGTCAGTGACCGAGGGATGGATGATTTAGTCACCCTGCGGGCGGGACTCTCCCAAGATCGACGAGATAACCCCATAAACCCCACCTCCGGCTCCATCTTAGGATTTAGCAGTGAGCAATCCCTCCCCGTAGGCAACGGCAGCATTTTAATGAACCGTCTGCAAGCCAACTTCTCCAACTACACCCCCGTTTCTCTGTTTGGCGGAGAAAACCCCGAAGTTCTCGCCTTCAACGTTCAAGCCGGTACCACCATCGGGGATCTCCCCCCCTACGAAGCCTTCCGTTTAGGCGGCACCAACTCCGTGCGGGGCTATAATACCGGGGAATTAGGGGGGAGTCGGAGTTTTGTCCTCGCTTCGGCTGAATACCGCATCCCCTTGGGGACTTTACCCGCCACAGGTGTAGTCTTTGCCGATTTTGGCAGTGATTTAGGTTCAACGAGTCCCACCGTGGGCGCTGATGGTGTCACCACTAACCGAGGCGTTGGTTTCGGCTACGGGGCTGGCCTCCGCGTCAACTCCCCCGTCGGCATCTTGCGGGCAGACTTCGGCCTCAATGATCAAGGCGAGAGTCGTTTCCACTTCGGCGTAGGTCATCGCTTCTAATCCCCCGTTTGTAGTTTGTAGTTGGGCTTTAGCCCCCGTTTGTAGTTTGTAATTGGGCTTTAGCCCCCGTTTGTAGTTTGTAGTTGGGCTTTAGCCCCCGTTTGTAGTTGGGCTTTAGCCCCAATTAAACCAAATGACAAGCGACAAAATGCCCCGGTGCAATCTCCCGAAATTCCGGCTCCGGGGCTTGACGACAGCGTTCTGTCGCGTAGGGGCAACGGGTTTGAAAATTACAACCGGGGGGTGGATTAAGGGGACTCGGAACATCTCCCGTCAGAATAATCCGTTGTCGTTGGGCTTCCAAATCCGGATCAGGAATCGGAACCGCCGAGAGTAAAGCTTGAGTATAGGGATGTTGGGGCGTTTCGTAGAGAGTGCGGTGATCCGCCAATTCTACGATTTTGCCCAGATACATCACAGCCACACGGTCTGAAATATGGCGAACCACACTGAGATCATGGGCGATAAATAAGTAGGTCAGGTTAAATTCCCGTTGGAGTTTCTGCATGAGGTTGACGATTTGCGCTTGAATCGACACATCTAGGGCGGCAATGGGTTCATCACAGACAATGAACGCTGGGTTTAAGGTCAAGGCACGGGCGATCGCAATCCGTTGCCGTTGACCCCCAGAAAACTCATGAGGATAGCGGTGAATAAAACTAGGATTTAACCCCACAATATCCAGCAATTCCTGCACCCTCGCCACCTTGCCCTGACCCCCTGCCAAACCATAGATCCTCAAAGGTTCTCCCACAATATCCCCAACCGTCATCCGAGGATTTAACGACCCATAGGGATCTTGGAAAATCATCTGCATCTGACGACGCATCTGGCGCAGCTTTTCCCCCGAGAGTTGGGTTAACTCCTGCTCCTCAAAGTACACTTGACCCCCTGTAGGCGGCTGGAGTTGTAGAATAGCGCGTCCGGTGGTACTTTTCCCACAGCCAGACTCTCCCACTAAGCCCAACGTTTCCCCTTGGTCAATTGTGAAGTTAACGTTATCAACCGCCTTCAGAACCCCCATCTGTCGGCGAAAGATTCCCCCTTGAGACAGGGGAAAATGAACTTGTAGATTTTCAACTTTAATCAAAGTTTTGGCTATTTTAGGGATAGGGGCAAGGGGCGCTAATTCCATGCAATGTCAACTCAAGGCTCTCCACGGACTATTGTAGTTTAGCTTAATCGGCGGGAAGCCCCGCACTCTACGCGAAGCGTGAGTGTCGGGATGAAAGCCGAGGCGATGGAGCTAAAGCGGAGTCGCCAATTACTCATGCCTGTTGCTGCTCGATGTAGTGTTTCAGCACAGAGATGGTGAATATTAAAGTTTATCATGCGAATCGCCTACCAGTACCGAATTAAGCCAACCTATGAGCAGCGATGCCAGATGGAACGCTGGCTTGATATGCTGCGCTGTCAGTACAACTGGATGCTGGCTGACCGATTCGACTGGTGGGAAATGAATCGCACTCCGGTTAACGTCTGTCCTTTGGTGTGTAGCATCGCTGAACCCAGAGAGCAACCCGACTACTACAACCAAAAACGGTCATTGGTATCGTTAAAAGATGAACGCCCCTGGTACAAAGAGATTCACTCTCAGGTACTTCAGGACATGGTGAAGCGTGCTGGGAAAGCGTTTGACCGATTTGTCAAAGGCGACAAAAACGGCAAGCGAAGCGGCAAGCCTCGATTCAAAGGGAAGAACCGCTACCGGACGTTTACCTACCCACAGGCCAAGCCTGATTGGATTGACGGAAACCGTATTAAACTCCCTAAGATTGGGGCGGTGAAGTTCATTCAGCATCGTTCTTTACCTGATGGCTTTGCGTTGAAAACCGTTTCAATTACTCTTAAGGCTGATGGGTGGTATGTGACTTTCTCGCTGGAAGACAAGTCTGTGCCAAGCCAGCTAGTAGAAACCATTGTGCCGACGGTCGCCAACAGTATTGGGGTTGATGCTGGACTGGAATACTTTATGGCTTGCTCGGATGGCACTATGAAGCCGCCGCCAAAGTTTTATCGGCAAGCTGAAGATAAACTGGCTAAACTCCAGTCCAAGCGAGATGAGAGGGGATTAGGCTCAAAATCACGCCGTAAGCTCAATGAGCGTATTGCTAAGTTGCATCAACGCATTGCCAGACAACGGAAGCAGTGGCATTTTGAAACCGCTCAAGAGTTACTCGACAAAGCGGAAGTCATCTTTGTCGAGGAGATAAAAGTTTCCAATATGTCCCGACGCAATAAGCCGAAACAGGGAGAAGACGGAGTGTTTCTCCCTAACGGTCAATCGGCTAAATCGGGGCTGAACAAAAGTTTTGCTGATGCTGGGATAGCTGGGTTTTTGAACGAAATCCTACCTTTCAAAGCTGCGAAAGCTGGAAAGATGGTTGTGAAGATTAACCCTGCTGGCACATCCCAACATTGTGCAATTTGCCTGAATAGAGTCCCCAAAAAGCTATCTGACCGATGGCATGATTGCCCCCATTGTGGAGCGTCTATGCCGCGAGATGTGAACTCTGGGGTGCTTATCAAAAAAGTGGGGCTGGGGCATCGACTCACTATAAAACGCGAATCTGGGGCAACCCGGAGGAGAAGCCCTCGCTGTACCGCGAAGCGGTCAGCGTAGGGAGTATGTCACAGGCGAGACAAGTCAGGAGCTATTTGGGGCTTGCTGAATAAGAAAGAGGCCCGAAGCCAAAGTGCGACAACTTTGGCGTTCCAGACTTCAGGTGATGGGCTGGTTATTGACCCGACGAATGGCCACGACGGCCGGTTTTGGGGGGTCATTGGGACGTTTACCCGGCCAATTAGAACCAAGGGGAACAGTGCGTTGCTGCATAAATTCCGTTCCGTCCGGTGTGGTCATAGCAAAGGGACGGGTTTCCGATTGCCCATTCAGCCGCACCCCATGAATTTCCCCCGGATGTTGTACTGCGAGGAAAAGGGTTTGCTGGTCTGGGGAGAAAAAGGGGCCGGTGCATTCACATTCCATCGGCCCGACTCCAAAGGGATAGGCTTCCCCGGCATGGCTGCCAGAGGTGGGAATGTACCAGATGGAATTATTGCCAAATAGCCCAACTAAATCCTTGGTGGGTAAGGGCTGACCGTCTTTGACCCGACTGGGGACGGCTTTATTTTGGCTAGTGGTGGACATATCGCTCACCATCCACACATGACCCGCTTGGTCGAGTTCAATGTTGTCAGGATTGGAAAAACCCGCGCCTCCGGTGGCAGGTTCACCCCCTAAAGAGAGGATTTCCCAGCGAAAGGTCATAGCGGCGGGATCGTTGCCGCTTTCTTGCAGTTTGACAATCCAGCCATGTTCATATTGGCTGTCGCCGTTGGGGCCTTGGAAAACGGCTTTATCCGGGCTGCCATCACTGCCGGGGACTCCGGAGGTGAAGGCAATATAAAGGGTGCCTTGGGAGTCTACGATGGTGTCTTCTGGGCGCGCTGTACAGGTGATTCCGGCGGCATTGGCGGCAAAGTGAGCGTCAATGAGGATGGCTCCCTGTTTCTCGGTGGCGTTGCCTGTGTAGAGGTCGCCTAGGGTTTTGAATTGTTGTTTAAAGGCGATCGCCTCTTGGTCTGCCGTCACCCGGATAATATCCCCCGCTGGGCGGTTGGGGTTGGGTAGAGGAACCATCCCCCCACTCACTTGACTGGGTAAAACGGGATTCACAGGGGTATCAGGATTTAAGGCAATCCAGCGCCCGGTTCCATCGGGGTTAAATTTGGCTCCGTATAACATCCCATCATTCAGGAGGCGGGAATTGGCTTTGTCCTTGACGTTGCGGACAGTTTCCTGTGAGACAAATTTATATAAGTGACCACCCCGGCGATCGCACCCAGAATAAATCCCCAACTTTTTCCCCGCTTGAACCAAGAATCCAACCGCTTCGTGGCGGTAGCGCCCTAACCAAGTGTGTTTGGTGCCGTAATCATTGGGATTGGCGGGATCGATTTCCACCATCCAACCGTACTTATTCCCTGCCAGTCCCAAGGGATTCCCGCAGCCATGATCATCATCCTCGTGGATTTGAAAGGTTTTTTGACTGGGGGGGAAGGAGGAACCATCGGCCATCACAGGTTCATAGACTTGGTTTTGGAAATTTTCCTCGGCAGAAAATACGGTTCCCCAAGGAGAGGTTCCCCCGGCACAGTTGGCAAAGGTGCCAATAATTTTGTCCTTTAAACCGTCCTCATAGCCCAATTTATTGGTCTTATTAAACACGGCAACCGCCGGGCCAGTGGATTGGAGATAATGGCCATCTTTAAGGCCAGAAATCCCCGTAATTCGCCGATCCGTGGAACTATAGGTGCGGCTCCATGTCCCGTCCCCATTGCGACGGAGGCTGATCACCCCTAACCCCATATCGATCATCATTTCTTCGGCAATGGCGGTCACTTTGCCTTTTAAATCATCGCCTTGGGGTAAGGAAAAGGCATCCATTGAACCCTGCTGGTGAACTTCTGTTAAGGCTAGATTATCCCCAATGACCATCGGGTAGGTTTGCCGCCATGTATTGCCACTAATGTATTCAAAACTGACGGTTAAATATCCCTCATTGGGGCTAGTCTCCAGAAAGGAGATATAGTCATTGTTGTAGCCGAAACGGGAATTTCCGACGCGATCGCCCCAAGCCGCAATCACATCATAAGTAAACCCTTGAGGCAACACCAAATCATCCGCCAAGGCAACCGTTTTATAGGCCTCGATACTGCCCGTTTCCAAGGGCATGGGGAGCTTGACGGGATTAAAGCCAATCCCTCCCGGACTAGCCGCCATTTCCATGTTAAAGGGCATGGTCACGCCCTTTTGAGTCCCCATAGACCCCAAGGCAACGGTTCCCGCACTAGCCCCTAAAAATGCTAAAAAGTCACGACGTTTAATACCCATTTGGTCTAAGATAAATCTTCAATGTTGGTTCTAGCGACCCATGCAGCAGGAGAAACATCGCCAAAGAGAAACACAGCCCTAGTGCGAAACTAGACCTGTGCAGCAGGCTATGCCATTCACTAGACCCACAGTCCAAGAATCTAAGGGTTATGGATTATCAATGTGTAACCGTAAGGTAATATTTTGGTTAAGGCTTCGTGACGTTCTCTCTTGACCGAATCTTTGATTGACCGAGAGCGTCAGTATAAAACGCGAATCTGGGACAACCCGGAGGAGAAGCCCGCACCGTACCGCCTAAGCAGTCGGTGTCGGGAGTATGTCACAAGAGATTGATTGGAATCCGTTAACCCGCCCGATACTGGGCTAATAAGTCCCCCAAAGCATCATAACCCTCTACGCCAATCAAGGCGATTAACTGAGGACGGCCTTCACGAAGGGCTTGTTGCCAAATTTCCTCTCCCCACTGGGCTAATAATGCGGTAATTAAACCAGCCGCTTGTCGCCATTCCTGCGCCTCAATTTGGGCTAATAAATACATCCCTAAACACCCGTGAATCAGGGCTTGGGTGAGAATGTTGGCGCTGTAATAGGCCTCAGCAATGGCAGTGTAGAGTAGGCCTTGCAGGTACAAGTCCCCTAATTTTTGGGCGCAGTCTAACCCTTTGGCTAACACAGCGAGGGCCTCTTGAGGCTGTTGTAAGACGGCGTAGGCGACCCCTAAACTATGGTAGGCGAGGGCTTGACTTTGGCGATCGCCGACTTGTTCGGCTAGAGTCACACCCTGCCGCAGATAATACACCGCAGACTCGTAAATATCGGGATTATATTGTTCCACAGCTTGGGCGGCAAACACTTCCCCGTAGCCTAAATTAATCAAAGCATTGGTTTCCCCTAAGCGATCGCCCAGTTGGCGGGCTAAAATTAAGGCTCGTTGGCTGGCCTCCACCATCTCCTGATACTGTTTCCGACTGCCATAAGTACGGGCAATATGGTTTAAGTTAGCAATCTCACAGCGTTGATCTTGACAACGGCGTGCAATGGTAATGGCTTGTTCATGGAACGCCAAAGCCCGATCATAATGGCCGAGGGTACGCTGAGAATAGCCCAACAGGGTCAAAATTTTAGCCTTTTCTGAGGTGGCTTCCAAGCGTCCTAATGGCTCATCAAAATAGGTCAGAGTGTAGCGTAAATATTCCCCCCCCAAGGCCGCAAACATCCCACCATAGAGGGGAAAATCCTCCCGTTGAGCAAAGGCGCGTAACAGTTGTAAGGTGACTTGAAAACTGGCGTTGACTAACTCGGTTTGACCCAACTGTTGCAGGAGGTGGGAGACTTGGGACCAAATGACGGCAAAGGTTAAAAAGGTACGGGTGGCTAACTGTTTGCCCACTTTTAAATCATAGGGCTGTTGATCAAACCATGCCACTAAGCCCCGTTGAATGGCCTGTAGGAGTAGGGCTAAACTGAGCCAATTTCGCCGCGTTGCTTGGGTGAGGACGGTTTGTAAGGAAACCGCTTCTGGGAAGGCTAAGGCTTGGAAAAACTGCCCTAAAAACAAAGGTTCGACTTGTTGCGCCCAAACGGGCCAGGGACTTATTTTTTCCACGACTCCCCCAAAGCCTAAATTACGCCCTGACCGTTCATACATCCAACTGATTAATTGAGGTTCTACGGCAGCAAAGGCTTTTAGACCGCCTTGCAGACCTTGGGCCAGTTCCAACAGTTCTCCGTCTCCCCCTTGTTCTAGTTTCTTGGCCAGTTCTTGGATTTGGTTGAGGGTGAATCGCTGGTTTTGATTGGGGTCAATAAGGCGCAATAAGACGGCTAATCGGTCGGCTAAATCCACGGCTACAATCTGGTCAAAGGCACTATTCAGGGCATCGGCGACTTGATGCTCTTGGCTGTAACGTTCCCATTCCCCTTGGATGGTTTGCAGGGCGCGTAAAATACGAGTGGCTTTCAGTTTTTTATCTAGTTGGGCTTCGGTGGCTCTGAGTTTTTCCTGTAAACAACGCTCAAAAATCTCCCCGGTACCGGGTTTAATTTCTTGCTCTAAGAGACGATAGACCTGATTTTTGGAGCGGATTTTCCCCTGTAAGGTGAGGTCTACAATTTGATCAATGATTTCTAAATAGCGATCGCACATAAAACAATAATCAATAAAAATGGATTGAGTTCTCCCCGTGCTAAAGCAATGGGGATTCTAAGCGGATGTGCCTACCCCCGATAAATCGAGGCTTCGGCACGCTTACGATAGGATTTAGATAACTGATCTAGATCCTATCGTTTCATTGTGGGAAACTCATTCTCTATCTTGACGCATCTCAGCGTCCAGTTTTGGGATCTAGGGCATCCCTTAGACCGTCCCCAATGTAGTTAATACTCAACACCGTGAGGAAAATGGCTAGACCGGGGAATAAGGCCATGTGGGGGGCTTGCATTAGGTAACTTTGGGCATCGTAGAGCATCCGCCCCCAAGTGGGAACATCGGGAGGGAATCCTAAACCTAAGAAACTTAGGGTGGATTCGGTAATAATCGCCGTGCCGACGGCTAAGGTAGCGGCGACAATCATCACGCTGACGACATTGGGGAGAATATGCACCCAAATGAGGCGACGGGGACGAGCGCCCACAGCGCGGGCGGCCAGCACAAAATCCATTTCTCGCAGTTGGAGGAAGTTGGCGCGGACTAAACGGGCAACGGACATCCAATTGAGGCCACCAATCACGACAATCACGAGGATAAAGATTCCCGCTTCAGGTCCGGCGATCGCTCTCATGGTATCCCGAAACAGATAAACCACCAATAACAACAGGGGGAGTTGAGGTAAGGATAAGAACAAATCCGTTAAACGCATCAATCCCCCCCCAATAATGCCCCCATAAAAGCCCGACAGCGCCCCAATCAGGGTTCCTAAGCTAATGGCCACCATCATGGCAGCAACGCCCACAGAAAGGGAAATGCGGCCACCTTGGAGGAGGCGCGCCAGTTGATCCTGTCCGAGATCATTGGTGCCGAAAGGGTGTTTTAAACTGGGGGGATTCAAGGAATGGCCAAAATCAATATCTGTGGGGGAGATGGGATAAAGCCCTGGCCCCACAAGGATGGCGAGGATAATTAGGGATAAGGCGATCGCACCCAAAACCGCCATTCTATCCCGTCGGAAGCGTTGCCAAGCATCCCCCCACAAGCTGCTAGAAGGACGTTGAGATGATGAAACAGTCATAGATTCACAAAGGCAGAAAATCAGGTTTTAGGCAGGAATTAAGACCGAGAAACAGACCGAGGCTGAAGATCAACAGAGACAGTCTCCCCCGGAATTAAAGGCATAATGCGACTGTTCAGCTTCGATTGTTCTAACGCCCTGCGTAATTTCTCAATCGTTCCCTCCACTTGGACCAAAGACCCTAAAACCCCACTATATTCTGTTGTGGGTGCCTGTTCTCCGGCAGTAGTCGGGATGACCACTTGCGGCCGTAACTGCTTAATAATCTCTAAAGCCACCTCTTGCCCCCGCACAAAAGCCCCCACCACAGGCAACGTTAAAGAGAGCAAGGGAATGATTAAAATATCGATAGGTGCAAACTGTTGTAACTGGGGAGAATGATAACCGTGGGGTTCATAATATAAACCCGTTCCGGTGCTTAAATCTTGGAGAACATAGCCATTTTCCGTTAACAGAGGGCCAATCGGCGCACCCGGAAGGGCTGTAATTTTTAGGCGATCGCCCAGTGGGATAGAATCACCATGTCCCAAAACCGTCACCGTTTCATACCCTAATCCCTCCACCACCTTCGCCCCATTGGGTGAAGCCGCCACGGGAATGGAACGATTTAGTTGTTGTAAGGTGGGGAGATGCGCGTGATCGTCTAATCCTTGGGACAGTAGAATCAAATCAATTTTCTCAGGAATCGGCAGTAGAGTAGAGCGTTCCCCTTTAAAAAACCACGGTGCATTACCAAAAACTAGAGATCCCACCAACCAAGGATCCACTAAAACACGCTTTCCCCCCAATTCAATTAACCATGAGTTATTGTCAAACCAAGTCAGTTGCACCATAACGCACCTTTACACAAGATCCCTTTTATTGTGCCACTGGTGAGGACTGAACTGGTGAGAACAAGACAATCTCTGATGCTGGTCTACAAAATATTACGAGGCTTCTAGATTATCTTCCACTTCGGCGAGAATCTCCAACATAATCGTTGCGGCATTGGAGAAATAGGTTCTAAATTGACTCACGTTGTCAGTGAGTCCGTCTACTTTTCGGGCGATGTTCTGAGTTAGTAAAAACATGAAGGATTCTTGGTTACTCAACATAGTGTTAGCTTGTAAAACAGTAGGTTTTCTACATTGTACTTACATCTTCCTTACATATTGTAACACATTGTTCAGCAATCAATCGCCAATCCGACCTTTTTAAGCAGGTTTTACCTCACTACAAAGAGCTAAACGGGTCGATGTACTTCATATTCCGCAACAACTTCAGGGATTGTTAAGATTTCTTGACAAAATGCTCAACCTAGACGAAATAGCTGCATTCTCCCTCCGCCTTAATCCACAATCAATTATCAAAACTCAACAAAAACAATTATTCGTAGCTTGGTGCAGCGACAGCGAAACCCAACAACTCACCGCCCAACTGTAGCCAACATTTCAGGATTTCATCGCGGGATTATATTTGATTTTCATGAGTTGCTTCAATGTTTTTTAGCATACAAGAAATCGGGTTTCTAAGGTTCTCTCTGAGCAATCATATATTCGATAGCCTGTGGGTTATCAATCCGTTGGGAGGCTTGAAGAATTTCGATTCCTACAACGTTTTGGTTAGAGTCGAGGTCTAAAATAATCCCGGGGGTTTCTTCGTCGCTTTCTTCAATATCTACATCTTTCAGGGTAATCCGCAGAACATCCACTTCGGGATCATATTTTATTTTCATGAGTTCCTCCAATGTTTTTTGATTTGACTGGTTCGATAAACGGTTACAATAACAGCAGGGTCAACAGTAGTATTGATAAAAACGCGCAGTAAATACAATTTACCCGTACTAAAATCTAGTTGAGATTGATAAATGGTGATTTCTTCATCTTGCCCAATAATTTGTTCTGGTTCTTGCAAAACTTTTTCTACAAGAGACAGTGGAATGTTTCGTTTCTGGATTTCGTTTAAGGCATGACCTGAAAACCGAAAATTCATCTGGAAAAGTAGTTGGGAGGATAGGTATTGTCTTGTTGATCACTCGCGAAAATGGCATATTAGCAAATACAGCCTTTACCTTAATTACTAAGGACAGTGAGGGGTTGTGGTGCGGACTGTAGTCCGCTCCTTCAGCAGCAGATTGTACTCAATGTTATCGGTAAAAGCTGGATACAAAGCGAGTTGTTGGGTTTCGCTGGCGCTCCACCCAACCTACGGGGTTTTGATGACGGATTTTTTACCCCAAACTATAAGGCTCCGGCGGCGGTTTTATCTAGAATGCCTGAACCTAAATAAGTTGTGAGGTTAATAGTTTGTAAAACAGGTAAACCTCCCGCACCTTTGGGATAATCAATCACACTCACCGCACCATTCCCTTGTTTAATATTCCAGAAATTCTTGGGTTCTAATCCCAATAAATAACACAAAATCACTTTGTTAATGGCATCATGCGCTACCACTAAACCCACTTGAGGTTCAGGAGATTGACAAGCTTTTTCAATAATTTCTTGCCAAGCGACAATCGCCCGATCCCACACTTGTTGCAAGTTTTCCCCTTCTGGCATCTGTACGGTTTCTGGGCTAGTTTTCCACTCGTTGAGCAGTCCGGGAAATTCTGCCTCAATTTCAGACTCATATTTTCCTTCCCATAAACCATGTCCGATTTCTTCCAGTTGGGGATGGGTTTCTAGGGGAATGTTGGGATGATATTGTAGGATGATCTCGGCCGTTTCTTTGGGGCGCAACATGGGACTACTCACGGCAAAATCTAAATGAACCTCTTTGAGATAATCTGCCGCTTGTTGGGCTTGTGATTTGCCTTTTTCATTCAGGGGAATGTCCCGAGTGCCTTGGAAACGAGAAACGCGATTCCATTCGGTTTCTCCGTGACGGACGAGGAGCAGACGGAGTTTATTGTGGGGAGGACGCGGGGAGGGTAAGGTAATCCCCATGTGGGAGACTTGATTTAAGGATTCCAGTTGTACAGTATCCCCCCAGTTACCTGTGAAGTTGAGGACGTTAATGGCACAGTTGGATTGCTGGATGGTGTGATAACGAGCGGGGGGGATACCAATGGCACTCATGAGTAAACAGCGATTAATCCCGTTATGCGCCACGATTAGCAGGGTTTGCCCTTGGTGTTGGGAGAGGAGGGTTTGCCAGAAGGTTTGCGCTTGTTCGTAGAGGGAGAGAACGGGGTAGTGTTTCTGTTCTCCTTCGGGGGTGGAGAGGGTCATAAAAAATTCGTGGGGGCGCTCTTTCCAACAACGGTATCCGTCGGGGTCTTTTTGTCCCATTTCGCTTTTATGGAGGCCTTCCCAGTGGGGGAGGTCAATCTCTAATAAATGGGGGGAGGTTTGCAGCGCGGGGGGATTTTCGAGAGCAGAGGCGATGGTTTGCGCGGTTTGTGCGGCTCGTTGCAAGGGACTATGATAGATAGTATCGAGTTGGACTCCCTGGAGTGCTTGTGCAACTTTCAGCGCGTCTTGACGACCTTGTTCGGTTAAAACGGATTCATCACAACGCCCTTGAATGCGTTGTTGAGCGTTATAGGTACTTTGTCCATGACGGACAATAATGACACGGGTAGCCAACCTTTCTATCCTCCAATTGTATGGTTGCGGAATTGAACCTCCCATCGCTGAAAGCGAGGGATTCCCATATAGACTCTTATCTAGACCGAAGTCCCCGACAGAACGCCATGACTGGGCTGTTTGACCACGGGCGCACCGACCGCAGTTAATCCACGCTGTTTTACTATCATTGAAGCAGCAACATCCCGATCCACGGTGTAGCCACATTCAGAGCAAGAGTGAACCCTTTGAGAGAGTTCTTTCTTGCCAGTATGCGTTCCACATTCAGGACAAACTTGAGAGGTATAGTCTTTATTTACCTTGGCAAAATATGTATCCGTTTGAGAACAAACATATTCCAAAATAGTAAAGAATTGACCTAAACCCATGTCCAAGGATTGCTTACAGAATAGTCCCCTACTCCAAGCTGTGAAGTTAATATCTTCAACAAATACCATCCCGACTCCATCACAGAGTTGATGGGCTAACTTGAAATAGTAATCCTTTCTTCTGTTGGCTACGGCTTCATGTAATAGAGCGATCCGATGCTGTAGTTTCTGCCATTTATTAGACCCTTTGTTTTTATTCCTAAGCCTTCTTTGTAGTAATTTAATCTTACGCCGTGCTTTATCTAAAAACTTCGGTCTAGGAAGAATCAAACCATCGGAAGTTGCCAGCATACTTTGAATCCCAACATCAATCCCCAAAGCGTGACCGTGAGGTATTGGGGTTGGGATATTAACATCAAGCTCAATTGCTACGTTGACATAGTAACCCGATGCTTTCTTGATTACTTGAACTTGTTTGATCTTAAAACCCTCTGGAATATCCCTTGATTTGACAAATTTAACTTCCCCCAATAGAGGCATCTTTAGCTTGTTCCCATTGACTTCAATTCTGCTACTAACTAAATTAAAAGACTTCATGTTCCTCTTGAAGCGAGGAAAACCTAGTCCCTTGCTTTTCATGTCGTTAAACGCCCGCTCCAATTTCCGCAATGTTTGCTGCATCGCTTGGGCATTACCAGACTTAAGGAAATCGTTAGTCTTTTTAGCTTGGGTTAGATTGGCAGATTGAGTAGGGTAGTTAGGATATTCAAAGGGAGCAACAATATATTCAGAACGAATAGAGCAAGCGTTAACCTGACAACTACGACTGTTATACCAAAGCTTTCTTTGGGCCAAAGCATAGTTCCAAACAGATTGGCAGACAGTTAAATTTAATTCGATCTTCTCTGTCTGCTCTTTGGTTGGAATTATCTTATAGTTGTAAGTAAGGTTAAGCATTCAATTCTTGCTCATTGTGACTAAGATTATAGCAGGATTTTACAGTTCGGGGTATGCTGTTGTAACATATCGTAATTCATCCCGTCGATAAAATCGAGGGTCTTCTTCCGACGATCAAGATAATCCCAAGGGATGGGCGTTGATGGGTTTAGGATCAATGCACATTGATCTATTTTAGCTCAGGTGACGTTTTCTCCTGACCAATCAAAGATTCTGCCGGGAGATTCAAAAGAGACTGATTAGGTCAACTGGTTATTTTTTTTAAAAAAGTTTTTACTCTAAGCTCACAAGCCCCCCTAAAAAATGCCTAGAATTGCATTTGAACACCAATTCTAGGCACTTAACGTTAATGGGGATAAACCTTAGAACAAACCCAAGGTTAAAGATTCAGCAATGGGGAATGTCGCACCCGCACCTAACCAGAGGGTGATAGCTGTCCCGGCTAAGAAAATCACCATCGCCACAGGACGACGGAAGGGGTTTTGGAACTTGTTCACATTTTCAATAAAGGGAACCAGAATCAACCCTAAAGGAATGCTGGACATCGCCGCAATCCCTAGTAATTTGTTGGGGACAATGCGCAAAATTTGGAAGGTGGGGTATAAATACCACTCCGGCAGAATTTCCAAAGGAGTCGCAAAAGGATTAGCAGGTTCACCCACCATAGCGGGATCTAAAACAGCTAACCCAATACACAAGGCAATAGTGGCCATGATGCAGATGGGGAACACATACAGCAAATCATTAGGCCAAGCCAGTTCGCCGTAGGTGTTGTGACCCATCCCTTTGGCAATTTTGGCGCGGACAACCGGATTATTTAAGTCCGGCTTTTTTAAGTTGGACATGGTGAAAAATTGCTCCTTAAACCGTATCGTTATTGAGAACTAGCCCATTGAGACTATGAATCAGGACGAAGCTATAAGAATTGATTTGATTTTACTCAATCTCCCAGTGAATCAATCGTCCTTGTTATAGGATTTAACAAGATTTCTGGATTTAGAGGGGGCCAGAAATGCCTTGTTTGCGAATCATCAGGAAGTGCGCCAACATGAAGACGGCAATCATCCAAGGCAGAACGAAGGTATGTAAGCTATAAAAACGGCTTAGGGTGGCTTGTCCGACGGAAGCACCACCGCGCATCAGTTCAACCAGTTGATCTCCGACTACAGGAATGGCCGCAGGTACACCAGACACAATATTAACCGCCCAGTAACCTACTTGGTCCCAAGGGAGGGAGTAACCTGTCACGCCGAAAGAAACGGTGATGACTGCCATTACAACCCCTGTCACCCAGGTTAATTCGCGGGGACGTTTGAATCCTCCGGTGAGGTAGACGCGGAAGACGTGCAGGATCATCATTAAGACCATCATGCTGGCGGACCAACGGTGAACGGAACGAATCAACCAGCCAAAGTTTACATCGGTCATGATGTATTGAACGGAGTTGAAGGCTTCTGTTACCGTGGGACGGTAGTAGAAGGTCATGGCGAAACCCGTGGCAAACTGGATGACAAAACAAACGAGGGTGATTCCCCCAAGACAGTAGAAGATGTTCACATGAGGGGGAACATATTTACTGGTAATGTCATCCTCAAGTGCTTGCACATCGAGGCGTTCTTGAAACCATTGATAAACTTTTGAGTCTCTTGCTTGCTTAGTAAACATGAAGCCAGTATTCCTAGGGCAATAAAAAGATTGTGTTACGGTCAAGTCCAGTCAGGACTGGATGGTAAAACGTTAAAGATGGAGGGCAAGGGTCTACTTTAATTTGGGTCAAGTAGAGTTTTCTGAATGTCCTCTTTAAAAAATGTAACATGAAACCTAGACAGGAGATTGTGGCCGAGGTCTAATCTTGACAAGTTAAGGCTCAACGTTCGGGAGTCGGGAGTCGGGAGTCGGGAGTCGGGAAAATGCGGTTGTGTCCAAAATTAGGGAACTCTTAACGGGGAACAGTTCGACTAGGCTCACTGACCACAGGGAACAGGGGAGTCGGGAAAATGCGGTTGTGTCCAAAATTAGGGAACTCTTAACGGGGAATAGGGAACAGGGCGGTATATATAACGATTAATTAGGGTCTGCTGAACAACACGCCTATGCTAGGCTCAACAAGGGAACAGGGAACTCTTAACAGGGAACAGATCATCTAAAACTGGCACGATTGCCTATTCCCGACTCCCGATTCCCGACTCCCGACTCCCGATTCCCCAACTCTCGGACTTATTCAGCAAGCCCTAATTAAACTTGTGATGGGCAACTGATGACAGGCTTTGCACCCCGACAACCTTTCCCCTCCTTTCTCTCATGATTAAGTATTATAAGGACTGAGGTTAAATTTTCGATCACATCACTCATGGGAAAACGAGGTTTTTGGGTTGGACTGTTCATCAGTGTAACGTTTGTGTTGTTCTGGTTGGGGGGAATGCCCCAAGCGGCGGCATTTACAGAGGATCAGAAGGTGTTCCTCCAAGCTTGGCGGATTGTGAATCAGGCTTATTTGGATGAGCAGTTTAATGGTCAAAACTGGTGGTTACTGCGCCAGAAGATCCTGCGGCGACATTTTGACGATCGAGAGGAGACGTATCAGGCGATTGAGGAGATGTTGCGGACATTGGATGATCCCTTTACTCGTTTGTTGCGACCGGAACAGTATCGCAGTTTACAGGTGAGTACCTCTGGGGAGTTGTCGGGGGTGGGGTTACAGATTGACCTGAATCCAGAAACCCATCAGTTGGAGGTGGTGGCTCCGATTGCGGGATCTCCGGCGGCGGCGGTGGGGATTCAAGCGGGGGATTTAATCTTGGCGATTGATGGGGTGCCGACGGGCAATATGGCGCTGGATGATGCGGCTATGCGGATGCGGGGGAAAACGGGAACTCATGTGAGTTTAACGGTTGAACGGCCTGGGCAGTCGGGACAACGGACTTATGAGATTCGGCGCGATCGCATTGAATTAAATCCCGTGTATGCTCGTTTAGATGAGGAGACGGCAACCGTCCCCATTGGCTATGTGCGTTTGTCTCAGTTTAGTGCCAATGCCACGCAGGAATTAAAAAATGCGATCGCCCAACTCACGAAACAAGGGGCCCAAGGTTTTATTCTAGACCTGCGCAACAATCCCGGCGGCCTCCTACAAGCGGGGGTAGATATTGCCCGTTTGTGGCTGAATGACAGCACCATTGTCTATACCGTGAACCGTCAGGGAATGTTAGATAGTTTTGACGCAGAACACAACGCCCTCACTGATGCGCCTTTAGTGGTCTTGGTCAATCAAGGCACGGCCAGCGCCAGCGAGATTTTGGCCGGAGCCCTACAAGACAATCACCGCGCTCAGTTAGTGGGAGAAAAAACCTTTGGCAAGGGGTTGATTCAATCCCTCTTCGAGTTGCCCGATGATTCAGGATTAGCGGTTACGGTGGCGAAATACGAAACCCCCAATCATAAGGATATTCACAAGTTGGGGATTATGCCGGATCAAGTGGTACATCAAGACCCGATTCTCTTAGATGAGGTGGGAACGGAGGTCGATTTACAATATCAGGCCGCTATTCAGTTATTGAGTCCTCTGGCATCTCAGGGGTCCCCGATTGTACAGAATGGCCTCAACTCTCTCCGGGCCATTCATCCATGAGTTCATGAAAACGCTCTCGCCCGGCTTGATAATCTTTACTGGCATAGCCCAACACCGTGCGGATAATCCACTTTTGCGGATGTTGGTCTTGCAGGAGTTGGGCGATCGCACGACGTAAGAGTTCCTCCTCATCCAGAAACTCGCTTACAAACCAGTCTCGCGTCTCGTTGAAGGCTGTCCGGGGGTTCTCTTGATACAAAGCCTCATAAACCTCCCCCACCTGTTGTTTAAAGCCCTTTTTCGTCTCACTCTGTAACTTGTCCTTATAGCCAGCAATAGCCCCTTTACTCAAGAGATCCTTCTGAAAACTCTGGTAACGTTTCGCGGGAACACCGGGGAGACGGTGATAAAGATAATCGGCCGCGATCGCATTTAACACCAACGTCCCCAAAAACTTCACCTGCGTTAGCCCATCCACCCGTTCCGTCTCATCCTTAAGATAACGTTCTAATAATGGAGCGATCAAGTGTTTTTCCAGCCAGTGACTGGTTTGAGCAAATCCCCGATCCAGTTGAATCGCCCCCACCAAAGCATAAAATCCATCTACAAAGGGATTATCCTGTTTTTGCCGTAAAATCGCCCGCTTTTCCGTCAAGACTAAGAAGGGGTAGGCATCCCCTAAACCTAACTGAAACCAGACTTTCGTTAAGCGATCCGGTTCCGTCAACTTCCCCAACAAGCCCTTATAATTGGCCACTTGGAGATAAGGACAGCGATGATAGAGATAATCTGCGATCGCCCCTTGGGTAATCATCCCCCCCAACACCACCAAACGCTCGTTATTCTCCTCGGGTGCATTAATCTGTTTCGCATAGGAGGGATGACTCAACGCCAAAAACAGCCCCTCGGGATGTTTAAACTTCAGACTAATTTTCTCTTCTACTGGGGTAGGATTCCAGTCCATCATGATGTTTAGGGATTAAGGGGTGCGCTTTAGCCTACATTCTAACGCTGAACCAGTCCGTTCAGAGATCCGTTCCCAGCAAACCCCCACAAATTGCGATAGCATTTAACAAAAATGTTGCGGAATTCCCTTTCCTCGCTTGCAGGGAGGGGATGGATAGCAACCCAGCAATATACTGAGCGACAGCGAATCCATGCTAAGATAAATATATCTTGACCACTAACTCCCAAAGCGAAAACCAAGCTAAAAAGGGCTGTGTTGCAAGAGAAAATTTGGGTCTTAGGAACTAGGACTTCTGCCTAGGGAGGGAAGATAAGACTCGCTATATTTCGGTATAGAAAGCACTTCCCATTGAATCAGGAAGCCCCATCCTCGCGCCTAGGCAGGGTGGGGTAGTTCACGCTGTATGTTTTCCCGCCCCCTAAATTCAAAGGTTTTCCTACTTCTGCGAAGTTTTCATGACAGCATCTTCTCCCCCTGCCTCAGATATCCCCGTTAAACCTCCCCGAGAAAGCGATTGGCGTTTATTATTAAAACTGATCCCCTATGCTCGCCCCAATAGTGGGATTTTTTGGCTATCTATGTTTTTACTCATCCCCGTTGCCGTTGCCGGAGAAATTCAGCCTTTAATTATTGGACAAGCCATTTCACTCCTCCAACAAGAACCCACTTGGGGCCTTTTAGAAGGACTCTCTATCCGGGAAGGCCTCAACTTTTTAATTCAAGTTCTTCTCATCACTATCGTCATTCGTTTAGCCTTTGCCTCCCTACAAGGTTATCTCGTCCAAAAAGTAGGACAAGAAATTACCGCCCGGGTACGAGAAGATTTATTTACCCATGTTTTATCCCTCTCCTCCCGCTTTTTTGATCGGACTCCAGTCGGGGCATTAGTCACCCGAATTACCAGCGATGTGGAAGCATTAGGAGATGTCTTTGCTACCGGAGCCATTGGCATTATTAGCGATTTTGTTTCAATTATTGTCATTATTATTGCCATTTTTCTCCTGCAATGGCAACTGGCATTAATGTTAATTTTAATGCTCGTCCCCGTCACCGCCCTAATTATTTATTTCCAACAACAATATCGGAAAGCAAACTATCGAGCGCGAGATGAATTATCTAAACTCAACTCTATGTTAGCGGAAAATATTTCTGGAATTAATGTCGTTCAACTCTTTAGGAGAGAACGATTTAATACAGAAAACTTTAGGGTAATTAATGAAAGGTATCGCGATGAAGTCGATAAAACTATTTTTCATGATTCTGCTGTATCGGCAACCTTAGAATGGATTGCCCTAGTTGCCATTGCCGGGGTTTTATGGTTAGGCGGTGTTCTTGTATTAAGAGATTATTTGAGTTTTGGCGTTTTGTCCGCTTTTATCCTCTATTCTCAACGCTTATTTTCCCCTTTAAGACGGTTTGCCGAAAAATTCACGATGATTCAATCCGGGTTTACTGCCATTGAACGAGTGAATGAGATTTTGAAACAACCCATCGAGATTCGAGACTCAGAACGGGATACTTATGACCGTTCTTTAATGTCTTATTCTCAAGTTTCTGAGGAACAACAGGGCGAGATTAAATTTGAAAATGTGTCTTTTTATTACAAGCCCGGTGAATATGTTTTGAAAAATCTAGACTTCACAATTAAACCCGGGGAAAAAATTGCCCTTGTCGGTCCAACGGGAGCGGGGAAAAGTTCAATTATTCGCTTACTTTGTCGGTTGTATGAACCCACAGAAGGGAGAATTTTGGTCGATGGGATGGATATCCGGGAAATTCCCCAAGCCGAATTACGGCGTTATATTGGGGTCATTCTACAGGAAAGTTTTCTCTTTGCGGGAGATGTTAAGCGCAATATTACCCTTGGCGAAACTTATCCGTTTAGACAGATTAAAAAATCCGCAGAAATCACCAATATTGCGGGGTTTATTGAACAGTTACCCCAAGGCTATGATACTCAGTTAAGGGAGCGAGGAACAAATCTTTCTGGGGGACAAAAACAGTTACTGGCTTTTGCTCGGGTGGCTATTCGAGATCCCCATATTTTGGTTTTAGATGAGGCAACGGCGAGTTTAGATGTGGTGACAGAACGCTTAATTCAAGAGGCGTTAGATAAGTTATTAAATAACAGAACGGCTATTATTATTGCTCACCGCTTGTCTACTATTCGCAATGTGGATCGGATTTTGGTGTTGAAGAAAGGGGAAGTGGTGGAAAAGGGCAATCATGAGGAGTTATTAGCCCAAGGGGGGTTATATGCCAGTTTGTATCAGTTACAAATGATTGATTGACACTCCCGTGGGTCTTCACCCCGACATTCTCGATAAACAACAGGTATTAGCCGGCCCCAAGTGCGATCGCCCCATTCTGTCCCCCAAACCCAAAACTCAGACACAGGGCATAATTCAGGGAATAGGATTGAGCCTCCCTGACGAAATTAAGCCTAAAAGCGGGTTCTCTTAACCCCACACAAGGAGGAAGAACTTGCTCCCGTAAGGCCAACAGAGAAAAAACCACCCCCAAAGCCCCCGATGCCCCTAAAGTGTGTCCTGTTGCCCCCTTCGTAGAACTCACCCACACCGAAGGGGGGAACAACTCGGTTAGAATTTGCGCCTCATTTTGATCATTTAAAGGGGTGCTAGTGCCGTGACTGTGAATATAGTTAATCTCCTCGGGCATCAAGTGACTCGATTGTAAACAATGCTTAATCGCTCTCATGGCTGAATTCCTGACCGGATTAGGGGCGCTGACATGGTAGCCATCGGCTGTTAAACCAAACCCTAGAATCTCTCCATAAGGTGTTCTCTGGCGCTGTTGAGCCACTTCTGCCGACTCCAACAGCAACAGCGCTCCCCCTTCTCCTAACACTAACCCCTCCCGATAGCGATCAAAGGGATAACAGCCCGTTGTCGCTAAAGCCCCCATTTTGGCAAAACCCGCCAAAGTTAGGGGAGTAATGGGTGCTTCTACAGCCCCCACTAGAACGCGCTCATACTCCCCTGTGCGGATGAGTTCATAGCCCCGTGCGATCGCCCAGATTCCCGTCGCACAGGCTGCCATTGGCGCGAGAACCGCCCCCTGACTGCCAATACAACGGGCTACGGTTAAAGCCGCTTGATGGGGTAAAGTCTCTAACCAAGGGCTGAGGGCTGTTGCTTCCCACGGGGTCTTTAGATAATCAGTCCGCGCCCACTGTTCCCAGAGCCCTTGAAAACCGCGACTGGACCCCACCACTACCCCACAATCGATGAGGGGGGGTTCTAAACCACTATCCCCTAAAACCGCTTGGAGTAGAGGCTCAAGTAAATCCGGCAGTTGTAGGGGGGTGTTGCCAATTGTGGCCAAGGGAACGGCCGGAAGCTCAACAAAAGGCTGTTGTAGGCGAATCGCCGATTGATGCTCTTGTAAGGCTCGCCAACTTTGTTCTAAGTTTCCTAAAGCAGACCAGAGGCTGATTCCCGTAACAACAACTTTCATCAAAAAACCTCCGAGATCCCCCCACCTCGCGGAACGCAGGTGGGAGTTCTTGAATCGTTATAGCGTTCTGACATCGGTTACTTCGCCGCGAATGGCGGCCGCAACAACCATAGCAGGACTCATCAATAACGTGCGTCCTTGGGGGGAGCCTTGACGACCTTTAAAGTTGCGGTTGGAGGAAGAGGCGCTGATTTGATCCCCTTCTAACTTATCGGGATTCATGGCTAAACACATGGAACAACCGGGTTCTCGCCACTCAAACCCCGCTTCGACAAAGATTTTGTCTAACCCTTCGGCTTCGGCCTGTTGTTTCACGCGCTCAGAACCCGGCACAATAAAGGCTTTGACCGTTGAGGCGACTTTCTGACCTTGGGCAAATTTGGCGGCTTCTCGTAGGTCACTAATACGGCCGTTGGTGCAACTGCCAACAAAACAGACATCTACTTTGGTTCCCGCAATGGGTTGTCCGGGTTGGAGTTTCATGTATTGATAGGCTTCTTGGGCGATCGCACGCTCACTATCCGGGAGTTGTTCGGGGGTTGGGATGGCTTCATTGACCCCCAACCCTTGACCCGGTGTAATCCCCCATGTCACCGTCGGTTCAATCTCGGCCGCGTCAAAAATTACCACGTCATCATATTCGGCGTCGGTATCACTGCGAATACTATCCCACCAAGCGACGGCTTTTTCCCAGTCGGCTTCTTTGGGGGCAAAATCTCGACCGTGCAGGTAATCATAGGTCACTTGGTCGGGGTTCACATAGCCACAACGCGCTCCCCCTTCGATGGCCATGTTACAGACGGTCATCCGTTCTTCCATGGACATTTTCTCAAAGGTCGTGCCAGCGTACTCGTAGGCATAGCCCACGCCGCCTTTAACGCCCAAGGTGCGGATAATATGTAAAATCACATCCTTGGCATAGACTCCCGGTTTCAGGTCGCCGTTCACCTCAATACGGCGCACTTTGAGTTTAGAAAGGGCGAGGGTTTGGGAGGCGAGAACGTCCCGGACTTGGCTGGTGCCAATGCCAAAGGCGATCGCACCAAAGGCCCCATGAGTGGAGGTGTGGGAGTCCCCACAAGCAACGGTCATCCCGGGTTGAGTGAGTCCCTGTTCTGGGGCGATAATATGCACAATGCCCTGATTCCCGGAGCCAATATTGTAGAAGCGGATCTGATTGGCTTGACAGTTTTTCTCTAACTCCTGCATCATCTCTTCGGCCAATGTATCGGCAAAAGGACGCGCTTGATTCCCTGTGGGGACAATATGATCTACCGTCGCCACCGTCCGTTCTGGATATAACACTGGGAGTCCG
Source organism: Spirulina subsalsa PCC 9445 (assembly GCF_000314005.1). NCBI lineage: Bacteria > Bacillati > Cyanobacteriota > Cyanophyceae > Spirulinales > Spirulinaceae > Spirulina > Spirulina subsalsa. The sequence goes on from NZ_JH980292.1 coordinate 4,862,905, forward strand.
CGATCGCGCAGCATGGCAAATGCTTGGGGACTCGTGACTTCATGGATTAGATGCAGTCCAATAAATAACTGAGTTTGACCAGAAGGTAAAATGCCAACCGTGTGGAGATCCCAAACTTTATCAAACAATGTGCCTTTGCTCATAATTCGCGCAACTCACAGATCAATTGTCCAACTCCTGATTATATCGCGTTTCCCTGACTTGCTTCGGGACCATTCCCCCCAGTTGGGCATAGATTAAACACCCCAAAAGCTTTACACTAAATTTTGCAGTCTTGCGTAGTCTCAATATTCATAGTCATTAAACTGTGCGAAAAATTCTCATTGCTGGTAATTGGAAAATGTTCAAAACTCGGGCAGAAGCCAAGGAGTTTTTACAAACCTTCCTGCCTGAACTCGAAGAAACCCCAGAAGATCGGGGGGTAATCCTTTGCCCCACCTTTACGGCACTGGGTACGATGTCGAAAAATTTACATGGCAGTCGTGTACGCTTGGGGGCGCAAAATGTTCACTGGGAACTGTCCGGCGCTTACACGGGGGAAATCTCGGGCCCGATGTTAGCGGAGTTTGGGGTGAGTTATGTGATCATCGGACACAGCGAGCGCCGTCAATATTTCGGAGAAACGGATGAGACGGTGAATTTACGCCTCAAAGCGGCTCAGAAATACGGTTTAACGCCTATCCTTTGTGTGGGGGAAACTAAAGCCCAACGGGATGCAGGGGAAACGGAGGCGATTATTTCGGCTCAGTTAACCCAAGATTTAGTCGGGGTGGATCAAAGTAATTTAGTCATTGCCTATGAGCCGATTTGGGCGATTGGCACCGGTGACACTTGTGATGCTCAAGAAGCTAATCGGGTGATTGGGGTCATTCGTTCTCAACTGACGAATCCTGATGTGTCGATCCAATATGGCGGTTCGGTGAAGCCGGATAATATTGATGAAATTATGGCACAGCCTGAGATTGACGGGGCTTTAGTGGGGGGTGCCAGTTTGGAGTCGGCCAGTTTTGCCCGTATTGTCAATTATCAATAATCCTTGACTTCATAAAATTATCAATTATCAATTACTGCTATTCCTCTGCTGGTGAGATACAGAGTCTTTTGTTTGAGGGAACGGGGAACAGGGAATCGGCAACAGGTAATAGGGAACGGGGAACAGGGAATGGGGAATGGGCAATCTTGACAAGTTAAGACCCAAAGTTAGAAGTCAAGGTGTCAGGAGAGGGAACGGGGAATCGGCAACAGGGATTAGGGGGTATCGGGAACAGATCCCTGAAAAAAGTAGATCATTACTTTCTCCTCACATCGTAGAAAATCATCATGCTAGAAACTTTAACACTACGAGATCAGACTTGGCACTGGGGTAAACGAACCTATGTGATGGGTATTTTAAACATCACACCGGACAGTTTTAGTGATGGTGGAGAATTTTATGCGGCCGAGAGTGCGATCGCCCAAGCGCGGAAAATGGCCAAGTTTGGGGCGGATATCATTGACGTGGGGGGACAATCCACCCGTCCGGGGGCGGCGCAAATTTCTCTGGATGAGGAGTTAGAACGCGTTATTCCCATCATTGAAGTGTTACGACGGGAGGTTCCCCTCCCCCTTTCGGTGGATACGACGAGGGCGGAAGTGGCGAGGGCGGCCGTTGAAGCGGGGGCGGACATGATTAATGATATTTCTGGGGGGACGTTTGAGCCGGAAATGTTCCCGGTGGTGGCTGCGTTGGGGGTGCCTTATGTGTTGATGCACATTCGGGGAACGCCCCAAACGATGCAGCAACAGACGGATTATGAGGATGTGGTGCAGGAAGTCTATCAGTTTTTTGTGCAACGGATGGCTGAGGCAGAAGGGGCGGGAATTGCGCGATCGCACATCATCCTAGATCCCGGTATTGGTTTCGCCAAAACCTACACACAAAACCTTGAGGTTTTGCGACGTTTAGAGGAGTTTCGCCCCTTAAATGCGCCGTTACTCTTAGGACTCTCTCGGAAAAGCTTTATTGGTCATATTTTAGACCGTAGCGACCCCAAAGCCAGAGTCTGGGGAACCGCCGCCGCTTGCAGTTGTGCGATCGCCCAAGGAGCAGATATCCTCAGAATCCACGATGTCCCCGAAATCGTCGATGTCGCCCGCGTCACCGATGCCATCTACCGTTTTGGTTCTTAGGGCTTGCTGAATAAGTCTGCTAGTCGGGAATTGAGAACACGACTCCAAACACCGCAGCAGCCACGTTCAAAATGACTGTTTTATGAATGCTCCCCCACCTGCGTTCCGCGAGGTGGGGGAGTGCGTCGCTATTTTCGTTCCAACAACGAATCTAAAGACCTGAGACTAGAAATCTAGACATCATAGTACAGGGAGAACTCATAGGGGTGAGGCCGTAACCGCATGGGGTTAATCTCATTATCGAGTTTGTAAGAAATCCAGTTTTCAATGAAGTCCTCCGTAAATACTCCCGTATCCGTTAAGAAAGCGTGGTCATTTTGTAAATGCTCCAGCGCATCCTCTAAAGAACCGGGGGTGCTAGGAATCTTGCTCAACTCTTCAGGACTCAGGTCATAGATATCCACATCCAAAGGAGAACCGGGGTCAATTTGGTTCTTGATACCATCTAACCCAGCACAAAGCATGGCAGCAAAGGCAATATAGGGGTTACAGGTGGCATCAGGACAACGGAACTCTAAGCGTTTCGCCTTGGGATTGGGGCCAGAGAGGGGAATCCGGATAGAAGCGGAACGGTTGCCTTGAGAGTAAGCTAAGTTCACCGGAGCCTCAAAACCGGGAACCAAACGCTTGTAGGAGTTAATGCTAGGGTTCGTTAACGCCAGCAGTGCCGGAGCGTGTTTAAGCAGACCACCAATATAGTGCAGTGCCATTTGACTTAGATTGGCATAGTTACCTTCTCCCCAGAATAGGGGTTGTCCCTCTTTCCAGATGGATTGGTGGGTGTGCATCCCAGACCCGTTATCGTTAAACAAGGGCTTGGGCATAAAGGTAGCACTCAAACCGTATTTTTTCGCCACGTTTTTGATGACATACTTGTAGGTCATCAGGTAGTCGGCAGATTCTACGAGGGTGGCAAAACGAATCCCTAGCTCGTTTTGTCCCCCGGTAGCCACTTCATGGTGATGTTTCTCAATGGGAACGCCACACTTGCCCATCGTCAGCAACATTTCCGTCCGAATGTCTTGCAGGGTGTCGGTGGGAGCAACGGGGAAGTAACCTTCTTTGTAGCGGGGTTTGTAACCTAAGTTTCCGCCTGCTTCTTCCCGTCCGGAGTTCCAACGTCCCTCAATACTGTCAACGTAGTAGAACCCTTTGTTTTCCGTTTGGTCAAAGCGGACATCGTTGAAGAGGAAGAATTCAGCCTCCGGACCAAAGAAGGCAGTGTCGCCGATGCCTGTAGAGTTGAGGTATTCAACGGCTTTGGCGGCGATACTACGAGGATCCCGACTGTACCATTCTCCAGTGCGGGGTTCCTTGATGCTACAAATCATGCTCAAGGTTTTTTCTTCGTAGAACGGTTCAATCCAAGCGGTTTTAGGGTCAGGAACCATAGACATATCCGATTCGTTAATGGCTTTCCAACCCCGGATACTGGAGCCATCAAAGGGTACGCCATCAACAAAGGAACTCTCGTCAATCTGATCGTAGTAAAACGAGCAGTGCTGCCAAATCCCTGGCATATCAATGAATTTCAGGTCGATGATCTGGATGTTTTCATCTCTAATCATCTGTAATACTTCTTGGGGTGTCTCTGGCATAGATGACTCCTTAATTAGGATCTGCTTTTTTTGTCTCGAATGATGATCGTAGAGAGTGGGTTCACTGTATTTTGTATTGTAGGATACGGAATCTCAGGGAATTTCTGCTAGAAAACCTGTAAAGATTGCAAAAATGTTCTCTATGATACAGTTTTTTTGCACATGAGACACTTTGTTGAAGAAATGTTGCAAAAATGAGTTAAGGAAGAGAGTCTAGGGCATCTTAGGGCATGGGCTGGTCTTCCTTATGCGATGATGATTAACTAGAGCAATTTTTTTGAGCTTGCTTGTGGCAAACAAAAATTTAAAATTCGATTGATTGGGAGCGCAGATTTATGAAAGATGCAGTAACGACACTGATCAGAAACTATGATGTGGCTGGGCGTTATTTTGATCGCAATGCGATGGATAGCCTGAAGTCCTATTTTGAGTCAGGGATGTCCAGACTAGCGGTTGCCTCAATGATTACCGCCAATGCGGCGGCTATTGTAAAACAGGCTGGTTCTCAACTATTTGAGGAAGTGCCTGAGTTAATCCGCCCCGGTGGAAATGCTTATACTACTCGTCGTTATTCCGCTTGTTTGCGGGATATGGACTATTATCTGCGCTATGCGACCTATGCCTTAGTGGCTGGGGATAATGATGTGTTAGATGAGCGGGTGTTACAGGGGTTACGGGAAACCTATAATTCTTTGACGGTTCCCATTGGCCCCACGGTAATGGGAATTCAAATGATGAAGGAGATTGTCAAAGGGATGGCCGCGAGTCAAGGGGTAGAGGATACCAGTTTCCTCGATGCACCGTTTGATCACATGACGCGGGAGTTAGGAGAGAAGGATCTCTAAGTTCTGGAATTCTCATCCTTGTGGAGGAGCAGGCGATCGCATTTCCGGTTCTGCTGGGGTGCGATCGCCTTTTACCGAAAGTTGAGTAGGGCTATTAGCTTGCAGGGTTGGGGGGAATTATGGGGCATCGACACGACCTTAAACGGACACCAAGGGAAGGTAAAACTGGCTTGCCAGCACATCCCAAGGAAGTGTCAAGAATCACCGTGGCTTCAGCCCGGTGAGTATGTCAACGTTCAGTGAGTTCAATGACATTTTCGCGGATAGTGACATCAAAATTCCCGAAGACATTTTGACCCAGCAATCCCATATTCCCCATCCCCCGTTCATTCGTCCGATTACCAAAAGTGACCATTACATTTTCAAGGGTTAATTCCCCCAGTTGTAACTCACTCACTCGGCCAACATCCACTTCTACTGTTCTCCCATCAGCCACCGTAACCCGGCTTTTGCCCAAAGACTGCATATTCAACTGTCGCGCCATACTCGGTAAAATCATAGTCGTGGTCGCTCCCGTATCAAAGAGCATCTCATAGGATTGACCATTAAACTGGACATCCACCACCGGAATATTAGCGACACGGCGTTTAATCGATATCTCAAAACTTCGGCGATCATCAGGAGGGGGCATAGTCGCCACTGGGGATTCTGGAGAACCTTCCATAACGTTCGGTAAACCCCCCCCTTCACAATTCCAATTTAAAACGAAAATATTCTGACTAGCCAAGGTTTGTAAACGGCTTTGATACACCGTTAAACGGGCGGCATAATTGGGGGCGAGACTTTTCATCTCGTTAATAGCGCGAATGGCCTGATTCCAGTCCTGAGCGCAAATCGCTTGACGTAAAATTCCATTGAGAGAACTGTCATCGGGTGTGTCAACCGCCCAACTGGGTCGAGTCAAGACAACATTCGGTAACATGACACTCATTAGGAGGATTCCCCCCACTGATGGACGCAAGAACCCCATCACCCATGATTTCCGGTTTGATAAAGAGGACATAACCAATCGCTAAAACAAATTCTGGTGATTCTATCTTCCATTATGGGGAGCAAACTCCAGAGTTGACAAAAAATGCGATTGAGGGTGTGGTTGTTGACTTCCCTTCCTAGGCGAGAGGGAGACAAAAACGGAAGGTACTACCTGTTCCGGGTTGGCTTTCTACTTCAATTTGACCGTTTTGTAATTCCACCAAACGGCGAGTAATGGCGAGTCCTAGACCTGTGCCGCTTCTAATCCGCGATCGCGATCGATCGGCTCGCCAAAAGCGCTCAAAAACGTAGGGCAGGTCAGATTCACTAATACCAATCCCTGTATCTGTCACGGCGACCCAAAGGCGATCGCCTGCGCGCCAAGTTGTGAGGGTGATTTTCCCTTTTTCGGTGTAACGGATAGCATTGCCAATCAAGTTCACTAAAATTTGTTCGGTGCGATCTGGATCGGCCAAAACTAGGGGCAATTCTGAGCTACGTTCTAAGACTAATACCGGATTATCATTTAATAATTGATCCTTAAACCGTTCCACTAATGATTCTAGGAGAGGTAACAAATTAAAGGGCTTTAAGTGAATGGGTAAATACCCCGCTTCTGCCTTAGAAATTTCCTGTAAATCATTCGCCAATCGTTCTAAACGTCGGGTTTCTTTAACTAACTTTAAATAAAGTTCTGGCGACCCTTCAATTGAACCATCGGCTAACTCTTCTAAATACCCCCGGACGACCGTTAAAGGGGTGCGTAATTCATGGGTTAAATCCCCAATTAACTCCCGTCGTCGTTGTTCTACCCCCTCCAAGCTTTGCGCCATACGGTTAAAACTATTACTCAGTTTCTGAAGTTCGGAAATTTCACTGTTGGGGACTCGTTCCTGTAAGTTTCCTTGGGCAAACTTTTCAGTAATTTCAGTGATATTTTGCAAAGGTTGAATAATGCGACGAGAAGCCCAATAACTGACAATTCCCGAAGCACTACTCCCCACCACAAAAGACCAAATGGTGCTACGATTCCAAGCGCTCTCAAACCCTTCGACTAGATAAGTTCTAGCTAACCGAATGGTTAAAAAGCCCCGTTGTTCGAGTTGTTCTAAACGCAGGACAAAAAAGCGGGGGGAGAAGTAACGCGCAATGAGGGTAAAACTGCCTAATCCCACTACCATGACTAATAAATGGGAGAAAAATAAGCGCGTTCGGAGGTTCAGTTTTGCCATCCATTCATAGAGGTTTACAACAATTGAGTTTTAGCGGACTCGATGGCGTTGCGAACTTGCTCAAAACCGGTGCCTCCGTAACTGTTGCGGGCGGCTACCACTTGTTTAGGGGCGATCGCCTGATAAATGTCCTCTTCAAAGGCCGGATGGAGTTCTTGCCACTCTTCTAAGGTTAAATCCTTGAGCAGTTTTCCGGCGGCTAAACTGGTTTTTACCACCTTACCGACTAAATTATAAGCTTCTCGGAAGGGAACCCCTTTAGCGGCTAAATAATCGGCTACATCGGTGGCGTTGGAAAAGTCTTCCTCGACGGCGGCGCTAAGGCGTTCGGTGCGAAATTCTAGCCCTTCCCGTAACAGAATGGTCATGGCTTCTAAACTGCCTTGCACGGTTTTTACGCTGTCGAAAATGCCCTCTTTGTCTTCTTGTAGGTCTTTGTTGTAGGCGAGGGGTAGCCCTTTCATGATGGTTAATAGGGCTTGTAAATGACCAAACACCCGCCCGGTTTTACCCCGCACTAATTCGGGGATGTCGGGGTTTTTCTTTTGGGGCATGATGCTGGATCCGGTGGAGCAGTTATCTTTGAGGGTGATAAAGCTAAATTCTTGGGAGGCCCAGAGAATTAATTCCTCACTGAGGCGGCTCAGGTGAACCATGATTAAACTGGAGGCACAGAGGAATTCTATGGCAAAGTCGCGATCGCTCACTCCGTCCAAACTATTGGCATAAACGCCGCCAAATTCCAATTCTGAGGCGGTAAAATGCCGATCAATGGGGAAGGTGGTTCCCGCTAAGGCCCCACTCCCGAGGGGGGAAATATTGGTGCGTTTATAGACTTCGCCTAAGCGTTCCCAGTCCCGTTGAGCCATTTGGAAGTAGGCCAGCAGGTGATGGGCTAAACTGAGGGGTTGAGCGCGTTGGAGGTGGGTATAACCGGGGATGAGGGTTTCTACGTGCTTTTCGGCATGGCGTAGGAGAACCCCTTGATATTCCCGTAACTGTTGGCGAATTTCGGTGATTTGATCCCGTAAGTAAAGGCGGATATCGGTACCGACTTGATCATTACGCGATCGCGCTGTATGCAGTTTTTTCCCCACATCCCCCACCAACTCCGTCAAACGACGTTCTACGGCAAAGTGAACATCTTCGGCTTCAATGCCGGGGTTAAAATGACCTTCTTGGTATTCGATGCGAATTTGTTCTAGACCCGTCACCAACTGCATCGCTTCTTCTTTGCTAATAATCCCCGTATGAGCCAACATTTTGGCATGGGCAATCGATCCCGTAATGTCGTATTCAATTAGTTGAATATCAAAGCCGATACTGGCGTTAAAACGGGCAATAGCAGGATGTAGCGCACTTTCAAAGCGATCGCTCCAAGTTTTCGGTTGAGTCATAGCCTTAATCTACTTGATAGCCTAGAGAGAGCAGGGCAAGGGAAAAGCCCCTTGACCCAGGAGGAAAAGCCGGGGCCTAAGCTATTCCGTTTTATCCCAGTATCCCCCCAACTAGCCGAGATTTAAGGAATTCTTTGTTTATCCCCGGACAGGAGAGATTACATCCTAGAAGGGGAAAGATGGGCTTAACGTTGCCTTGGGGGGATTATCTCACCCCGGCATCATGCCTTTAAAGCCATAGCCAATAATAAAACCAATAATCAACGCCCAAACTTGACCCGATTCAATAAAGTTCTGGGCGGCCCGTTGAATTTGTCCCAACACATCGGGATCATTTATGGTCTGGGCTAATAGGGTGCCTTCTAAAATCATAATATCCTCGCTCTTAACCACCAGATGAGTTTTTTCTGCCTTGATTATACGCGACATTCTGCCGATACCGACCGCTTGAAACAAGACCCTAGGGGGTTCCCCCCCCATGCCCAAATTCCCGTTTTCCAGTGGGAGTTAACCCAACCTTGAAACCTATCTAGGGGCTAGGGGGGAGGGGGAGAGGGGGAGAGGGGGGGGAGGGGGAGGAGGGGGGAGAGGAGGGGGAGGGGGAGGAGGGGGGAGAGGAGGGGGAGGGGGAGGAGGGGGGGAGGGGGAGGAGGGGGAGGAGGAGGGGGAAGTAGGT